>DASWME010000019.1:0-3231 GCA_036399915.1 Thermoanaerobaculia bacterium
CAAACGCAGCCTGCGGCAGACGCTCGACCAGCGGATCGGCCGCGAGGTGCGCCGGCTCTACCTCTTCGACGGTCCCCACTGTGACCGGATGGTCGAGCGCGTCTTCGCCCGCCTCTCCCTGGAGAGCGGCCCGGCTGGCGAGGCCTGCCGCTGCCTGGATTAGAGCGTCCGCCCGCGCCGCGGCTCCTCCGGCCTGCAGCTCGACGAGGCCCGCCTGCGCAATGAGAACGTCTGCCTGCGTCTCGACAAGGCCCGCCTGCGTGGCGAGGACGTCCGCCTGCGTAACGACAAGGCCCGCCTGCGCGGCGAGAGCGTCCGCCCGCGTCTCAACAAGTCCCGCCTGCGCAGTTGGTCGGTCCGCCTCCGCAGGCGGGAGCACAAATTGCGCAGGCGGGAGGCCCGCCTCCGCAGGCGGCTGAGCAAATTACTCAGGCGGAAGGCCCGGCTGCACAGGCGGGAGGCCAAATTCCTCAGGCGGCTGAGCCCATTGCGCAGGCGGAAGGGCCGGCCCCACAGGCGGGAGGACAAACTGCGCAGGCGGGAGAACGAATTGCGCGGGCGATTGGCCCAATTCCTCGGGCGGACGAGCCGGCTGCGCAGGCGGGAGAAGAAATTGCGCCGGCGGTTGGCCCGCCGGCGCCAGCAGGAGAAAGGACTGTCACGCGCGCCTTCGAAGGCTTGGCCCCCGGCTCAGGCGAAAGGCACCGGACTCAAGCCAACGCCCTGCAGCCGGAACGCCAGCCGCAGCTCCGGGGCCAGGCGGGTCCAGAGATGGCGGTCCAGCCGCCCGGCCGCGGCGTCCTCCGCATACGTCGCCAACGCGCCCAGCGCGAGGTCGAGGCCCGGACGCCCCTCGAAGCGCGCGGCCAGCTCCTCCACGTGGGCGCTCACCTCCCCGCCTCTGCCCAACTCCGTGAGCACGAGCCCCAGATCGATTGTCGCCAGGGTGGCTTCGGGAAGCAGGCGCCGCGCGATCAGCTTGCGCCGCACCGCCTCCAGCAGGTGCCCGGCCTCCGTGGCCTCGCCCGCGCCGGCCGCCACCCGCCCCTCCATCCAATACAGCGCGAACAGCGCGTCCTCATTCCGCACGCCGCCGTAGAGCTTCCAGGCGCTCTCGCGGGCCCGCTTCGCCTTCTCCGGCTCGCCGGCCGCCGCGAAGCAGAGCGCCAGCCCCAGCCCGCAGCGCGCCGCCAGCCAGGCCTCGTCCGCGCGCTCCAGCGCCCGGCAGGCCCGCTGCAGCAACGGCGCCCCCCGCTCCGCCTCGCCCTCCTCCACGTGCAACAGGCCGAGCAGCGCCCGGCACGCCGCCTCCTCCCGGCCCTTCCGCGCCTGGCCAAAGAGCAGCAGGCCATGGTGCAACAGCGCCACGGCTTCCGGGATGCGCCCCTGGTCCCAGCGCAGCAGGCCCAGCGCGCGGCAGAACCGCCCGCGGCCCGCAGCCTCCAGGGTGAGGCACTGCGCCCGCTCCAGAAGCGCCTCCGCGGCGTCGACGTCGCCCACCAGCCGGCGCGCCGTGGCCGTCAGGCACAGGGCGCGCGACAGGCCCTCGCTCTCGGCCTCGGGCGCAAGCATCCCGCGCTCGCCCAGCCGCACGCCGAGCTCCGCCCCCAGCGTCGCCAGCTCGTTGGCCCGCCGCGGCTCGAACGGCAGCGCGGCGCGCCCTTCCTCCAGCAGCAGCTCATACAGCTCCAGGCTGTGAAAGCGCTCCTCCTGCACCCGCTCCTTCCTCTCCTCCTCCGCCTCCGCCATCAGCTCGCCGAGCAGGCGCAGCGTCCGCGGATTCGACTTGGGATGGCTCATTCTTCGTCCGGGGAGGCGGCCGCGCTGAGGTCGTCGATGGCGGGCACGATCAAATCGATGAGCACGCAGCTGATCACGTCGCGCAGCTCCGGCTCCTCCACGTCCCCCAGCCGCACCCCGTGCTCGGGTTGCGGCGGCAGGGCTGAGGCGACGCGCTTCAAGCGGTCGCGGATCGCATACAGATCCCGCACCACCTCGCGCAGCACCGCCCGCGCCTGCACCTCGGTCATCTGGCTTTCCTGTGGAAGGGAAGCACGGCCCGCGGCCGTGCGGACCCGGCCGGCTCGGGCTCTTCGCCGCGAAGAAGGCGCAGCGCCGCCTCCATGTTCGCCTGCGCGCTCTTCAGCTCCGCGAGGATCTCCCTACCCAGCTCCTCGGGGGTCTCCTCGCCGAGGTCCTCCTTCGGGGAGGGCCGCACGAGCTCATGGATCTCCGCCAGCGCGCCGGCCGCGCCAAAACCCCACAACCGGCGGGTCACCCGCAGGCACCGCGGGCAGCCGCTCAGCAGGTGGCGCACCACGGCGCGCACCCCCTCCAGGGGCAGCCCGCCGCGCAGGAAGCGCTCCAGGTCCGGCTCGCAAGGATGGTGGGGCGCGACCTTGGCCATCGTCTCCTCCTGGAGGGGGGATTTCCCCTACCGCGGACTTACGGTAGGCTTTGAAGGATCGCGGGAAAAGAGCAGGAGTATTCCTCACCACGCGAAATCATGTTCCCTCTGGTCCAGGAGAATTTCTTCGACAGGAGCCTGCCCCGGCGAGCGTCGCGTCAAGCCGTGTCACGAACGGAGCGGCTGCGGCAACCTTAATCTGATAGAAGCCTGGCCAGCCCCGGAGGAGAGGATGCCCCGCAAGCCGCCGCCGCCGCCCCTGAGCACCGCTCTGACCCTGCTGCGCACCATCCAGGGCTGGCCCCAGAACGAGCTCGCCGCCGCCCTCGGCTGTGGCGCCACCCTCCTCTGCGACTACGAAGCCGGCCGCAAGCTGCCCTCGCGCGAGCGCCTGGAGGAGGCCGCCGCCGTCCTGGGCCTGCCCCCCGAGGCCGTGGACCGCGCTCTCGCCTGCGTCCAGAGCATCCGCGCTCTGTCCACCCCGACCGGCCCGGCCGCCACCGCCAACCCCCGCACCGAGGCGGCCGTGGCCCGCGTGACCGCCTCCGCCGAGGCCTTCGCCCGCGCCATCATGGCCCTCGACGCCGCCCGCGAGGCCGAGGAGGAGCGCCGGCGCGCCCAGGGCCTCTGGCTGCGCCTGGAGCGGCACCCCCCGGCCCGCCGCCGGCGCCTCGTGGAGGGCACCCGCGAGTTCCGGAGCTGGGCCCTGTGCGAGCTGGTGTGCGAGCAGAGCCTGAAGGCGGCGGCCGACCGGGCCGAGCGGGCCCTGGAGCTGGCCGCGCTCGCCGTGCGCATCGCCGAGCTGGTCCCGGGAGAGGAGGGCT
>DASWME010000020.1:0-14500 GCA_036399915.1 Thermoanaerobaculia bacterium
TTGCCTCAGTTTTGCCCTTGGTTGGAGAGCCTCGCGGGAAAGCGGACAGCGAGATTTCCGCAGAAATCGTGTGAAGTCCCGGTGAGAATCTGGTTAACTCGCTGTGACGACGCGATTTAAAGCGTGCCAGGGAGGCGGGCCATGAGCCTGGGAGGTGGATGTTTCTTACAACAGCGTGTAAAAAGGAGTCGCTGGAGCAGTCTTACCCTACGCGGTGGAGAATCCGCGCTGCCGCCAGTCGCAGGACCCGGCGCAGCTCTTCAGCGTGCTCGAAGTCCCGATCCTCTGCGACCGCGAGCGCGGCGTCGGCCTGTGAGAACCACGTCGGATTCCGGTTCTTCTCGCGTGTCGGGTGGACGGCTGTGACCGCGAGCAGGAAGGCTTCCACGGTGAACTCTCTGCCGCGAGACTTGAGCTCGCGCTTGAGATGCCGGAAGCGGCCCAGGGGCTCCGGATCGACCTCGCCGTCTGCCCCCGCCTCTTCAAAGGCCTCTCGCTTGGCGGCCATAGCGTTGGATTCACCTTCGTCGACGTTCCCCTTGGGGAAGATCCAGCGGCCTCCGCTCGTGCGGACGAGGAGGAACTCCGGGATGCCCTCCCGAAGGCGGTAGCAGACGGCGGCGGCCTGCAGGTCAGCATCCGGCGGCGGCTGCGGGTTCGCGCCGTCCAGCAGATGGCCGGTCGCCTGGGTGAGACGCAAGATGAAGAGCGAGGCTCCAACGAGAATGGACAGATAGACGATCAGCTTCACCGAATCACCAGACTTGGTGAAGAACAACGCTGCGAGGACCGACAGCGACAGAATGGTCAGCGAGATGACGCCAAGCCGGCTTCGCGCGGCTTCCTTGATGATCGCGGGTGCCTTGTCGGCCAGGTCCCGAAGTGCCGGCATGAAGACGCCTCCTGGAGTTCACTGCATTATAGGGCGAGGGCCCACTCCTCCGCCCCTACCTGCCGGGCCAGCCGGTCCAAGGCGGCGGCGAGCGCAGCCCGGCGCCCCTTGCTCTCCTTGACGCCCGGCTCCCACCAGAGCCCGCGGACCTCCAGCAGACCGCGGTCGCGGTGGAGCTTGGGGTCGAGCCGTCCGATCAGGCGCTCGCCCTCGAGGATCGGCAGCACGTAATAGCCGTGCTGGCGCTGGGCCCCGGGCACGAAGGCCTCGAAGCGGTAGTCAAATTTGAACAGCCGAAGGGTGCGCCGGCGGTCGCGGAGGATGGGATCGAATGGCGAGAGCAGCCGGATGCGCGGCGGCGCCGACCGCAATGCGGCGGCGCGGTCCTCCCAGTCGGGCATCGCATAAGCCTCCCAGGGCTTGGAGCCATCCGCGGGCTCGATCCGGACGGCCGTGATCTCGCCCGACGCGGCGGCGCGCTCGCACCAGGCGCGGGCCGCTTCCAGGGGGGCGGCCCGCCAGAAGCCGGCGATCTCGCTCGGAGTCGCGGTTCCAAGCCGCTCCAGGGCCGAGCGGCAGGCCCAGTCGAGGTGCTCCCCGTCGCCCGGCCGCGGCGCGGCGTGGACCGCGGGCAGGACGCGGCTGGCGAGGTCGTAGACCTTGTGGAAGTTGATCCGCCGGGCGATCGCGACCTCGCCCGTGCGCCAGAGGTACTCCAGGGCGGCTTTCTGGGGCTTCCATCCCCACCAGGCCTTGTCGGTCCCCGCTGGCCGCTCGTCCTCGAAGTCCTTGGCCATCAACGGCCCCTCGCGGACGATGCGGTCGAGCACATGCTCGAAAACCCGGTGGGGATCGGGCCCGACGCGCTCCTTCCACCAGGGGTGGTGGAGCACGCGCTCGCGGTAGCGCTCGAAGCGGAGCTTCCAGAAGGGGTACCAGACCGTGGGGATGGCGGAGGCGTCGTGCGTCCAGTTCTCGAAGAGCCGCCGGTCGCGCTCCAGGAGCCGGGTGAGCAGCGCCGGCCGGTAGCCCTGGAGCCGGGCGCCGAGCGTCAGGTGTTGGGCCCGCTCGACGATGTTGATCGAGTCGATCTGGACGAACCCCATCCTTTCGATGAGGTCGTAGACGACGTCCGGCGTGGCCTTGCGCCGCGGATCGTCCAGCAGTCCCTGGGCGCCGAGCAGCAGGCGCCGGGCGGTGGAGACGGACAGTAGGGGAGAGGGCCGCGCCATGGCGCGGCAGGATATCCTAGGCCGCCGACCGCTCGAAGCGCAGCCGCGGGTTCTTGCGCGCCCGCAGCAGATAGGAGGAGATCTCCCGCACGAGGCCGGGCGTGGCGCGGTCCAGCTCGACGGCCTGCTGGAAGACGGCTAAGGCGGCCAGGGCCTGGCGGTGGATGTCCTGGGAGAGGAAGACGGTGAGCACCTCCGCCGCGAGCTCCCGCACCTCGGCGGTGCGCCCCTCCTTGAGGTAGAGGCTCGCGAGGTCCATGGTCACCAGCGCGGCGTCGTAGCCAAATCCCTCAGCCAGGAAGCGCCGCCGCACCTCTCGCAGGGTCTCCTCGGCCTCCGCGAGACGGCTCAGGCCGGCCGCGATACGGCCGCTCAGCCAGTTGAGGCGCAGCCCGGTCCAGGAGTCGTTGAACTCGCGGTAGATATGGCGGAAGCGCTGGAGCTGCCGGAGGGCCTCTTCGCTCCTGCCGCAGTCGTTCAGGAACCAGGCGAGGTTGTGCCGGGTCATCAGCACCAGGCGCGGCTCGCGCTCCCAGTCGATCAGGCTCAGCCCCCTGCGGAGCTGCCGGATCGCCTCCTCGGGCCAGCCCGCGTAGCCGCAGAACACTCCCTTGCTGATCATGGCGCGCCCCTTCAGATGCGGCTCGCGGAGGTCGTCGTAGATGTCGATCACCACATCGAGCAGCTCGGCGGCCTGCTCGAAGCGGCCCTGGTCGCTGAGCAGGGAAGCCCGCAAGTCGAGGATCCGCGCCTCGTCGAAAGGATCGGCCGAGCCGCCTGCGGCCAGCCGCTCGGCGTTGGCGAGCGCCGTTTCGGCCCCCGCGAGGTCGAAGGCGATGCGGCGGGCGTTGCCGAGATACGCCCAGGCGCGGGCCTTGAGGTCCTGGACGACGGCCCGGCCGTAGCGGTCGCTGCCAAGAAGGTTGGCGAGCCCCAGCGCCAGCTCTCCCAGCTCGACCGCCCGGGCTGCCTCGCGGAACCCTTCCTCGAAGCTCTTCTCGATCAGCAGCTCGCAGACGGCGAAGGTTTGGAAGCGGGGGACGCCACGGATCAGGCCCTCCCGCTCCGCCGGCGGACGGCCGAGCAGCTCCTCCACCAGGGAGGGGGCCTCGCGGCGCTCGGCCGTCACTCTGGCGAGCCGCTGCTTGAGGGTGGCGATGAGGTGGTCCCAGCCCGCGGTCTCTTTTCCTGAGGATTCCTCCGGATCGGCATCGAAGGAGAGGTCCGGCTCGCCGAATGGGGGCGGGCTCAGGGTGAGCATGAGCAGGGCGTCCACCTCCCGCTGGCAGCGGGCGCAGCCGGAGCGGAGGTGGTCTTCGATCCAGCGCTCCTCAGCCTCGTGAGCCTCGCCGCGCGAGAACCTCTCGAGAGCGTGCCTGTCCGGGTGACGCGCGTCCATCCGTGTTCCTCGGGCGGGAGAACTCCCTGCGAGGCGATCCGCCCTCTATTCCTTTAAGTTGCTGCAGGGGCGGAAAAAGTGACACCGGCGCCGGAGCGCCGGTGTCGGACGAGCGAGGTGCGGACTGCTAGGGCTTGCCATTGGGGTCCATGGCTCCGCCCGCGAGGTCGAACAGGCGGAGCAGGAACGCGATGAAGCCCCGCTCGGGCGCGCTCGGCGTGGGACCGTCGAACGCACGGCGGCCGAAGCCGCGGGAGGCGTGCGAGGGCGCTGCGCAGGTCAGGGTGGCGAAGGTGGCGATCAGCAGCGTGGCAGCCGCTCTCCGAAAGGCTTTGTACGACATGGGAACTCCTCCGGGCAGGACGATCCAGGCGCGGTCACCACGACCGCGAGGGCCTGCCTCCTACCCATAGAAGGTGCCCTCCCAAGACATGGCTGGAACGCTGAAGGAAGGGGGCCGGCCGTGTAGCTCTTGCAACGTCCCCGTACCCGTTTTCCCATACTCTTTTTCCTTTTCCCGCGAACCGGGAGAGTCTCCCCAGGAACGCCTCCCGGCTTCCCAGGACCGCCGCCGCGCAGGTGTGCAGTGGTCCACATCTTGCAACTTGGCCGCCGCGAGGGGTATCGCTGAAGTGCTATTCAAGAGTTTCTGGATGGTGGGATTCGAATGCTCCTGCCACTGTCGTAGTGACGGCAAGCGTCTCGACGTGATCGCGGCGACGCAGCACGACCGCCTGGCGGCCGAGGACTACGCGCGGGTGCGCCGGATCGGGATCGAGACGGTGCGCGACGGGGCGCGGTGGCACCGCATCGAGCGCTCGCCCGGCCGCTACGACTTCTCCAGCCTGCTGCCGATGGTCGAGGCCGCGCGGGACGCCGGGATGCAGGTGATCTGGGACCTCTGCCACTACGGATGGCCGGACGGCCTCGACGTCTTCCAACCCGAGTTCGTGGACCGCTTCGCCGAGTTCGCCCGCGCCGTCGCCCGGCTGATCGCTGCCGAGACGGACGAGCCGCCCTGGTACGCGCCCATCAACGAGATCTCCTTCTGGGCCTGGGCGGGGGGCGACGTGGCCTACATCAACCCGTGCGCGACCGGCCGGGGGTTCGAGCTCAAGTCCCAGCTCGCGCGGGCCTGTCTGGCGGCGGTGGACGCGCTGTGGAGCGTCGACTCGCGGGCGCGCATCGTCCACTGCGATCCGGCCATCCACATCGCGCCGGGCCGTCCGCGCGACCGGGCCGCCGCCGAAGGGCACCGGCGGGCGCAGTTCCAGGCCTGGGACATGATCGTGGGCCGCCTGTGGCCGCAGCTCGGCGGCGACGAGCGGTACCTTGACGTCCTCGGTGTCAACTACTACCCGAACAACCAGTGGGTCCTCGACGGACCGACCGTTCGCCGGGGCGATCCCCGCTACCGGCCCTTCCGGGAGATCCTGGGCGAGATCTGGGAGCGCTATGGCCGGCCGATGATCGTCGCCGAGACCGGCGCCCAGGACGAAGCGCGCCCCGGCTGGCTGCGCTACGTCGCCGAGGAGGTGCGCGCCGCGCGGCGGGAGGGGATACCGGTCCACGGGATCTGCCTCTATCCGATCCTCGACTATCCGGGCTGGGACGACGACCGCCACTGCCGGAGCGGTCTCTGGGGGTATCCCGGCCCGGCGGGAGAGCGTGAGGTCCACCTGCCGCTCGTCGCGGAGCTCGCGCGGCAGATCGAGCTCTCCCGGCGCGAGCCGGAGATCCCCGGGTCCAGAGATCAGGCCCCGGCCAATCCCAGAGAACAGGGCGAGCCGGGTGAGGAGGAGACCGGACGTGCTGCCTTCTAGGGAAGCCGCTCACGAAGCGCCCGGCCTCGCCCCGCCGCCGGACCTCGTCTGCCTCTCCCACCTGCGGTGGGACTTCGTCTACCAGCGGCCCCAGCACCTGATGAGCCGTTTCGCGCGCGGCCGCCGGGTCTTCTTCTTCGAGGAGCCGGTGTTCGCCGAAGGCCCTGCCCGCCTGGAGGTGGGCGAGCGCCCTGGCGGCGTCCGCATCGCGGTGCCGCACCTGCCCGCCGGCCTCTCTCCCGAGGAGGTCGAGGCGGCCCAGCGCGATCTTCTCCAGCAGCTCCTCGCCGACCACGCGATCACCGATTACATCCTCTGGTACTACACGCCCATGGCCTTGGGCTTTTCCGACGGCCTCGAGCCGGCGGCCGTCGTCTACGACTGCATGGACGAGCTGTCGCTCTTCCGCGGCGCGCCGCCCGCGCTGGTCGAGCGCGAGACGCGGCTGCTTGAGCGCGCCGACCTCGTCTTTACCGGCGGCCAGAGCCTCTACGAGGCCAAGCGCGAGCGCCACCCGGCCGTCTACGCCTTCCCCAGCAGCATCGAGGCCGAGCACTTCGGCAAGGCCCGCCGGCCGCAGCCCGAGCCCGCCGATCAGGCCGCCATCCCGCGCCCGCGCCTGGGCTACTTCGGGGTGATCGACGAGCGGATCGACCTCGATCTGGTGGCGGCGGTGGCCGACGCCCGGCCGGACTGGCAGCTCGTGATGGTGGGTCCGGTCGTCAAGATCGATCCCGCGAGCCTGCCGCGGCGCAGCAACCTCCATTACCCGGGGATGAAGGCCTACGACGACCTGCCGTCCTACCTGGCCGGCTGGGACGTGGCGCTCATGCCCTTCGCGCAGAACGAATCGACCCGGTTCATCAGTCCCACCAAGACGCCGGAGTACCTGGCGGGAGGGCGGCCGGTGGTCTCGACGCCGGTTCGCGACGTGGTGCGCCCCTACGGCGAGCTGGACCTCGTGGAGATCGCCGGGGAGCCCGCGGCCTTCGTGGCCGCGGTCGAGCGGGCGCTCACCCGTTGGGCCGAAGGTGGCACGGAGCGTGAAGACTGGTTGCAGCGGGTGGACGAGTTCCTCGCCCGCAGTTCCTGGGGCCGCACCTGGCGCGGCATGGCCGACCTCATCGAGGAGGCCGTCGCCCGGCGCCGCGGAGGCTCCACGGAAGCCCTTTGACAGACGTTTCAAGTTGGCCGCGGCGGATGTACCGCTCCGAGCGCTTCTTGGGGATGAGACCACTCGAAAGGAGCCGGTTCGATGTTCGACTATCTGATCGTGGGCGCGGGGTTCGCCGGGAGCGTGCTGGCCGAGCGGCTGGCGCGCGGTTCCGGGAAAAAAGTCCTGCTCGTGGACCGGCGCCCTCATATCGGCGGCAACGCCTATGACCATTACGACGACGCGGGGATCCTGGTCCACCGGTACGGGCCCCACATCTTCCATACCAACTCGCGCGAGGTCTTCGAGTACCTCTCGAAGTTCACCCGCTGGCGCCCCTACGAGCACCGCGTGCGCGCGAGCGTGGACGGGCAGCTCGTGCCCATCCCGATCAACCTCGACACCATCAACCAGCTCTATGGCCTGAAGCTCACCAGCATGGAGGTCGAGCAGTTCTTCACCTCCGTGGCCGAGCCCCGGGAGTCGATCCGCACCTCCGAGGACGTCGTGGTCTCGCGCGTCGGCCGCGAGCTGTACGAGAAGTTCTTCCGCGGCTACACCCGCAAGCAGTGGGGGCTCGATCCCTCGCAGCTCGACGCCATGGTGACCGCCCGCGTGCCGGTGCGCACCAACCGCGACGACCGCTACTTCTCGGACACCTACCAGGCCATGCCCCTGCGGGGCTACACCAGGCTGTTCGAGAACATGCTCGACCACGACAACATCAAGGTCCTGCTCAACACCGACTACCGCGAGATCGACGGGATGATCCCCTACGAGAAGATGATCTACACCGGCCCCGTCGACGAGTTCTTCGAGTACCGGTACGGCAAGCTCCCGTACCGCTCGCTCAAGTTCGAGTTCGAGACGGTCAACCAGGAGTGGGTGCAGCCGGTGGCGGTGATCAACTATCCGAACGAGCACCTCTACACCCGCGTCACCGAGTTCAAGCACCTGACCGGCCAGGAGCACCGCAAGAGCAGCCTGGTCTACGAGTACCCGATGGGCGAGGGGGACCCCTACTACCCCGTGCCGCGGCCGGAGAACGCCGAGCTCTACAAGAAGTATCAGGGGCTGGCCGAGTCGCGGCCGGACGTGCTCTTCGTGGGCAGGCTCGCCACTTACAAGTACTACAACATGGACCAGGTGGTGGCGCAGGCGCTCTCCGTCTACGCCCGCATCGTCGGCCAGAAGCGGGCCGAGGCCACCCGCGCCGAGGCGCCGCGCCCCGTCCTCGCCACTCCTCACAAGCACCGGCGGCAGGCCGTGCTGTCCGAGACGCCCGTGGCGCTGAAGGGAGCGTAGAGCCCTCACCCCCTGGCCCCCTCTCCCGCTGAGCGGGAGAGGGGGAACGCGGCCTGAGCGGTCTTGCCGGGAGGTGAGGGGCCCCCCGGTCCTGATACATTTCCCCTCATGGAGACGCCTTCGGTGACCTGGCTGCGCCGCGCGCGCGACTGGGTCCGGTCGCTCGACTTCACCCTGGCGCGCCGCTTCGGGCTCGCCAACCGCGAGGACCGTGTCTTCTTCCTCCTGATCGCCGTGGTGGGGGTGATCGGCGGCCTGCTGGGGCTCGCTACCGACTTCCTGATCGGCCTCGTCCAGAGGGTGCTCTGGGGGCAGTCGGGCGACCTGCTCGCCATCGCTCCCCAGGTCCCCCGCTGGGTGGTGGTGGCCGCGCCGGCCGCCGGCGGCGCCCTGGTGGGGCTCATCCTCTGGCTCGGCCGCCGGCGGATGAAGACCAAGGGGGAGGCGAGCGGCGAGGGGATGGCCACGCTCATCGAGGCGGTGGCCGTGTCGGGAGGCAAGATCGCGCCGCGCCCGGTGCTCATCAACGCTCTCGCGGCCGTCGTGACCGTCGGCAGCGGCGGCTCGCTCGGCCGGGAGGGACCGATGATCCGGCTGGGCGCCATGATCTCCTCCTGGATGGGGCAGCGGCTCGACCTGCCGCCGCACCGCCTGAAGATCCTGGTCGGGTGCGGCGCCGCGGCCGGCCTCGCCGCGACCTACAACATCCCGATCGGCGGCACGCTCTTCGCCATGGAGGTCATCCTCGGCAACTTCGCCTTGGAGATCTTCGGCCCGATCGTCGCCTCCTCGGTCATCGCCACCCTGATCGCCCGCTCGCTCACCGGCAACGAGCCGCTCTACGCGGCGCGCGAGTACACGCTGACGAGCGGCTGGGAGATGCTGCTCTACGTGGGGCTGGGGATCGTCGGCGCCTTAGCGTCCGTCGCCTTCATGGCGGGGATCAGCGTGGGGGGAAAGGCCTTCCGGCGCCTGCGCTTCCTGCCGCGGCCGTTCCACCCCCTGATCGGCATGACGCTGCTCGGCGTACTCGCGCTCCACGTGCCCCACGCCCTGGGCCGGGCCCACGGCACGATCAACCTGGCCCTGGCCGGTGCGCTGAAGCTGCCCGCGCGCCTCGCCCTGCCGCAGGAGTTCACCATCCTCCTCCTGCTCGGCCTCGCCGGGGTCAAGCTGCTGGCGACCGCGCTGACCCGCGGCAGCGGCGGCGCCGGCGGGCTGTTCACCCCCTCGCTCGCCTTCGGCGCCCTGGTGGGCGGCGCCTACGGCTACTGGATGCACTCGCTGTGGCCGCACGTGGCCTCGCCCTACGGCGCCTACGCCGCGGTGGGCATGGCCGCCGTCATGGCCGGCACGAGCCACGCGCCGATCAGCGCCATCCTCATCCTGTTCGAGTTCACCGGCAACTATGACTTGATCCTGCCCGTGATGCTCGCCTCCATCCTCTCGAGCCTGCTCGCCCGCAGGCTGCGCCCCACCTCCATCTACACCGAGTCGCTGCATCGGCGGGGGGTCGACATCCCCTGGCGCATGGAGGAAGCCGTGCTCGCCGGCCTCAAGGCGGAGAACCTGGTGCGCGCCGATCCCAACGTCCTGCGGCCAGGAGACTCCTACGGCATCGTGGTGGAGAAGTTCCTCTCGACCCGCCGCCAGCGCCTCTTCGTGGTGGGCGCGGACGGCAAGCTCCTCGGCGCCATCTCGCTGCACGACATCAAGTACGCCCTCGACCACCCAGAGACCCTGACCGCCGTGGTGGCGCACGACCTGATGCTGCCCGTCGACCGCGTCATCCACAAGGACGAGCGCCTGCACCGCGCCACCGAGCTGTTTGCCCACAGCGACTTCGAGCGGCTGCCGGTGATGGACGACGACGGCAAGTTCCTCGGCGTCATCGCCAAGCGCGACCTGCTGGCGGTCTACGCCCAGGAGGTGCTCGGCCGGCCGGCGCTGCTCGCCACCTTCGTCTCCAGCCAGGACTCGGCTGCCACCCGGCAGTACGTGGAGATCCCGCCCGACTTCGCCCTCCGCCTGGCGCCGGTGCCGCCCGAGCTGGTCGGCAAGACCCTGGCCGAGGCCCGGCTGCCGCAGACCTTAGGCGCCCGCGTGATGGAGATCCGGCGCCGCGGAAAGACGGGCGAGGAGCCGATCATCCCTTCAGCGGACACCAGGCTCCTCGCGGGAGACCTGCTGCTGCTGCTCGGCCCCACGGCCAAGCTGGAAGCCCTGACCAAGGGGCAGTTGGCCGACGAGGCCCTGGCCCAGCACCAGGCCGAGGCGGAGGTGGGATGACGGACGGCGGCGAGACGGCCTCGGAGGAGGAGCGGCGGCTCCTCGCGCGCCTCGCGGTGCCGGCCGGCCTCTGCGCCACCTGCGAGCACCTGCGGGTCCTCGCCTCGCCGCGCAGCGTCTTCGTCCGCTGCGGCCTCGCCGCGACCGATCCGCGGTTTCCCCGTTACCCGGCCCTGCCGGTGGTGGCCTGCGCGGGGTACCGGCCAGTCTGACTCTAGCGGTACAGCTTCCACCCCACCTGGATCTCTTCGACCCAGATCAGCTCGCACGCTCCCGGCCCGGAGTCCTCCCGCGAGAGCGAGCTGTCCCAGCGGAAGCCGTCCTCGCGGCGCGCGTCCACCAGGAGCCCGCGCACACGGACCGCGTCCCCCTCGTCCACGGAGAGGAGCGCCCGGCGCACGTTGTCGCCCGCGGGGATCAGGTGCATGTTCGAGGAGTGGGACTGGATGTACCGGGCGTCGAGGTCCGTCGCGGCGGTGCGCCAGAAGTAATAGCGGGTCATCTGCTCGTAGGACACCCTCGACTGGTACGGCTCCTCCGGGAGCTTCCCCCAGGTGAGGACCAGGTCCACGGGAGCGAGGAAGGCGCCGCCGTCCAGGCGGTAGCGCTCGGCCCCGGCGACCACGCCGGAGGCGTCGAAGGCGGCGCGCGGACGGAGGGTGACCGTCCCCTTCCCCGTCTCGACCTCGAAGGGCGGGAGGTCCGTGGGCGACTGCACCGGCTCGGCGGTCCAGTCGACGGGATCGCCGGCCCCGGCGGCGCGCGGACGCGACAGGGCGCAGTACCCGAGGACGACGATCGCCAGGAACGCCAGCCAGACCTTTTTCATGACCGCTGAGCGGATTATAGCCGCAAAGGAGCCACCCTGAACTTGGAACCCGGGGTGGCAGGGCGCCCGCGCAGTCGGCGTGACCCAGCCGGCGACGGCTCGAGGTCCAGCGACGGCCGCTTAAGGTCAAGCGCCGGCCGCTTAGGGTTAAGCGGCGGCCGCTTAGGGTCAAGCGCCGGCCGCTTAGGGTCAAGCGCCGGCCGCTTAAGGTCCAGCGGTGGCCGCTTAGGGTCCAGCGACGACCGCTTAAGGTCCAGCGGTGGCCGCTTAAGGTCCAGCGATGGGTAGTGTCCTAATTCTGTGTGGGTGCCCCGGATAGGGTCCGGGGTCTTGCCGCCTGTATTACGCTCCCCTCAGTAGAGGGGAGGGCGTACCTTCCCGTGTCACAGCCAAGCGGCCCGGACGGGGCGCGGTCACGCCCCGCCGGACCTAACCCGAGCATAGGAGATCCCCCCATGCCCGAGCTAATCCGAGAGTCTAGCAGTCCGCCCACCCCGCCCGCCGTCCCTCCCGCCATCGACCCCGCTGCCTGGGAGGACTTCCCCGTCTTCCGCGAGACCTTCCTCCTGTACATCTCGGAACCGCAGTTCAACGCCGCTCTCAGGACAGCGGCGGAGCACTTCTTCGGGATGCTCCTGGAGACGTATGACCGCTGGCCCGCGTGGCCCGAGTCGAGCACCCGGATGGAAGTGCGCGCTGCCATCAGCGACCTGCGGCACCTGCAAGGCTTCCTTGCGAGCGTGGGGCAGGAGCGCGCCCTCTCCTCCCTCGACGCCGGGGACGCCCGCCTCTCGAAGCACGCCTCCCGCGTCGCCCGGCTCCTGAAGCAGGTCGCCGACACCTTCGAGCGCAAGCTGGCGAAGGGGGTGCCGTCATGAGGGGCAACCTGCGACGCCTGAAAGAACGCCGGTTCCAGGAGGGCTTCCGCGAGACGTTCCTGCTGCTGTTCACCCGCAAGGGCGACGCCGCCGCTCTCCGTCGCGTCTGCCTGTTGCTCATGGAGATGTACCGCAACATCGCCCCCGGCTGGTGGCCCTACCCCAAGGAGGGCGAGTTGAAGGCCCTCATCCTCGCCGCCCTGCGGGATCTCCGCCACGTGCGGGACGTGCTGGCGTGGATCGACGGGCCGCACGGCTTCGTCATGGAGGACGCCGCGCTGGCGAGCTTCGTAGGCCGGTGCGCAGACGACCTCGAGAAGATCGCCGCGTCCATCGAGGACGCGATGGCGAACCCGCAGCGCACCCTGGAGGAGGACCGGGCGCGGGTGAATGCCCTCCTCTACGCTCGGCCCCGGCCTGGGGAAGGGGTGTCTTCTTGAAGGTCGCGACGTTCACCGTGCGGGCCGACGCCCGACAGTCCGCGAGATGGAAGCAGGCGGCACAGGCGGAAGGCTTTGCTTCAGCCGGAGCATGGCTCGCCTGTGCCGCCGATGCTTACCTGAAGGTCCGCGCCCGCGCTGGCCTTCCCGTGCCGCTCTCGTGGCGGCTGGGGGCCTTCCAGGCCGTCCTCTCCTCTGGCGAGACTGTCACCGTCCGGGGCAAGCTCGCCCCGCCCTTCGCCTACTACGAGGGGACGGAGACCGCGCCGTCCGACGGGCGGGGCAAGCGGCGCTTCACCTTGATCTACCTGCCCACCGGAAAGCCGCTCGCCACCCTCCGATACGCCCACGACTGCCAAGCTCTCGGGGCGGAGCTTGCGCGGACGTGGGTGCGATGGGGAGGAGCCGAGCCCGCCGAAGATCCCGGCCCGATCCTGGATCGGTACCGCCGGGAGTCGCTGTAGAATCCCCTCTAGCGCGGCTAGGCTGATCCCCGAAAGCTGGGTGCCCCGTAGCCCGGCCCGCCGCGCCGGCTTTCCTTTTCCTTGCGGGGAGCGCCTGATGGGGGGTGCAGAGCGTGAAACGCTTACTTTTCAGGGATCTTTCCAAGAGCTTGCGAGACGTAATCCTTACCGCTGTTGCCGTTGTATCTTCCCTGCTGCTCATTCCAGAGCTTCAAGACCGATATTCGCTTCCCTGGTGGGCTTGGGTGATCGTCGCATCTTGGCTTATCATTGCGGCGCTCTTACTTTCCCACATTCGTCTTCACCGGGAGTTCGAATCGCTTACGGCCCGAGTGCTCAAAATCGCTCATGCGAGACTTGAGTTGTTGGAAGAAGAAATCAAATCATCATCGCCAGAAGGTCGCGGATAGTCCACGGCGCCCGCGCAATCCCCGCCGCCATGGCAGGCGTGCAGCGGATCGTCCGGTGCATCCAAGTGAAGTTGTAGGCAGCGAAGTGGAGCGCCAGCGCCGCCCGCAGGTTCTCTCGCTTTCGGCTGAAGGCATTTGTTAATCTAGTAAACCTTCTCATCTGCATCCGCACGTGCAGGTTGGTACGCTCAACATGAGACGTGCAGACCTTCGCCGGGTCCGGGCTTCCCGAGATAGCAATCTTTTCCGCGGATATTATGCGCGGCGGGCTGTACCGCCGCTCGCTGTCCGCCGTCTCAGAAGAGTAGGTCTTCACCAGTTGGGCATAGTCAACGTCGCCCCCCAGGTGCCGGGCCACGGCCTCCGGGTAGGCGTTGAAGCCGTCGCTTGTGAGCTGGAAGCGACCCTTGACCGCCGCCGCCGTCTTCGCCATGAAGAGAGAAGCGTCCGCCGCCGTGCGCCGCCCCAGGTGCCAGGAGACGGCCAGTTTGCTCTCCCTCTCCAGCGCGATCCACGTATAGGCGTCCCCCAACTCGGGGTCCGTCTTGTGAAGGCGTTGCTTCGTCTTTTCCTTCATGCCCACGAAGCACCATAGCTCATCCGCCTGCACGTCCTTGACCTCGACGCCGCGCACCAGCCGGTTGAGGAGCGCTTCGCACTTCTCCCCGGCCTTCCGCAGGAGGCGCATGATCGTGTCGCGGTGGACGCCCGAGACCCGCTCCGTCGAGCGGATGCTGTTGCCCTCGGTGAGCAACTGGAGGCAAAGCGTAGCGTCCTCCAGGGAGATCCGCATGGCTCCCAGCGGGCGGAGCGGGATGATGCCGAACGTCTTGCCGCAGGACTTGCACTTCCGCCGGGGGTTGCCGTCGCGGTCCTTGCCCCAGCCGATCGTCGCCCCGCCGCACGTGCGGCAACTCGGGGCGATGCTGTTGGCCGGAGCGTCCACGGTTCTGTTCTCGGCAGAGAGAAGTGTATCCAATGGATACACAAAAAGCAAGTATCTTTCGGGTATTTTTCTCCTCTTGCCTCGTGTATCCATTGGGGGTACTCTTCAGCCATGGATGCGAAACCCCCCAAGAGGCGGCACTCTGCCGCGCTGCATATTCGTCTGATGCCTGAGCATGAAGACCTGATCCGCCAAGCTGCGGAGCTGACGGGGACGAGCCTGTCGGATTGGATACGGGACAAGCTCGTCCGCGCCGCCCGGAAGGACATTTCAGAAGCGGCCCGCTATCAGGCGGCGGGGAAGGCTGAGGAGTAGGAACCCGAGTTGAAAGCGGTGGAGTGGACGGGGAGGATTGAGTTGTCCCACGCCGAACCCCTTTTTGGGTTGCGACGCGGGCGGTCGGGAGGGTAGACTTCCCCTGTCGAGAGCCCAGACCGCTC
>DASWME010000021.1:0-11585 GCA_036399915.1 Thermoanaerobaculia bacterium
CCCCACCCCTCCGAAGACCGTGCCCTGGCGAACGGGCTTGGTGGTCCGGACCGGGACGTTCGATGCCAACCTCATCGAGCGCTCAGAGGAGGTATACGCTTGACATCTCTTTCTATGGACGGGCATTGATGCCCGGGCGGGGAGGCGGACGCTTCACCGTCCACCAACACGTGAGCGATCGGGTCCGGCGGCTCCTCCGGCGTCGGCACAAGCTGCCGCGGGGGACCGGCCGTTTCGGCTTCGCCGAGATCTATGGAGAAGTCGGGATGGTGAATCCTCACCAGCTGCGTCCGCGCCGGAGACCTGCGCATGCCTGCTCGTGAAGTCCGTCCGAGAGCCGGATGCGGGAGAGCCGCACGTCCGGTTCGATGAGCAGGGACGGGAGACGGAGCCAAGGCCGCTGAGGCACCGGCACCTGGCGAAAGCCGCCGGCAACAGTGACTCCCGCGACCTGCAGCCACCGCGCCCGCCGCCGACTCTACTCTTTGCTGCGGCAGGATTTGCACCCTACCGGTCCACTACGCGCGAGGCACCCTTCTGGTGCACCTCTACTTGTTGCTCTTCTTACTCTCTTGGGAAAGTCAAGCCCAGATACTTTGCCGCGAGTGCCTCTGCATAGAGGGCAAGCGGGTCGATGAGTAACCGTCCGCTCCTCCCCTTCTTGCGCTGCAGTGAGAGCAAGATCGATAACTCTGTCAAGGCCAAGACCACCGTATCACTTGCAACTTCCCGGCGCAGGATGTCGCGCAGGCGGTTGAGGCCCGCCTCGCTCGGGCCTTCTGCCTTCACCTGGTAGGCTAGTTCGTCGAGCAGTTGCTTCGCCCGTTCGGTGGGCTGTTCCACCCGGATCCCCTGGAGAGGCTCTCGGTAGGCGCTCCACGGGCCGAGTTCGGAGACGTGGCGGATTCCCACCAGAGCTATTTCCTGGATGCCCTCGTGGCGAAGCCACGTCGCCAGTACCTCCGCCATGGAGAGGAATTCGGTCCCGTATTCGTCACAGATCTTGCGGACCTTCGGGGTGAAGTAGTGGGTGGTATGGCATGCGATCGCCAGCACCTGGACTCCGGAACGGCAGGCATCGACCACCGCCTTACACAGGTGAGGCCAGATCTCCTCCTCCCTGCGGTCGAGCTCCATGGTCAGGCCAAGGGCCGGCAAGCTGAACACGGTCGCCGGCGGCATGGAGACGTCCCCGCAGCTCAGAGACCCCAGGATCTCGCGAACTCTGCGGTTGAGCTCATTCCACAGGTGCATGCCGGACTCGGGAGAATTGCCGGTGAGGATTCCGATCGAGGGCTGCTCCCTCGTGCCCCAGAGCTCGCCCTCGTTCTCAGGATCCGGGTCCGCGATGTCTGCCACGACTGCGTTGTCGATCTTCTCCACCAGCTCCACGACATCGAACTCCACAGCCCAGGTGAGATCTCCGGCGTTGGTCATGACGGTACCGGGCACCCCCAGACGCCGAGTCAGCTCGCGGTCGAAGACTTGGAGGACGGGAGCCGTCAGCAGAGGTCCATCCATCTCATAGACAGATTGCTTCCAGGTCTCGAACGGGTTGACAAGCCCATAGCGGAGCCCCAGCCTCTGCACTTCCTCATCGCCGAGCCGCTCGGGTTCTCCTTGGGCTTTGAGTGCCTCTCCCAGTCTCTCCAGGTTCAGCATGCGGTCCGCCCGGCAGTGCGCCATGAAATACTGCTCGCGGCCGCTGGCGTTCCGGAAGCGGCCAAAGTAGGATTTGAGCTCGTTCCACAGCTCGATGCCTTCGTGTCCCAGCCGCCAGCGTTTCCGGGCAGCATCCCGGCAACTGAAGGCTTCGTAGTTGCGGCTCAACTGCCACCACACGCCGCGCTCGGCAAGAAAACCGATGGTCTGCAGCACGGTGCGAGGAACCGAGCCCTCCCCCGGGCGAAGGAGGGCCTCAGGACCCGACGCCTCTCCTGGCCCTGGCGCCTGCCTTTTCTCCAAGAGTGCCATATCCCGTCCTCCTTATCTCAGATTTCCTGGATCAGCACCGCCAGCTCTACGCTCTGCCAGGTGAACTCGGCCCTCAGGTCGTTGCACTGCAGGGTGAACGAGATGCGCTCGCCAGGCCGGGCAAAGGGCCGAATGGCCTCCGTAATGTCGAAGAGCACCAGGCTCTCCTGCTCCATGGAGTACTTCTTGAAACGGCCCGCGAAATTGGGATGGACCGGAGTGAGCTTCTCATCCGGGTCCACGTTCAGATAGATCTCGTATTCGGCATGCTCGTTGAGGTCGTTGCCGTCTCCAATCTTGACCCGGGCTCTGCGAAAGCGGAGCAGGGCCTGGGCTAGGTTGGAGGCATCCCAGATACCGGCGAGCTGCTGCGCCGGAAAGCGCACCTTCCCCGGGCTCGCCGCCGGAGCCTTGGCGCTGAGAGAGTCCGGTTTGCCAGAGTACTTCGTGACATAGGTCGAGAGGCTGAGCTCGCCGGCCAGGGAGCGCTGGAAATCCTCCTCGGCCACTTCGAGGCTGATGTCCGGGTCTCCCAGTAGAGCCATCAGCTTGCACTGCGCCGCCTCCAGGGTGATGTCGTTGGCGCAGACGAAGCCGGCCTCCAGGAGCTCGGCGCTGGTCTCATAGATGCCCAGCTCCACGGGACCCCGGGTGCACTGGGAGACGACCGCGATCAGGATGTTCTGCTCCTGCCGCGCCTTACGGAACACCTCGACGAACTTCGGGTCGAGGTTGGGGATGTTGCCGGAGCCGAAGGCCTGGACGATTACCGCTTTCGGCTGCGTCGCCTGGATCTGGGCCTCCACCACCTCGGGCGTGATGCCCGGATAGATGAACAGGGGGAGGATCCGCTCCTCTAGGCGAAGGCGGACCCGGAAACGCTCGTTGTCCTTGGGCCAGTTGATCCGCTCCTTGTGCAGGGACATCTGGTCGCCGATCTCCCCCAGGGGAGGGACGTTGGGAGCCACGTAGGCTTCATACCCCGTGGTGTCGAGCTTGATGGTGCGGTTGCCCCGCAGCAGCTTGCCCCCGAAATAGATGCTGACCTCGGGAACCGTGGGAATTCCGGAGTATCTGGGGTTGGCCAGCAGTAGCGCCGTGAGGAAGTTCTGGGAAGCGTCGTTCCGCACGTCGACCAGCGCCGAGCGCTGCGCGCCGGTCAGGATCACCGGTTTGCGCAGGCCGCGCAACATGAAGGAGAGGGCCGACGCGGTGTAGACCATGGTGTCCGTGCCATGGAGGATCACGAACCCTTCATAATCGTCATATCGATCGGAGATAATCTTCGCGAACTGGGTCCACTCCTTCGGACCGATGTTGCAGGAATCGAGGGGCTTCTCGCTCGAAACCGCGTCGACCTGGAACCCACGCTCCTTGAGCTTGGCGAGTTCGGGCGTTCCTGCTTCGAGCTCTTTCCAGGGAACGACGAACTGGGGGCTACCCGGGTCTTCCTTGTCCCGGGGTCGGGAACCGATGGTGCCGCCGGTGTAGAGGACGAGTACCTTCCCATGGGAAGCCGGACTCTCTTTGGTCATGCCGCACTCTCCTTATTTCGATCGGGCTGCAAGCGTGTGGGTTCTTGAGTTTTGGCAGAAGGCTGCCAGAATGAACCGTCCTTCTCGCCGAGGTAGTTCCGGCCCATGATTTCGCGAAGCTCCTCAAGGCGTCGGTCGTGCTCGAGCTCACCCGTGTCGATTCTTTCCCCCACGGCAGCGATGGCCCAGCGGAACTTCGCGGCGGCCGCCGCGGCCGTCATCTCGCCGGCCACGATGGCACCCAGTTGCTGAGGCTCGGCTGCCGGGGCGTACTCCTTCGCCAGGTCGGAGCTCCAGGGATAGGGCGAGGTGATGAGGACAGGGATCTCGGCCTGGGCTGCCCAGCGCAGAAAGGCCGTGAAGCTGTAGGGGTCTAGGTTTGCCACGTTGCCCGCTCCCAGGGTCTGGAGAATCACGCCGCTACAACGCGGCCGATTGGTCTCAGGATCCCGCTGCTCCAGGGCCGGCAGATAGAAATCCGGCTCCAGACCAGGTGTCAATTGGATCATCAGCACGCCACGGGCGAAGTGAGCCTGGAGATGGACGTCTCCCAGAGGATCGGCGGGCTCCCGGATGAGGTCTTCGCGGAGACGGGCGAGGCCCCTGATGCGCTCCCGGTCGAGAAGGATGTCCTCTGTAATCTCGGCCAGGGGCGGGAAAGACGGCGATTCGAAACCCTCGAAGCGGCGCTCGTCCCTTTTCTGGGCGCGCAAGGCCCGCAGGACCTTGGTGCCGAAGCAGATCACCACCTCCGGGAGCTCCGGTCCCTTCGCCGCCACCACGCAGGCGCGGAGGAGGTTCGCGTGCGAGTCTCCGTGCAGCACCTCCGGCGTCGCCTGGGCGCCAGTGAAGACCACCGGAAAGCCTAGGTTCTGACCCAAGGCGAAAGCTACCGCCGAGGCGGTGAAGGCCATGGTGTCCGTGCCGTGGGCAACCACGAAACCGGTGTAGCCGCCGTTCCTCTTGCGGTAGATCGTCTCGGCGATCTGCGTCCACTGCTCCGGGTAGACGTTGATGCTATCGCGGACGAAGGGCTGCTCAAAGTCGATGTCCGCCAGCTCCAGCAACTCGCTGTAGTTCTCCAGGAACTCGCGCTCGTCCCTGGGCTCGACGACGCGCCCTCCCCGGCGGACCATTCCCACCGTCCCTCCCGTGTTCAAGATACAGATGCGTGGCTTCTCCCGGCTCCAGGACCGATACCGGGGCTTGCGCTTACGCTGCTCGTCGAAAAGGCGGTCACGGGTGCGCTCGATCCAGGCCTCGTCGAAGAACTTCCTGAAGATCGGCCCTTTCGGCTCCAGACGCCCATTGTGCGGTCGGGTCAGGCCGCTCCGCAGGAGGAACTCGGCCCCCGGCGTGCCCAGGGGAGCGACCTGGTCGCGGAGGAGCTGTTCATATACGTTGAGGGCCTCTTGGGCCTGGATCGGCTCTTCCCGGAACATGTCCGCGATCTGGGCGAAGAGCTCCTTGGGATGATTCCGCTGCCCTTTGAGATAGGCGTCGATCGCGGCATCAACCTGGGTAGCGTTGGCCGCCCCCCGGTCCAGGACCTCGGTGGCAAGGATCATCGTCTGGAAGGGTTGGCCGCCGGCCTCTTCCAGGACTCGCCGGGCCACTCCCTCCCTGTTGTCCATGCCTTCGGGAAAGCCCTCCGCGAGCGCCCTTGCCACGTCCTCGCCGTCACTTCCAACCAGCGGGAAATCCGCCATCTGAAGGGTGGTGATGACGGGGGCAACGTCAGCCCCGGCGATCTCCGTCAGAGAATGGAGGCTCACGTAGCACAGGGTCAACGTCTCCGGCCAGCGGCGGCGCGACCATATGGACTGAACGGCCCGGAACCGGGCGAAGAGGTGGCGCCCATACTCGAGTTCTCGCAGCCAGTCGACTTCATCGAGGACGATTAGGGTGTGCTTGGCACCGTGGGACACCTTTCGAAGAAAGCCGGGCAGATCCTTCACCGCCTCCACGGGATTGAGGCTTCGGCTTGCGCCTCCGCCCAGATCGACCAGAAGCTCCCGCGCGAACTCCTCCAGCCATTCTTCGATTGAGGCATGCTTCCAGCCTCCCAAATCCACTAGAGCGACTTGGCAACCCTGCTTCTCCAACCACGGCAGGTGCTGCACTGCGAGGCTTGTCTTCCCCATCGTGCGGCAGCCGCGGACCCCGAACCAACTGGCGCCCAGAGCTCGCTCGCGGAAAAGGCGGTCCTCATCACGAGGAACATAGATGTGATGCCCTCCTACAGTCTGACCGCGAGCGAACCTGTTTGATTTCATAACGTCCTGAGGTGGTGCCAGTAGAACTTCACCACTGCTTCCTGGCCTTCCGAAGCCTCAGTCGCAGTTGGCACTACAATCCCAAACTGTTTTGCGGATTCCAGGAAAGTTGCGCTCCTGATTCGAGAGTTCCAATCCCCTATTACCTGAGGATACTCAGCCTTAAGTATCGAACTTGCTCGGATTCGGGCTCGTAAACGCTTAAGGTGCTTGCTGAGCTCAATGTCACCACCTCCTTCTAATTCCTCCCTCACTTGCAGCCAACTCGCCTCGTCACCCATAACTGAAGAAAGATCCCGGAATCGCGTCAAGGCAGCGTGAGTCATAAAGGGCTGTCCCAAGAACCAGCTCCAGAGCTCATCGAGCCTGGATCGATCATCGACTCCATAGAGCTTCGCCATCTCTTTGAGTTGATCGGGTGTGAGCCAGCCGAGTTCCACCAGGGGAGAGGGTGCCAAGCGCGAGAGAACACCCAGGCGGTGGTTACCAGGCAGGTCGCTGGCTTCAATGGCCCACGACATCTGAGTTCGCCCCCTATGAGCGTCAAGCGTGCGGCAAACCTGGACCAGTTCTTCCAGAGCGAGCTCAATCCGCGAAGCATGATCGACTACAATCAAGAGAGGCGGCGCCGGGCGGCGCAGTCGCGTGTCCTTCAGGAAACGCAGCAAATCGAAACGGGTCCACCGTTGGCGTTCCTCAGGCCGTTCGCCTAGCGTGCGCCCGACTTCTTCAGCCAGTTCTCGGAAAAAGACATCACTCAGATCGCCGTCCTCATCGCTTGCCTCTTCTTTGCCCGGCGGCAGGATCATCATCGCGTCGAGCTCGGCCACGGCGAAGCCGCGGCGTCGGGCTTCGGCGGCCAGAAGCCCCAGAAGGGTGCTCTTTCCGCTCTCCGGCGGACCAGTCACGGCAGCCGTGAACGGGGCGTCGTCCAGGGCACCCAGAAGCAGTTGGTCCTCCGGGCGCCGGATGCGATTCGTGGCATTCTCGGGCATGGGACCTCCCGGCCGGGCGAGGTAGACCGCCTCTTCGGAGGCGCCGTCCACGGACCTGCGGGCTGTCTCGATGACCTTCTGGAGCTCTGCGGCATGCTCTGGAGGCACCCCTCTCTCGGTTGCCGAGGCCACGGCGGCGGCAAAGGCGCTCAGAAGCCTATGCAGAGACTCGATCCGGACGACTTTGCCCTGGAGGCAGTTGGAGACGTTGCCCTGGGACAAACCTGCCATGCTCGAAAGCTCCGCCTGGGAGAGGCCAAGGATGCGGCGGGCGGTCTCGAGCTGGACGCGGATTTCGGGGGAGAGAGAGAGAGAGGAGAGCATGGCGATCAAGTCATATCAGGCATAATCATCTCGTTCAACCAGATTGTACACGGGTTGATGAATCCTGTCCATCAGCGGTGAAGAAGTGGCCGGCGCGCCTGGGGGACCGCACCGGCCGTGACTGTAGGGTGGCTCTTACGCGACCGCGAGCTCCCCTTTCAGATCGGCGGCCCCGTTGCTCCGCCGGGTTACCAGGGGAAAGAGGATCACGTCTCTCAGGCTGCGGGCGTCGGTCAGGATCATCACCACGCGGTCCACCCCCAGTCCCGTTCCCCCAGCGGGCGGCATCCCGTGAGCCACCGCCTGCAGAAAGTCCTCGTCGAGATCGTACGCGTCCTCCCGAGCCACCTGCTGTGAGACCAGGCGCTGGTACTGCTCCAGCGGGTCGTTGAGCTCCGAATAGGAGTTGCCTACCTCCATCCCGGCGATGATCGGCTCGAAGCGCTCGACCAGGCGGGGATCGGTCCGGTGGCGCTTGGTCAAAGGGCTAACCTCGACCGGGTGGTCCATCACGAAGACCGGATCCCAGAGGTGAGGCTCCACCAGCGCCTCGAAGAGCTCCACCAGCGCGCCGTCCCAGGTCAGGGGCTCGGGCAGGGCAACCACACCCGCGGGATGATGCCGGCGGAAGACCTCCGGCATGCCCTCGGGCGCGACCGGATCCAGGTCGAGGCCGGCGATCTCCCGCAGACCCTCCAGCATGGGCAGCCGCCGCCAGGGTGGGGTGAGGTCCAGGGGGCGGCCCTGGCGGGTGATGCGGGTGGTGCCGTGGACCTCCTCGCAGAGCCGGGCCACCAGGGTTTCGAAGCGCTGCATCTGGTGCAGGTAGTCCGAGTAGGCCTCGTACCACTCCACCATGGTGAACTCGGGGTTGTGGCTCGCGTCGATGCCCTCGTTGCGGAAGCTCTTGCCGATCTCGTAGACCTTGTTGAGCCCTCCGCAGAGCAGGCGCTTCAGGGCGCACTCGGGAGAGATCCGCAGGTACATCGTCTGGTCCAGGGCGTTGACCGTGGTGACGAACGGCCGCGCCACCGCGCCGCTGTAGGCCTGGCCCAGCACCGGGGTCTCTACCTCGACGAAGCCCTCCTCGTCGAGGTAGCGGCGGATGCCGCGGATGACTCGGCTCCGGGTGAGGAACACCTCCCGGCTCGCCGGGTTGGCGACTAGGTCGACGTGCCGGTGCCGGTAGAGGGTCCCCCTGTCGCTGACGGCGCCGAAGGCCCGCTCCCCCTGCTGCTTCGGCAGCGGAATCGGGTGGGATGCCTTACCCAGGACGGTCATGCTCTCGACTTGGACGGACAGCTCCCCGCTACGGGTATAGAAAACGGGGCCCTCCACGCCCACGAA
Source organism: Thermoanaerobaculia bacterium (assembly GCA_036399915.1). GTDB lineage: Bacteria > Acidobacteriota > Thermoanaerobaculia > Multivoradales > UBA5704 > DATARR01. The sequence goes on from DASWME010000021.1 coordinate 8,452, forward strand.
GTCACCGAGGTCGAGGAGGTCGAGCACCCGCCAGGCGCGCTCTCCGAGGTCGGGCCGCGAGCAGTAGACCTGCAGCCGAGCACCATCGTCGAGGAGGTCGAGGAAGACGACCTTCCCCATCTCCCGGCGGGCGAGGATGCGGCCGGCGATCCTCACCCGGGCGCCGTCCGCCGCCAGGACGTCTGCGCTCCGGCGGATCGCGGCAAGGGTATGGGTTGGGGGGTAGGCGGCCTGCGGGTAAGGGTCGATGCCTAGGTCGCGGAGCTCCTGGACCTTCCGCAGCCGTTCGGAAACCAGGGGATGAGCGTTCTCGTACATGTTCGCCTCCGTCTCGTTCTCAACAAGGTCCGCCGCCAGCGAGGACCTCGATAGTCTGGAAGTGATCGTCCTGCACCCTCTTGAGGTGCCCTCCTGCCTCGACAGCCCGCTTCAGGTATCGCACGACCTCCTCGGTGACGCGCTCGCCGGCCACGAGGATTGCCTGGCCGGGAGGGAAGCAGCCGATGGTCTCGGCGCTCACCTCGCCGATAGCGTCCCCCAGGGGCAGCCTGGCCCGGGCGGAGCACATGAGCGCCTGGCGAGGGGTGAGCACCTGCGGGGGCAGCGGCGGGGGCATGAAGACCGGCTCGCCGGAAGGCTTTCGTCGGTCCAGGTTGCGCAGCGTCCGGAGCGTCCCTTCCACCTGAGCAGCGTCGACCCCGGGGCTGACCAGGAAGAGGACCACGTCCGGCGTGGCGAGCTCTATGATGAATCCCTGCTCCAACAGGAGGGCGGCGACCCCGTTGCCGGTGAGCCCGGTGCCCCGGACGTTGAGGGTGACCCGCGTCGGGTCGAGGCCGACCACGCGATGCCCGTCGACGATCCGTTCGTCGAGAGCGCGGATGCCCGGGAGCTTCCCGGCCTCGGTCCGCAGCCAGTGCGCGAGCTCGACGGCCTCTCTCCACATCTGCTCTCCCCGGGTGACGGCCTGGTGTACCGCGTGCTCGATGGACAGGAGGATCGGGTAGGAAAAGGATGTCGACACGAAGCCCATGGCCTGAAGCTCCTCATAGCGTCGGACCAAGTCCGTGTTGTTGAAGTGGAGGAGAGAGCCCTGGTTCAGGGCGGCGAGGACCTTGTGGGTCGACTGCGTGACGAGGTCGGCGCCGGCCTCCTCGGCGGACAGCGGAAAGCCGAGCCGCCGCAGGAAGCGGTAGTGGGGGCCGTGCGCCTCGTCAACCATGAGGAGCACGCCGCGACCGCGGCACTCGGCCACGATACCCACGATGTCTCCCATCAAACCGTGGTAGGTCGGGAGGGTCAGCACGAGGGCCTCGGCCTCCGGGTGCCGGTCAAGCAGCGCTCCCACTTCCTCTCGGGTCGGCGGGAGGAGGACGCCGAGGCCGGGGTGGAAGGGGGGAACGAGGTAGACGGGCCGGGCTCCGGCGAGAGCGACGGCCGCCATCACGGAGACGTGGCAGTCGCGGGCGACCGCGAGCGTCTGCTGTTCGCCAGCCAGCGCCATGGCTGCAGGCACGTTGAGGCCGGTTGTACCGTTCGTCCCCGGGTAAGACTTCTTCACCCCGTACGCCCTGGCGATCTCCTCCATCATGCTGTTCAGAGGGTTGGAGCCGGTTAGCTCGAAGGGGGAGCCCAGGAGAGGGTTGCTGACCGAATCGTCGACCATGGCGAAGAGGCGGAGCAACGCACGGCGAAGCTTCACGGCGTCCTCCTCGCTGGCGTGGCGAAGGGCATCGAGGAGTTCCGGCGCCTCCAGAAGCTGCCGGGCCTCCCGCAGACGGTCAAGAACTTTCTGGATGAAGGAAAACTTGAGGATGTTGTTGGTCTTCATGGGTTGCCTCCTTGGTTGCGCAACTGGTGCAATGCGTCAACTTGGCGGGCGGCGGCCCAGGGCATCTCGACGCCCTGGGCCGCCCCGCCTGCTAGACCATGGCTCCGCGTGAGTGACACGGGGTCGCATACGGTCGCAGCCAGCGGCTCCGCAGTAGCCCGACAGTCAGGAAGGAGCGGAACTCCCGGCCGCGGCCGGGCTCCGCATCCAGCGCCTGACCATGCTGACCGGCCGCGGGCTCGCCGTGAACCTGGGAAACAGTGGTCTTCAGAGGAGTCGACGACATGGCTCACCTCCGTGTCTCGGCCTCGAGGCCGAGGATCTGGTGCTCGCGGAGCTGCACCAGCGGAGGGGAGCGGTACCGGCCGGCGCGAGGCAACCTTGAGCAGTCAAAGGTAGGCAGGCGGGGGGCAGAAGGTGTACGCTCGGCGCCGGAGCGGTACCGGCCGGGTTTACTGACCGGGTCCGCCGGAGGGTGGCTGTTGCTGCAGCCGCCCTCCACCTTTGCACCTCACTTGCGCGGGGACGCGAAGCTCTTCCAGCGTGCTGCCGGAAGATGGGATATCGAGGACGGAGATCGGGGGAGGCTACGAGGAGAGAATGGAACCTAGGAGAGTCGTGACCGAGAGAACGGTCAAGAGCGAGCCAGGGAGGACGCAGCCGGCCGCCTTCAGCTCGCGGTTTAGGGGGACTTGATAACATTATCACGTCTATCTCCTCACGTGTGGAAGTCTACAACCATCCCGTAATCGAAGTCAAGCGTCTCGTAACAGCTGAGAGGGCGGTCATGTTGGCTGGCCCGTGAGAGCTCGTAGAGGTAGAGACGCGTGGCCTTGGCCGCAGCGTGGAAGAGCGAGGCCGGACTCCTGATCCGCTCCGGCCGGGTGTGGGGGTGCTGAGCCAGGAGGGCCTCGCGGCCGAGCGGCTCGGCTCCCGTCCGTTCCTCGCCGCAGCGGCGTCTTCCTCGATCGCCGCGACCATCCCGACGACGTGCTCCCGGTACGCCTCCGGCGACGGGTGCTCCCAGCAGGGGTAGAGAGCGAGAGAGCTTTGTCTGGCCGATCGTCCCGAGGTATGGGTGCCAGGTTCTTGGTCAAGGGAGGTCCGCCCGGGGGGCGGAGGGCCGGCCCCCGGTCCTGCGGCCGCCGCCGGTGTGCAACGGACGGTCTGCCCCGATCCGGCCGGTTCCATCGACCCGGGTCGGACGCCTCGACCTGATGCAGCGGTCTTCTGCCCCATGGGGCGGACGCTGCGTGGGAAGGGTCGGACGGTTAGCCCCGAAGGTCGAGGGCCATGCCCCCAG
>DASWME010000022.1:0-15150 GCA_036399915.1 Thermoanaerobaculia bacterium
GTCCAGGAGCAGGGCACGGTCGAGGGTACGGCCACCGAGAGCATGAACGACAACCAGGGCGCCAACACGACCGGCCAGACGACCGGCACCACCGGCACCGCCACGGGCACGACGGGGACGCAGGACACGACGATGCATCCCGAGACCGAGTCGACCAACACCCCCGTTGACGTCGACGTGGACACCGGCAACAAGGCCCAGGGCGCGGTGGACGTGGACGTGAGCACGACCCCGGACGCCGACACGGACGCCTCGGGCGTGAACGAGACCGGCGAGACCAACACCGGTACCTATGGCGGCGGCGACACCAACGCGCTGCCGGACACCGCGAGCGACCTGCCGACGCTGGCCCTGATCGGCCTGCTGGCCCTGGCCGCGGCGTTCGTGCTTCGTCGCGTGGCGCGGAATGCCTAAAGGGTTCTTCCGCTGCTGGACGTTCTGAAGATCACCTGGCGCCGCGCGCGCCAGGTGATTCCGTTTTGAGGACCATGAAGAGCTTCGCCGTCGACAGGAAGGCCGGGCTGCGCTGGCTCGAGCGCCTGCTGCTGCTGGCCGGCGTCCTGTGCCTGGGCGGCTACGCGTACGCGTGGCTGGACACGAGCGTGACGCAGTACCGGGAGAACCGGCTCCTGGAGGAATCCCTGAGCGCGCTCCGCCCGGCGCGGCGGGGCGCGCCGGCGGCCGAGACGGACTCCCTGGAGACGTTCCGCGAGCGGGACCGCTCCGCGCCGCGGCGCGAGCCCGGCCCGGAAGGCTCGCTCCTCGGCCGCCTCGAGATCCCCCGGATCGGCGTCTCGGCCATCGTGCTGGAGGGGACCGGCAAGAAGACCCTGCGGCGGGCCGTGGGGCACATCCCCGAGACCGAGCTCCCCGGGGAGCCCGGCAACGTCGGCGTCGCCGCGCACCGGGACAGTTTTTTCCGCGGCCTCAAAGACATTCGTAAAAATGACATCATCACGCTCAAGACGCTGGCGGGGACCTTCCGCTACCGCGTCGAGTGGACCGAGATCGTGCGTCCCGAGGACACGCACGTGCTCGACGACACCGGCTCGCCGGCGCTGACCCTCGTCACCTGCTATCCCTTCTACTACGTGGGCTCAGCGCCCAAGCGGTTCATCGTGCGCGCCCGGCAGGTGGACGAGCGCGAGGCCGCGGATTCCTCCGCAGCGTCTGGAGTAGAGTAGCTCCGTGGAACTCCGGCGACGGCTCGGTCTTCTGCTGCTCCTGCTCGGCCTCCTGGCCGGCGTCCGGCCGTCGCTCGCCGCCGCCGCTCCCCGGCTGCTCGCCCCCCGGCCCGGAACCGAGCTGACCGCGGGCTCGTTCGCCACGATCGAATGGGAGGGCGCACCCCCAGGAGCGGAGGAATGGGAGGCCTTCCTTTCCCTCGACGGGGGCCGCACCTATCCCCTCCGGATCACTCCGCACCTGGATCGCTCGATCCGCCGTTTCGCCTTCCGGGTGCCCCAGGTTCTCACCCGCGAGGCCCGGGTGATGCTCCGCTTCGGCGACGAGCGGCGGGAGACGGAGGTCGAGGCGCCGCAACGGTTCGCCATCGCGCTCGCGGGGAGCGCCTGGTCGCCGCCGCCGAGGATCGCCCTGTCCGCCGGGGAGAGGCCCCGGCCCGGCGATCCCGGAGTGGTCTTCTGGATCGAGGGCACCCGGGACGGCCGTGGGCTCCAGGAGGTGGCGATGGAGGAGGAGGCATCCTCCATGGGCCCGGCCGCGTCGGCCCGTCCCTTCTGGCTCTTCCCGTCCGGACCCCTGCGGGGGCGGGGCCGGTCGAGCCTGGCCCCGCCGTCCATCCCCGCGGCTCTCCAGAGCCCCGTTCCACAGAGGATGGAGCCCGGCGATTCCCGCCCGCTGCCGGTCCCGCGGCCCGTCCGCCTGTTGACACATCGCTTCAACGAATAGACCGAGACCTCGTCGCCTCGTCCTTCGCCGCGCCGTCCTGCGCTTCCGGTGGAGGCGGCGCATCCGCAATGGACCCGGCCGTCCAGGGACGGCCTGTCGGCATTCGAGGTCGTCATGCGCAAGACTCTTCTTCTCGTCCCTTTCTTCCTGCTGCCCGCGGGCGTCCACGCCTTCGAGGGGCGGCTCCTGCTGCCGGGCGGAGCCCCGGCCTCCGGCTATCAAGTCTCGGTCGTCGGGCTCACGGTGTCGGTGACCGCCGGCCCGGACGGCCGGTTTCGGATCGTCCCCACTCCGACCCTTCCTTTCCGGCTGGTGGCCAACAGCCCGGGAGGAGAGGTTTTCCCTGTCATCGAGGTGACCGCGTTGCCGGAGTCGGGAGAGATGGAACTGGTCATCCCCGAGGGGTTCAAGGACAGCATCACGATCGTCTCGGGGATTTCGCCCAACATCGAAGCGCCCCCGGCCGTGGCCACCGTCGTCCTGGGCCAGGAGGATCTGGAGCAACGCCGGCCCGATCGGCTGGCGGATGCCTTGGTGGGAGTGGCGGGGGTCTCCCGCACGGACGAGACGGCCACCGCCGTTCCGGTGATCCGGGGCTTGGCCGGCGGCCGGACCCTGATCCTGCTCGACGGCGGCCGGGTCACCGCCGAGCGGCGCGCCGGTCCGTCCGCCAGCTATCTGGACCCGTTCACCCTGGGCTCCATCGAAGTGGCTCGCGGGCCGGGCTCCGTCGCCTACGGCTCGGACGCCCTGGGCGGCGTCATCCACGCCCGCTCCCGTTTTCCCGAGCCGGGCTCCCCTTCCCTGTCCTTCCAGCTCGATAAGGAGTTCGGCGCAGGCGACGAAGAGGCAGCCGGCCTCGAGATCGCGCGCGACGTGCCCGGCGGCGCCTTGATGGGCCAGCTCACCTGGCGCCGGTCCGGCGACCAGGAGGCGGGCGGCGGCGAGCTGATCCCCAACTCCGCCTACCACGACCGCAGCGGCGCGCTGCGCTACACGAGCTACACCCGGCTCGGACGGCTGCAGGCTTCCTTCTCCGCCGCCGACGCCCTGGACGTCGGCAAGCCTTCCTCGGACGTCGAGACCGTGCGCACGTACTACCCGCGGGAGACCTCCCGGCGCTTCCACCTCAACCTCGATGCCGGCCCGGTCGCCGGCTGGGAGAAACTGGAGGTGGGGCTCTTCCTCGACCGCTACAGGCTGGTCACCAACCGTGATCGCGCCGCCACGGCGACGGTGCTGCGCCAGATCGAGAGCGCCGACGTGGATGCCAACGACGGCTCGCTGCGGGTGGCGGCGTCCCGCGCGGCGGCGGGAGGACGGCTGCTCGCGGGCCTCGAGGTGGTCTCGCGCTTCAACCTGGAGGCGTTGACCTTCCGGGAGACGCTGGGGCCTACCGGGCAGCGGGTTTCTCTGGAGGAGACGGTCTCGATCGACGACGCGCGCCAGGTTGATCAGGCCCTGTTCCTCACCTTCGACCGATCGGTGGCGGCACGGGCCCTGGTCTCGGCCGGTTTGCGGGGGGACCGGGTGGAGACACGCAACGTGGGCGGCTTCTTCGGGGACCGCTCGACGGAGCACAGCGCGCTGTCGGGGTATGCGGCTCTCACCCTGGGTCCCTTTAGCGATGTGACGACCCACTTCCAAGTGGCCCGCGGCTTCCGCGATCCCCTGCTCTCGGACCGCTACTTCCGGGGGCCCAGCGGCCGCGGCTTCATCACCGGCAATCCCGACCTCGACCCGGAGACCAGCTTGCAGTACGACGCTTCGGTGCGCTGGGCCGCAGGCGGCCGGTCGGTGTCGCTCTACGGCTACCTCTATCAAATCGACGACCTGATCGAGCGCTTCCGGCCAGCCCGGGACTTCTTCTTCCGCAACCGGGGCGAGGCGGAGGTCCGGGGCCTCGAGCTGGAAACCCAGGTCCCGCTGCCGGCCGGCTTCAACGTGGCGCTCGCTGCGGCGGTCGCGCGGGGCGAGGCCGAGGACGGCTTGCCGATCGACAACATCGCCGCCCCAAACGGCTCCGCCACCCTGCGCTGGGGCGGGGAGCGCGGCTTCGCCTTCCTGCGGGGGAGCGCTTTCCTGAACGACGACCGGCCCGGTCCCACCGAGGTCGAGAGGCCCGGCCACAGCGTCTGGGACGTGGGAGCCGGCTGGCGGATCACCGAGCCGCTGGAGCTGCGGATCGTCGGCCGCAACCTCACCGACCGGCGCTACCGCGACTCCGCAGACGAGGTGGCATCCCTGGCGCGGGGGCGAAGCTTCTCGGTGGGGCTGGTGGGAAGGTATTAGAGGCTGGAGAGCCGATCGCGGCGCAAAACCTTCCTTCACCCTCCTCGTATCACCCTGGAGCCGCCCTGCGCCGCCGCAGCGCTACAATGCCACGAACTTGCCCGGAACGAAGCACGCCGAACCGTTCCGCGCGCTGGAGGAAACGCGCCCCATGCTCAGACGATCCCGTTTCGCAGTCCCCGTCCTCGCCCTCGCTCTCGCGGGCCAGGCCTTCGCCGAGAACCCGTCCTCCCCGGGACCGCTGCTCGGCTTCAGCGACGATCGTGCGAAGGAGCAGAGGGAGCTCGAAGCGCGCTTCGACTCCTACCTCAACGCCGCGAACCTCAGGGAGTGGATGAAGCGTCTCTCCGCCCGCCCGCACCACGTGGGCTCGCCCTACGGCAAAGAGAACGCCGAGTTCATGGCCGGCCTCTTCCGGTCGTGGGGGTACCAGACCCGGATCGAGACGTTCAAAGTGCTCTTCCCCACTCCCAAGGTCCGCGTCCTCGAGATGGTGGCGCCAGCCCGCTACCAGGCGAAGCTCGCCGAGCCCGCGCTCCCCGAGGACTCGACCTCTGGCCAGGCATCCGAGCAGCTCCCCACCTACAACGCCTACTCCGTCGACGGCGACGTCACCGGCGAGCTGGTCTACGTCAACTACGGCGTGCCCAAGGACTACGAGGAGCTGGAGCGCCGCGGCATCGACGTCAAGGGCAAGATCGTCATCGCCCGCTACGGCGGCTCCTGGCGCGGCATCAAGCCCAAGGTGGCCGCCGAGCACGGCGCCATCGGCTGCATCATCTACTCCGATCCCTCCGGCGACGGCTATTCCCAGGGCGACGTCTATCCCAAGGGCGGGTGGCGCTCGGAGTGGAGCGCCCAGCGCGGCTCCGTGGCCGACATGCCCATCCATTCGGGCGACCCCCTGACCCCCGGTGTGGGCGCCACCGAGAATGCCAAGCGGCTGGACCTCAAGGAAGCCAGGACCCTGACCAGGATCCCCGTGCTGCCCATCTCCTACGGCGACGCCCTGCCGCTGCTCAAAGCCATGGCGGGCGCCATGGCGCCGGAAGACTGGCGGGGCTCGCTGCCGATCCCCTACCACCTCGGTCCCGGGCCGGCCAGAGTCCACCTGAAGGTCGAGTTCAACTGGAATCTCGCCCCGATCCACGACGTCATCGCCGTGATGCCTGGCGCCGAGCGGCCCGACGAGTGGATCATCCGCGGCAACCACCACGACGCCTGGGTCAACGGCGCCACCGACCCGGTCAGCGGCATGGTGGCCGTGCTGGAGGAAGCCCGGGCCGTGGGCGAGCTGGCCAAGACCGGCTGGCGGCCCAAGCGCACCATCGTCTACGCCGCCTGGGACGGCGAGGAGCCGGGCCTGCTCGGCTCCACCGAGTGGGCCGAGACCCATGCCGACGAGCTGCGCGACAAGGCCGCGGTCTATATCAACTCCGACAGCAACTCCCGCGGCTTTCTCAGCGCCGGCGGCTCCCACACCCTGGAAGCCTTCGTCAACCAGGTCGCCCGCGATGTGACCGACCCGGAGAAGGGCATCCCCGTGGCCGACCGCGCCATGGCCGCCGCGGTCCTCTTCGGCACTCCGCCGGACGTGATCCAGGAGATGCGGGCGAGCAAGTCCTTCCGGCTGTTCCCGCTCGGCTCCGGCTCGGACTGGACGCCGTTCCTCCAGCACCTCGGCATCGCTTCGCTCAACATCGACTATGGCGGCGAGGAGGAGTACGGCCAGTACCACTCGATCTACGACTCGTTCGACCACTACGTCCGCTTCATGGACCCCAAGTTCGAGTACGGCGTGGCGCTCGCCAAGACCAACGGGCGGGTCGTCCTCCGGCTCGCCAACGCGGACGTCCTCCCCTTCGAGTTCGAGCGCTCCGCCGCCACCATCGCCCGCTACGCCGACGAGCTGATCAAGCTCGCCGACGACATGCGCAAGGAAGCCGAGGAGCGCAACCGCCGGCTGGACGACAAGGTCTTCCAGGCCGTGGACGATCCCACCCGGACCTGGGTGGCGCCGAAGCGGCTGGACCCCGTTCCCTACCTCAACTTCGCGCCGCTCCAGAACGCGGTCGCGGCCTTGAAGAAGAGCGCCGCCGATTACGGCAAGGCCTGGTCCGCGGCCACGTCCGGCGGCAAGGTGCCGCCGCCGGACGTGCAGGCCAGGCTCGATCAGGTCCTGATGAAGACCGAGCGCGCTCTCACCCGCAAGGAGGGCCTGCCGCGCCGCTCCTGGCTGGTCCACCAGATCTACGCGGCGGGCTTCTATACCGGCTACGGCGTGAAGACCCTGCCCGCCATCCGCGAGGCCATCGAGCAGCGCAACTGGCAGGAAGCCGGCGAGCAGGTCGGGATCGTGGCCAGGGTCCTCGAGGGGTACGCGAAGGAGATCGACCGCGCCACGGCGGTACTGGGAGGGACGGGGACGACCGCCACGAAGTAGAGAGAGCTTCGGGCCATGCTCCGCCCCTTCCGCGTCCCCACCCGCGTGCTGATGGCCCCGGGCTGCATCGAGCGGCTGCCGGAGATCGTTGCCGGCTACGCTCCGCAGCGGGTGCTGATGGTGACCGACCACGGCATCGAGGAGACCGGCTGGCCCGAGCGGGTCTGGCGCGCCCTCGCGGAGAGGGAGATCGAAGCCATCACCTTCGACGACGTCGAGCCCAACCCCCGGGCCTCGACCGTGGACCGCCTGGCGGAGTGGGGCCGCGAGGAGGGAGCCTCCCTGGTGCTCGGCCTCGGCGGCGGCAGCGTGCTCGACGCCGCCAAGGCCGCCGCCATGGTGATCGCGAACGGCGGCTCCGCAGCGGACTACGAGGGGCGGGACCGCTATGAGAACCCGCCGCTCCCCTTCCTCGCCGTCCCCACCACCTGTGGCACCGGCTCGGAGGTCACCTGGGTCTCGGTGCTCACCGTTGAGGAGCGGCAGGCCAAGATCAGCGTCAAGGGCGAGACCATGTATCCCGCCTGGGCCCTGGTGGACGCCGAGCTCCTCCGCACCCTCCCCGCCCGGCAGGTCGCCTGGACGGGCGTCGACGCCCTCACCCACGCCGTCGAGGCCTTCACCTGCCGGCTGGCCAACCCGATCTCGGACGCCCTGGCGGCCACCGCCGCCTCGCTCCTCTTCCACTACCTGCGGCGGGCCGTCGCCGACATTGCGGGCGACGACGAGGCCCGGGAGGCCGTGATGCGGGCGTCCACCCTGGCCGGCCTCGCCTTCGGCAACGCCGACGTGGCCGCCGTCCACTGCCTCTCCGAGACCCTGGGCGGCCGGTGGGACCTCCCCCACGGCCTCGCCAACGCCGTCCTCCTCGAGCCGGTCACCCGCTACAATCTCGCCGCCTGCGCGACCAAGCTGGCCACCCTGGAGTCCGCCCTCCCGCCGGGGAGCGGCGCAGGAGCCGGGGGCGTGCTCCGCGCGGTCGAGGAGCTCGTGCGGGACCTGGGTATCCCGCATTTCCGGGAGCTCGGGATCTCTGCGGAGGATTATCCCTGGATCGCCGAGCGAGCCGCGCTCAACGGCTCCAACCCGTCCAATCCGCGCGAAATGGGGCCGGCGGAATATCTGGAGCTGCTGGAGAGCCTCTGAACGGACTTCAAAGCAGCGAGCCGGTCTCCCCGCCCATCATCGCCCTGCGCACGAGCGGGACCGGCGGGCCGCCGTAGGAGAGGAACCGGTCGTGGAACTCCCGCCAGGCGCTCCGGCTGCCGCGGGAGGCGGTCCAGTCCTCGCGCAGCTTGCGGACCATCAGCTTGCCGAGCGTGTAGTTGAGATAGGCCGGATCGAACGTCCCCCGCGCCGCCTGCTGCCGCGCGTTGGCCGGGTCCTGGAAGGCCTGCTCGCGGAACATCCGCTCCGCCTCCTCAAGCGTGAGGCGCCCGGTGTGGAGACCGAGCGCCACGACGTAGCGCACGTTGCGCAGGAGGGCGTTCTGGAGCTGGCCGATGTGGAGGTGCGGATCGCTGTCGCCGAAGCCGGCCTCCCACATCAGCTCCTCCGAGTAGTGGGCCCATCCCTCGGCGAAGCCGTAGCCCACGAACAGCCGCGCCAGCTCGGATTCCGCCCGGTTCGAGTGCATGAACTGGAGGAAGTGGCCGGGCCAGACCTCGTGGGCGGTGACGAACAGCAGGTCCGCCTCGCCGGGGATGTACTCCGCCTGCTCCGCGGGCGACCAGGACGGGTCCGGGGGCGCGATGTAGTAGATGGACGGCAGGTGCCGGTCGTACGGCCCCGGGATGTCGATGTAGGCGGAGTTCCACCGCTGGTAGGGGGGCGCCTCCTCGATCCGGATCTCCTCGGACCCGGGGATGGAGACGAGCTCGCGCTCCTCGATGAACCGCCGCAGCCCGGCGAGCTGCCGGCGGGCCGCCTCGACGGGCCCTCCCGCGGGCTTGCGGGCCTGCACCCGGGCCAGGCACTCCTCCACCGAGAGCCCCGGCGCGTAGGCGGCGCAGGCCTCGCGCAGGGCGGCCAGGTTCCGCTCCAGGTCGCGCCGGCCGGCGTCCTCCAGCTCCGCCAGGGAGACGTCCACCCGCTCCATGTCCCACAGCATGCGGGAGTAGAGGTCCGCCCCCAGGCGGAACTCCCCGGCGTCCTCGCCGGCCGGCGGGATCTGGTCGTGGAACCAGGCGCCCAGCTCGCGCATGGCCCGGGCCGCGGCGGCGTTGGCCTCCCGGAACTCCGCCTGGAGATCGGGATCGTCCACCGCAGCGAACACGGCCGGCACGTCCGACTCGTAGTAGCCGGCGAGGCCTGCGAAGGAGCGCTCCCCCAACTCCGCGTGGGTGCGCGGCATGGGCGCGCGCAGGTTGGCCCGCACCTGCCCGGCCGCCCGCGGGACGGCCCGGGCATACTCGACGTAGGCGCGCATCCGCCGCTCCAGAGGAGCGTACTCGCGGGAGAGGTAGAGGTTGGGATCGAGCGGCCCGGCGTAGAAGAGGGGATTGCGCCAGGGAAACTCGGCCGCCTCGAGCCAGAAGAGGTCGGAGTCCACCACGCTCAGCACGATCTCCTGCTCGAAGGCCCGACGCTCGTCGAGCATCGCGGGATCGAACTCCACCGCCCGCGACCGCTCCGTCCGCAGGCGGGCGATCTCCTCCGCAATGGCCTCCGGGCTCCAGTCGGGGAGCCGTCCGTCGTACTCGTGCCGTCCAGCGCCCGCCGCGAAGGTCGGGTGGGCCTCGAAGTACGCCTCCAGGAAGGAGCGGACGAAGTGGTCCCAGGCCCCCGCGACGGCCGTCACGTCGATGCACTGCAGGTCCTTCGCCTCGGGGTCCATGGCGTTGAGTCTATCCGTTTTTCAGCCTCCGCTCGGATCTCCGTCTGGGGTAGCATCTCCCCGAAGCCAGCAGAGAGGAGGAGCGCTCGTGCCCGAGACCCAGAGCTACGCCAACCACCGGAAATTCGTTCCGGGATACCACTTCGTTACCTGGGGTATCCTGGTGATCAACCTGATCTGGTCGCTGTTCCGGCTGATCCGCCCGCTGCCCGGAGTGCCGTTCTTCGACCGGCTGCTCGCCGTGGCCGTGGCGGGCGCCTTGGCGGCGCTTGCCCTCTATGCCCGGACCTTCCCGCTGCGGGCGCAGGACCGCATCATCCGCCTCGAGGAGGCCCTGCGAATGTCGAAGCTCCTGCCGCCGGACCTCCTCGCCCGCATCGACGAGCTGCGCCCGGGCCAGTTCATCGCCCTCCGCTTCGCCAGCGACGCGGAGCTGCCCGAGCTGACCCGGGCCGTGCTCGACCGGGGGATCCGGAACCAGAACGAGATCAAGAAGATGATCCGGAATTGGCGGGCGGATTATCTGAGGATGTGAGCGTATCAAAATGAGATCTTTTATTTTCCTGATCGCAATTTCCATCGGGGGTTCCGCTCTCGCCCACGCCCAGGCCGACCCCACCTCCCGCTCCTGGAACCAGCCGGTCGAGCCGTACCGGATCGTCGGCAACGTTTATTACGTCGGCGCGAGCGACGTCACGTCCTTCCTGATTACGACGCCCGAGGGTCACATCCTCCTCGACAGCGGCTTCGAGGAGACGGTGCCGATCATCCGCGAGAACGTGAAGAAGCTCGGGTTCAAGCTGGAGGACGTGAAGATCCTCATCAACAGTCACGCCCATTTCGATCACGCCGGTGGGCTCGCGACGCTCAAGGAGCTGACCGGCGCCAAGCTCGCCGCGAGCGCGGAGGATGCCCCGCTCCTCGCCCGCGGCGGCAAGGACGATCCTCATCTGGGCGACCAGTTTTCCTTCAAGCCGGTCCCAGTGGATCGCATCCTCCACGACGGCGACCGGGTCTCGTTCGGCGGCGTCACGCTGACCGCCCATCTCACGCCGGGCCACACCCCGGGCTGCACGACGTGGACGATGAAGGCCAAAGACGGGGATACGAGCCGCGACGTGGTGTTCGTCTGCAGCGCGACGATCCTGCCCGGCGTGAGCCTGACGAACAATCAAAAGTATCCCACGGTCGCCGAGGACTACGCGAAGACCTTCCGCATCCTGAGATCCCTCCCCTGCGACGTGTTCCTGGCCGCGCACGCCTCGTTCTATCACGGTCTCGACAAGGCGGAGGCGCTGCGGCAGGGCGCGAAGGGAAACCCTTTCATCGATCCTGAAGGATACCGGGACTACGTCGAGCGGAAAGAAAAGGATTATCGGGACCAGCTCCAGCGGGAGCGCAGCGCCGGCGCGACCTCACCGCAACCCCTCTCCTGAAGGAGAGGGGCTTGGGTCTGTTCCTTACATCGACGCCTTCTGCATCCCCGTCTCGCGAAGGGTGATCTTCTTCGCGACCTTGCCCCCCTTCAGGCTGTCGTAGTGGACGGTGATCTCGCCGTCCCCCTGGACCAGGAAGAAGAGGATACGGGTCGAGAGGCCGTCGACGCCGGGCACCATGAGGCGCTCGGGGCGGCGGGTCTGGATCGACACTTTGTCGAGGTACGGGTTGTCCACGACGCCGCTCGAGAGCACCTTGGCGCCGTCGACGGTAGCGATGTCCTGCCGGTGCAGCTTGCCGTTCACGGCCACGGCGGTCATCGAGGGAATGGCCCGGTCGTTCAGCACCGGCACCTCGACCCGCCAGAGCCGGTCGCCCACCTTCTTCACGGTCGCCTCGCCGATGGAGAGGCGCGGCAGGTGATAGGCGTGGAAGAGGACGAAGGCGTTGTTGCGGTGCGTCTCGTCCTCCAGGGCCCAGCCCTCGGGCACGCGGCCCACGTCCCGCTTGAAGCCGCCCACCTCGATGGCGCCGTACTGCGGATGGTTGTAGGGGTGCCATTCGACGAACTGGCGGCCGAGGGAGAGGTTGTCGTTGAAGCGCATCAGCTCCTCGTCGGAGACCTCGCCGTTCTTGTCGAAGTCCGCCGGCGGGTTGTACATCTCGTTGGTGAAGGCGAGGGCCCCCATCAGGTTGTAGAAGTGATCGGTGGTGGAGCCGTGGACGGTGTAGAGGTCCTTCCACGAGATGAAGTACCGGTAGCCCGGCAGGAGCTTCTCGCCCTCCTTGGCGATCAGGTCGTAGGCCTTGAGGTCCTGCGGCGGGTAGACCGGGTCGGCCTTGGCGCCCGGGCCGCGCAGGATCATCTGGCCGTAGTTGTGGTAGCTCTGCACGGCCCCGACGTTGGGGTGCTGGAGCGCCCACATCGCGATGGCGCGGGTCTCGGGGATGGCCAGCGGGTAGGCGCTGGCGCCGGCCTGCACGTAGCGGGGCTCCCAGGAGAAGCCATAGGTGCGGTTGGGATCGACGTAGCCGATGGTGTCCTCGTTGACCCGGCCGTCGCCGTCGTTGTCGTAACCCTCCTTGTCGAGCAGGAGCCAGTCGCCCATCTCGCCGGGCTGGACCTCGACCAGCAGGCGCGGGTCCTTGGGGTTCTGGCGGTGGGTGCCCTGACCCAGCGGGACCTTCTTGCGCATGGTGGTGATGTAGCCGTCGCCGTCCACGTCGTCGAAGCCGTCCTCGTCCAGCTTGCCGTCGCGGTCGTCGTCCACCGGCACCATGACGGTGCGGGGGAAGTCGGCGTCGGAGGGGCCCTTGAACCACAGGGCGCGGCCGTCGGGGTTGACCACGGGCAGGATGTAGAAGACCGAGCGGTCGAGCGTCTCGGTCACCCGCGGCAGCTTGCCGTAGTTCGCGAGGAGGTAGCCGGCGGTGTAGAGGGCGGCCTCGGCACCCTGCACCTCGTTGGCGTGGGTGTTGCCGTCGATGTACATGGCCGGCTTCGCCAGCTCGGGGCCGGTCGAGGGGTTGGTGAGGGTGAGCATCCAGAGGTCGCGGCCCTCACTGCTCTTGCCGATGCTTTCCAGCCGCGCCCACTGCGGATAGGCGGCGGCGTAGCCCTTCAGGATTTCGACGATCTCCTCGTAGGTGTGCAGGCGGTTGAAGGCCGCCGCCGGCGGATTTCCGTGCGGCCGGAGCGGCGAAGCCGAAGGGGATCGATCTGGTTCCGCCGCCTGAAGTAGGGACGGGGAGACGGCCGCGAGGAGCGCCAGGGCTGCGAGGACGGGTCTTGGAATGCGCGGTCTCATGGCGTTCAAGCCCCCTTTCCGACGGTGGTGGTCTTCTGGTCGCGGCCGGCGTTGTCGGTCGCCAGGTCCACGGTGATGCGGGCGCCGGGCGCGGCCCGCACGAGCCACTCGCCCGTCAAGGTGCCGGTGGTGCCTTCGAGGCGGTCGGCGGTGGCGAACGGATAGCCGGTCACCAGCTCGATGCCCTTGCCGGTCTGCAGGGTGAGCCGCACGGGCAGGTGGACCTCGGCGCGGGCGGCCTGCTTGGTGTGGGTGGCGAGATAGCCGCGGTTGCCGGCCACCGCCTTGACCCGGTAAACGCCGCCGCCCAGGTCGGCCACGTCGAGCGAGAGGATCTCGACCCGGGGGAGCTTGCCCGCGAGGTCGAGCACCGTCTCGGTATGGGCCGAGAGGGCCGGTTTGAGGATGGACATCGGCGGGTTGCTCTCGATGAAGGGATCGAGGCCGCCCACCTCGGCCCGGGTGCCGTCCGGCAGGGTCACCGGCGTCCAGGGGGTGAAGGCGCCGGGGGCATTGGCTGCCACCCAGGCCATCACCTCGCGCTCGCGGGCGCCGGCCTCGCTCGCCTTGCCGCCGCCACCGCCGCCCATCTGCTTGATGCGGTCCACCATGGCCTTGGGGCTGATCTGGCCGCCCTTCATGGCGCCGAGGACCATCTTGGCGTTGAACTGCGCCGGGACCTTGTTCTCCTTGAGGAAGGCGTCGATCTTCTCCTCGCCCAGGGCCACGAACTCGTCGGCGCTCATGCCGGCCACCTTGTCGAGGGTCAGCGCCTCCTCGCCCGCCTTGCCCTCGGCCTTCTTCTCGGCCTTGGGCACACCCCAGACGTCCAGCTCCAGGGCCATCGCCCCGTACTGGTAGTAGAGCCAGGGGGTGAAGCCCCCCTTGCCGTACTGCGCGGCAGGGCGGTCGGCGGAGAGGCCGGCCTTCTTCAGCCGCTCCTTGTAGCCCTCGGCGAACTTGTCGAGATAGGCCTGGTCGTCCGCGTCCACCTTGGTGGCCGGGCCGGCGCCGAGGAACTGCTGGAGCTGCTCCTTGGTGATGTTGTTCTGCCGCACGAAGGGGAGGTTCTGGGCCACCTCCCAGATCTCGTCGATCGTGTACTCCTTCTCCGGGTCGAAGCCGATGAACTTGGCGGCCTGGGGCGGAAGCTTGAACTTCTGCGTCCCGAGGTCGCCGCCGCCGCCCAGGCTCTGCGGCGCTGAGAGCAGGTTGTTGGCCGGGCCGTAGATCACGGCGAGGGCCACGTTGCGGCGGCCGAGGAGGAAGTCCATCAGCGCCTTGCTCTCGGGCGCGTAGGAGGACCAGGGGCCGGCCTCGGGCGTCGAGTAGGGGAAGGCGTGGGGGAAGTTCCTGTCCGGCCAGACGCCGTCGGCGCCGTCTTCGTTGTACTCGCCGTCGCCGTCGTCGTCCCGGCCCTCGGCCACCACCCGCCAGGCGCCGGGACGCTGCTCCATGGCATCGGCCTTGACGAGCACACGGGGATCGGTCGCGTCCGCGAGCCAGCCGCCGGACGGGTCGGGGAGACGCATGCGGGTGATGACCCCGTCGCCGTTCAAGTCGTCCGCCGGATCCTCGGCAGCGAGGCCGTCGAGGTCGTGGTCCACCTTCATAGCGTCGCCGCTGCGGCGGGCGCGGAGCTTGGCGAACAGGGCGTCGTGGGCATCCGGGTTGAGCGCCGGTGCCACGTAGAAGGTGTAGGAGCCGAGGAGCTTCGCCGCCGGGCTGCCGGCGGGAGCGGCGAGCAGGGTCTGGAGCAGGTCGAGGGCAGCCTCGGTGCCGGCGTTGTGGTGGCCGGCGATGTTGGCCCCCACGAAGACCGCCGGCCGGCTGTCGGGGTCCGTGCCGCCGGGAGCTGCCACGCGGGCCACGTAGAGCGGCCGGCCACCGGAGGACTTGCCGATGGTCGAGAGCTTCACCTCCTGCGGGCGTTCCCTGCTCCACGCCTGGAGCTGCCGCTCGACCTCGGCAAACGGGTGGTAGTCCTGGTAGCTCACGGCGGCGCCAGCGGCGCCGGCCAGGGCCAGCAGGCCCAGGGCGGCGGCCGCGGCGGTCCGCGAGCCGGAGAGCATTCCTTTCACTAGCACCTCCTCCAATCCGGGAGAGGCCCCGCCGAACGGCGGGAGCGATGTGAATGGGCGGACAGAGCGGCCCGGAGTCTATACGTCTGATTCGACAGGGAGTTTCAGGCGCGCGGCGCGCTCCTGCCCCGGATCTGGTACGAGCCTTGCTTTCTATATCCCCAATACGGGCAGCCCGAACCCGGGCTTCTTCCAAGGATGCTGTAAGTTCAAGAGGAGACAACGATGAGAGCACACAAGCTGATGGCTCTGTTGTTGGTTTCTGCACTGCCTTTCACCGTCGCCTGCAAGGGCACGAGCGACAGGGCAGAGGTGGATGACAAGGACGACACCGCAACCGAG
>DASWME010000023.1:0-15937 GCA_036399915.1 Thermoanaerobaculia bacterium
GACCGGTTTCATGGTGGGGAGCCGCGCCGAGCGGGGCGGCATCATCAAGGACGGCGCCAAGATGGTGAACGCCGTCGCCAACTCGACGGTGCCCAAGATCACTCTCTTCGTGGGCAACTCCTATGGCGCGGGCAACTACGCCATGTGCGGCAAGGCCTACGGCCCGCGCTTCCTCTACGCTTGGCCCTCGGCCTCGATCTCCGTGATGGGCGGCGACCAGGCGAGCCAGACGCTGCTGTCGATCCAGCTCAAGAACCGCGGCGCGGACGTCTCGGAGGAGGAAAAGAAAGCTCGCCTGAGCGAGATCAAGGCGCGCTACGCCGCCGCCATGGACCCCCGCTACGCCGCCGCCCGCCTGTGGGTGGACGCCCTCATCGACCCCGCCGAGACCCGCAAGGTCCTAGGCCGCTCACTGGCCTGCGCGGCCATGAACCCGCAGATGCCGGAGTTCAAGACGGGGGTGCTGCAGACGTAGGTTACCCCGTATCCCACCGCTTCAGGATCATCTGGATCTCGTCGCGGTGGGTGCTCTCGTCGCGGATGAGGTCGTCGAACTCCACGGCAAGGCCGTAGTGGCCCAGGGCCTCGGCCTGGCGGCGGCGCTGGACGTAGCGCTCGATGGTTTCGATCTCGGCATCCAACGCGTTGCGGAGCATCTCCTTGGCGTCCTTCGCCGGCTTGACCGGGCCGGGGGTGGTGGTGGGGGTGCCGCCCAGGGTGACGATCTTATCGGCGAGGATCTGGGCGTGGCCCAGCTCGTCGGGGATCTCGGTCTCGAAGAACTGGCGCAGCTCCATCCGCCACTGCCCCTGCACCTGGCTCGCGTAAGTGCGATACAGGATGACGGCCGAGTACTCTTGGGCGAGATCCACGTTGAGCCCCTTGAGGAACTCCTCCTGGCTGATCTTGGCCTCGGTGTCCCGGGTCGTAGGCTCCATCGTTTCGGTTGCCATGTCGCGTCTCCTCCTTCTCATTGCATGGTCCCACCTTGAGCGCATGCAAAACTCCGACCCTCCTACCGGCGTGCTAGGCTTCTCCGGCCTATGAGGATCATCCGGATCGGCAATGGCCAGGGGTTCTGGGGGGACAACGTCGATGCGCCGGTGGAGCTGCTGCGCGGCGGCCCCATCGACTACATCGGCATGGACTACCTGGCCGAGGTGACGCTGTCGATCATGATGCGGCAGAAGCTGAAGAACCCGAAGCTGGGCTATGCCACGGACTTCATCGGCTTCGTCCGCCGGGTGCTCCCGGAGCTTAAAGGGCGCAACGTGCGCGTCCTCACCAACGCCGGGGGGCTGAACCCGCGGGCCTGCCGCAACCGGATCTTCGAGGTGGCGCGGGACCTGGGAGTCAAGGGCCTGCGGGTGGGCGTGGTCGAAGGGGATGACCTGCTGCCGCGCCTCAAGGACTTGATCGCGGCCGGCCACCCGCTCGAGAACATGGACACCGGCGAGCCGCTGGCGCCCGTCGTCGACAGGGTGATGAGCGCCAACGCCTACCTCGGCGCGAAGCCGGTGGTGGAAGCCCTCGCCCGGGGCGCGCAGATCGTGCTCTGCGGGCGGATCACGGACACGGCCCTGGCGCTGGCGCCGATGGTCCACGAGTTCGGCTGGGACCTGGCGAACTGGGACCTGCTGGCCGCCGGCACCATCGCCGGGCACATCATCGAGTGCGGCGCCCAGTGCACCGGCGGCAACTTCAGCCGCTGGTGGGAGGTGCCGGACCTCTGGAACGTGGGTTATCCCGTGGTCGAGGCGCGGGAGGACGGCAGCTTCGTCATCACCAAGCACGAGGGGACGGGGGGCATGGTGACGGTGGACACGGTCGCCGAGCAGCTGGTCTACGAGATGGGCGATCCCGCGAGCTACGTCACGCCGGACGTGACGGCCGACTTCACCTCCATCCGCCTGCGCCAGGACGGCAGGGACCGGGTGGAGGTCTCAGGGATCCAGGGCCAGCCCAACACGCCGTTCCTCAAGGTCTCGGCGTCGTACCTCGCCGGCTACAAGGCCTCGGGGCAGATCACCCTGTCCGGCCCGCGGGCGGTGGAGAAGGCGAAGCTCGCGGCCGAGATCGTCTGGAAGCGCCTGGAGCGGGCCGGCGTCGTCTTCGCGCTCGAGGAGCGCGAGACCGAGCTGATGGGCACGGGCGCCTGCCTGCCGGGGATCTTCCTGACGCCCGCGGACCTGCCCGAGGTCGTCCTCCGGCTCGGCGTGCGGCACGCGAGCTCCGCCAAGGTGGAGCGCTTCGGCAAGGAGATCGCGCCGCTGGTGACCGCCGGTCCGCCGGGGGTGACCGGCTTCGCGGGCGGCCGGCCCAAGCCGCAGGAGATCGTGGCCTACTGGCCGGCGCTCCTGGCGCGGGAAGAGGTGGAGAGCCGCATCGAAGTCACGGTGGAGGAGGTGTGAGCGGCGCGAGGTCGCTCGCCCTCGCCTGGTACGGCGGCATGCTCGGGGGGCTCCTGCCCGTGCTGCTGCTGGGCTTCCTCTACAGCGCGCTCGCGGATCGCACCGCCTTCGCCCTCTGGGCGCTGATCCTGGGGACGTTCTGGGTGGTGGCGCTCCGCCAGGGCCTGGCCGCGGGATGGGGACGGCTCCGCCTCCTCGGCGCCCTGTCCCTGCTGCTGGCGGCCGGGCTGGCCGTCTTCGCGATGCTGGAATCGAGGCACCACGAGATTCTGGACCTCGGGTTCCGCGCCGTCTTTCCGGCCGTCTACCATCCGCTCGCCACGCGGCCGCGGACGGTGCGCTGGCTGGCGGGAGCGCTGGCGCTGATCGGGGCCGTCCTCCTTCCTCTCTCCCGCCCCTCCCCTGCGAGAAAAGAAAGGGAAGGGGGATGAGGGTCAAGCTCGACGAGATCGCCCACGCCCGCTCGGGCGACAAGGGGGACGCCTCCAACGTCGGCCTGATCGCCGGCACCCCGGAGCTGTACGAGGTACTGCGGGAGCAGGTGACGGCCGAGCGGGTGAAGGCGCACTTCCGCGAGGTCTGCCGCGGCCCGGTACAGCGGTACGAGCTGCCGAACATCCTGGCCCTGAACTTCGTCCTCCACGACTCCCTCGGGGGCGGCGGCACGGAGAGCCTCAAGAACGACGCCCAGGGCAAGACCCACGCGCAGGGGCTCCTGCAGATGGAGATCGACGTGCCCGACGAGCTGGTGAGGAGCCGCGGATGAGCGAGGGTTACGAGCGGCTCGAGGTGCGGCGCGAGGGGGACCTGCTCTGGGTCACCCTGAACGATCCGGACCGCGCCAACGCCCTCTCGCCGGCGATGGTCGGCGAGCTGACCGGCCTCTACCGTCGGGACTGGCGCCAGGAGGGGGTCCGCGCCCTCCTGCTCGCCGGGGCCGGCAGGAACTTCTCGGCCGGCGCGGACCTGGAGCACCTGCGCTCGTTGCGCGACGCCGGGCACGAGGAGAACCTCCGGGACTCGCTCCGCCTCAAGGATCTCTTCGAGTCCGTCCTGCATCAGGGCGCGCTGACCATCGCCCTCGTCCACGGCGCCTGTGTGGCTGGCGGCTGCGGGCTCGCCACCGCCCACGACTTCGTGGTGGCCGCCGAGGACGCCCGGTTCCTCTACAGCGAGGTGCGGATCGGCTTCGTGGCGGCGCTGGTGGCCACCTACCTGCCGCTTCGCCTGCGCGGCTCGGACATCCGCGAGCTGCTGCTCAACCCGCAGTTCGTGGATGCCAGGAAGGCCCTGGAGATCGGCCTCGCGAACCGGTTGGTTCCCGCCGCGGACCTGCGGGCGGTGGGCGAGGCGCTCGCCGTCCAGGTCCTGGAGACCGGCAGCTCCGAGTCGATCGCCCGCACCAAGCGTCTCCTGCTCGACGTCGTCGGCCGGCCGCTCGGCGAAACCCTCTCGCTCGCCGCCGAGGTCAACGCCGCCGCCCGGGCCACCGACGACTGCCAGCGCGGCATCGCGACCTTCCTGGAAACCAAGAAGCCGCCGAAGTGGAGATGAAGCTCGTTCTCTTCGACATCGACGGCACCCTGCTGGACTGCGGTCCTCAGGTGCGCCCGCTCTTCGCCTCGGCGCTGGTCGAGGTCTTCGGCACGGCAGGTGACGTGGACCGCTACGACTTCACGGGGCGGACGGACCCGCGGATCGTGCTCGACCTGGTGATTGCGGCCGGTGTTCCGGAGCGCGAGGCGCGGGAGAAGCTGCCGCGGGTGCGGGAGCTGTACGCGGAGCGGCTGTCAGAGGCGCTCGACCGGCGGAGGATGCGGCTCCTGCCGGGAGTGGAAGAGCTGCTGGAGCGGCTGGCGGCCCGCGAGGACGTGGTGCTCGCCCTGCTCACCGGCAACTGGGAGCCGGGGGCGCGCACCAAGCTCTCGCGCTTCGATCTCAACCGGTTCTTCGGCTTCGGCGCTTTCGGGTGCGACGGCGTCGAGCGCTCGGAGCTGCCCCCGATCGCGCTGGAGCGGGCGGAGCGGTGGGCGGGCCGGCGCTTCCGGCCTGCGGAGACGCTGATCGTGGGAGACAGCCGGCACGACGTCTCCTGCGCCCGGGACCACGGCATCCCCTGCCTCGCGGTGGCCACCGGCAGGACCCCGGCCGAGATCCTGCACGCCGCCGGCGCCGACTGGGTGGTGCCGGACCTGCGCGCCGCCGTGGATCGTATCGCCTGGCTCGGCTAGGCTGCCTGAGCCTGTCCGCCGCCCTCGATCGGGCCGCCCACCTGCCGCCACTCCGTCATCCCGCCGGTCAGCTCGACCACGCGGTGCGCTCCCAGCCGCCGCAGGGCCAGGCTCGTCCGGCGCATGGCTGGATCGTCCGGTCTGCTGCCGACGACGAAGAACTCGGTCCGCTCCGTCGTTCCCGGCGGCAGCGCGGTCAGCCCGTCGGGACCGGCCGGGAAGGCGCCCGGAATGTGCCCCTCCTCGTACTCGCCGCGCCAGCGCGCGTCCACCACGCAGAAGGGCGGAAAGGGACGGCGTATGCGGCGGATCAGCTCCGCGGCGTGGGTCTTGAAGATCACCCCATCGAAGTGCGGGTCCATGGCACCTCCCTGACGGGAGGATGCTATCTCAACCCGCGCCAGGCCGCGCTCTGTCCGCGCTCTCTCTCCGGACCGGCCCGCGCCTCCTCTTCTTCGGCCAGACGCTGGAATTTCCGCAGGACCTTCTCGCGAGAGTCCGGGTCGAGTCGCGAAGTCGCCTCTTCGAGGGCGCGGATCAGGAAACGGAAGTCTTGCCTTTGGACGACCCCCTGGAGGAGCCGCGTGCACTGAGAGCATTGCCGCAAGAGGTGCCGCACGAATTCCCGGTTTTCATCCCGGGAGAGCTCCGAACGGAAAAAGCGCTGGACCGTCTCGAATGAGAAGTGCTCTTCCGCCATGTCATTCCTCCCCAACCAGGCCCGGAAAAGATTAGACCTTCAAAAAGTAAAGTTGCCGGAGGGCGGAAATCGAGGACAAAAAGGCGCATCTTCTCCCGGTCCGGAGTCGGCGACGACCATCAAGGAACGCCCGCGGCGGACTACAGGTGCGAGCGGAACCACCGCTGGGTGGCGTTCAACGCCTGGACGAGCTGCGGCGTGGGGCAGGCGAAGGGGTGGCGGCTGCCGAAGGTGTGGCTGGCTTCGGGAATGACCAGCAGCTCCTTCTCGCCCGCCGCCGCCCCGGCCAGGCGATGGGCTTCCTCCACCGGGACGCTCTCGTCGTTCGCGCCGTGCACGATCAGCCAGGGCGCGCGGCGCTCCCTGGCGGCGGCGAGGAGGTCCAACTCGGCCCGCCGCTCCTCAACGTCGGCGAGCAGTCCGAGCCCGAGGGCCAGCCGCTGTCCGGTGCGGGCGTTGACCACCGGCAGCTCGCCCTGGCGGCGCCATTCCTCTTTCTGCCCGGGGGTGAAGCGGTCCACGTTCGAGATGGCGGCCCAGGTGACCAGGGCGCGAACCTGCTCCTGCCACGGTGGATGGGCAGACGCGAGGAGGGCGGCCCCACCGCCGCGGCTATGGCCGAAGAGGCCCAGCCGGCCGCGATCCACCCGGCCGGGCGCGAGGGTCTCCCCCGTGGCTGCGAGCACGGCCAGCAGGTCGGCCAGCTCGCGGCTGTAGGTGTTCTCCCGGAAGGCATCCGGGTCCGTCACCAGCTCGTCGCCGGGCCGCATGCCGGCACCGGAGAGGTTGAAGCGGACGGCGACGAAGCCCCGCTCGGCCAGCAGGGTCGCCAGATGGGGGAAGAACCCCCACTCCATGAAGCCCTTGAAGCCGTGGCAGATCACCACGGCCGGGCGCTCGCCGGGGGCGTCCGGCAGGTCGACGACGCCGTGGAGGGTGGCGGCGCCGGTTTCGAGAGTGAAGGGGACCGTCTCGCTCATGGCCGGCGATTGTAGACTGAGGCCATGGCGACCACCCCCATCGCCTCCGCTCGCCCCCTGCCCCTCGCGAAGCTCCACGAGCGCCTGGGGGCGACCTTCGCGCCGCTGGAGGGCGGTGTCTCCGTGCCGGTCCGCTACGGCCCGGTCGAGGCGGAGTACCGCGCCCTGCGTCAGGGCTGCGGCCTCGCCGACCGCTCCTGGACGGGCCGGCTGGAGATCCTCGGCGCGGACCGCCACCGTTTCCTGAACGCCTACGTCACCTGCGACGTCAAGGACCTCGCCTCCGGCGAGGGCGCCTACGGTTTCTTCACCAATCCTCAGGGGAGGATCCTCTCGGACGTGGTGGTTCTGGCGCACGAGGACCGCCTCTGGGCCCAGGTCGCTCCCGGCCAGGAGGAGGCGATCGCGAGCCATCTCAAGAAGTACATGCTCGCCGACCGCGTCGAGGTGCGGGGGCTGGAAGACATGCTGCCCATCAGCCTCGTAGGACCCGGGGCTGCAGAGGCCTTGGGCAGGGCCGAGCTGCCTCTCCCCGGCGACTGGCGGCACGTCCGGTCGATGGTCCACGGCACCGAAGTGGCCCTCCAGCGCACCGGCCGGCTGGGGGTGGAGGCGTATACGCTGTGGGTGTCGGCGTCGATCGCGAAGCTCCTCGTCGAGCGGCTCCTGGAGACCCCTGGAGCGAAGCCCGCCGGCTTCGAGGCGCTGGAGGTCCTGCGGACCGAGGCGGGCATCCCCCGCTGCGGGCGCGACTTCGGGCCCGGGAACTTCCCCCAGGAGACCGGAGCCGAGGAGGCGGTGAGCTACACCAAGGGGTGCTATCTCGGCCAGGAGGTGGTGGCCCGCATCCACTATCGGGGCGGGGTGCAGAAGATGCTGCGGGGTCTCGCCTTCGAGGCCGGCGCCGCTCCTGCTCCGGGCGCGCCGCTCCTCTTCGAGGGGCGCGCGGCCGGGACGGCGACGACCGTCGTGGAGTCGCCCGCCCTGGGACGGCCGATCGGGCTCAGCATCCTCCACCGCCGCGCCGCTGAGCCGGGGACGCGCCTGGACATCGAGGGGGGCGGGCAGGCCGAGGTTCGCGAGCTGCCCTTTGTCTGAGAATCGAAAGGCCGGAGGGGCGCCCCTCCGGCCTCTCTCTTCCCTTCAGTCCACCTTGGCGGTGGTTCAGGCGCGCTCTAGACCGCGAACGAGGATCCGCAGCCGCAGGTGCCGCTGGCGTTCGGGTTGATGAACTTGAACCCCGCTCCGGCCATGCCGAGAACGTAGTCGATGCTGGTGCCCTGCAGGTAACGGGCGCTCACGGCGTCGACGTAGATCGTCAGGCCGTTCTGCTCGTAGACCCAGTCGTTCTCCCGAGCTTCCTGCTCGAAGTCCAGGGCGTACTCGAAGCCACTGCAGCCGCCGCCGCGCACCGCGACGCGGAGCCCGTGGGAGGGATCGATCCCCTCCTGCTCACGGGTGATCTTGACCATCTCGACCGCCTTCGGGGTCAGCGTGACGGGCATGTCATCCCGGGGCGGCTGAGACTCGATCGGGGTCTGGACCTGCTCTGTATTCTCCATGGGACGCTCCTTGCTGCCAGGCCGGGGGCCCGGGCTGTTCCTCACGATAAACGGCGGCCTGGGGCTTGTCAATTCCGGCCGGGTGCGCGGCAGGCTCGCGGTATGATCCCAAGGTGTTGCGGGCCATCCTCTTTGACTTCAACGGCGTCCTCGTCGACGACGAGCCGATCCACCTGGAGCTGTTCCAGCGGGTGCTCACCGAAGAGGGGATCTCATTTTCCACCGAGGAGTACTACGCCCGCTACCTGGGGCTCGACGACCGCGCCTGCTTCGCAGCGGTGCTCGAGCGGGCCGGGGAGGTGCCAACCGTCCCGCATCTGATGCGGCTGATCGCCCGCAAGGCGAGCTATTACCAGGAGCGCATCCGCAAGGGCGGGTACCCCTTCTTCCCGGGCGCGGTCGAGCTGGTCAGGGCCCTCGCGGCGGGCGGGCGGATGCTCGGCGTGGTGAGCGGCGCCCTGCGCGAGGAGGTGGAAGGGGCGCTGCGCCAGGCGGGCGTGCTGGAGCGATTCAAGGTGCTGATCACCGCCGAGGACGTGGAGGAAGGCAAGCCGGACCCCCAGGGTTACCTGCGCGCGCTGGAAGCCCTCAACTCCCAGCCCCCCTTGCCCGAGCGCCTGCTCCACCCTCACGAGGTGCTCGCCGTCGAGGACAGCCCGGTCGGCCTCGCCGCCGCCTCCGAGGTGGGGCTCGCGACCCTGGGGCTCGCCCACACCTACCCGGCCGGCCGGCTGCGCGGAGCCGACGCCGTGGCGGAGAGCCTCGCCGAGCTGACCCCCGAGCGCCTGGAGCAGCTCTTCGCCGAGGTCAGCCGTCGGTGACCCCGGAGGCGCGAGAACGGGCCGAGCAGTTCGTCCGGCCGCTGTACGCCGGCTTGGACGGCGTCCAGACCTTCGACCGCGTCGAGCGGCTGCGCGCCCGGCTCGCTGTGCTCCGCGAGGGGACCGCCGCGGACGAGGACCTGCTGGAGCTGCTCCTCCTCTTCCACGGCGCGGTGGACCGGCTGGGCACGCTCGCCGCCGGGGGGCGGCTCGACCTGTTCCTGCGCGGGCTCGATCTCCCGGAGGACCTGCCGCGGCGGGTGCGCGCCGGGCTCGGGCGTCTCGCCGAAGATCCCCGTGGACCCGAAGAGGAGCTGCTCCATGACGCCCTGCTGCTGGAGTCGGCGGGAGTCGTGGCCGCCGCCGAGCGGCTCATGGCGGCGGGAAAGAAGCGGACGCCTCTCGCCCGCGCCCTCGCTCAGCTCGACCCCGGCCCGCCGGCCGAGCGCTACCGTACCGCCCGCGGGGCCACCTTGGGCGCGGCCCGCCGACGCGAGGCCGAGGAGTGGATCGCCACGCTGAGGAGGAAGGTCGCAGAGGAGGGATTCAGTTGATCGGGATGCGCCCGGCGAAGCCCTCGTCGTAGGTGTGGAAGAAGCCGATCGCCTGCTCGGGGAAGCGCCAGCAATAGTAGCCATCGCCGCTGTCCCAGTCCACCAGCCAGACCCCCTTGACCTCGCAGCCAATGGAGGTCACCTGCTGGGCCCAGGCGCGGACGATCCGCTCGCGGGCTTCCTCCAGCTCCTCGCGGCGCGAGTCCAGCTCCTCCCGGCTGCCGACGCTGTTGATCAGCGCCTCGACCTGCCGCACCGCGGCCGCCGTGAGGTCCCGCACCACGGGGAAGGTGGAGAGGGCTTCGTCGTAGGTGAAGATCCGTTTGCCGGTGCGCTTCCTGGCCATAGGAGGGGGAATGGTACCAGACTCACTGGGGGGACTGGCGCGGGGCCTCCGCTGCTGCTAGATTGCCTCTAAGTGAACGTCCTGGACAGCATCGGCGAGCGCTCGCGCGAGGGGCGAATCGAGGCCATCAGCGGCGGCATGTTCTCCGGCAAGAGCGAGGAGCTGGTGCGGCGGCTGCGCCGCGCCGCGATCGCCCGCCAGGTCGTCCAGGTCTTCAAGCCCTGCGCCGACGCCCGGCACGACCCTCAGCGCCTGATCACCCGTGACAAGCGGGAGCTGGAGGCGGTGAGCGTGGTCTGCAGTTGCGAGCTGCGGCAGAAGCTCGCGCCCGGCGTGGAGGTGGTGGGGATCGATGAGGCCCAGTTCTTCGACGACGGGCTGGTAGAGCTGGTCAGCGAGCTGGCCGACTCCGGCGTGCGGGTGATCGTCGCCGGGCTCGACCTCGACTACCTCCGTCGCCCCTTCGGGCCGATGCCGCGCATCCTCGCCCTTGCCGAGTTCGTGGACAAGGTCCACGCCGTCTGCATGCGCTGCGGGGCGCCCGCCCACTACAGCCAGCGCATCGCCGGCGGCGGCGAGCAGCTCCAATTGGGCGATGCCGAGTCTTATGAGGCCCGCTGCCGCCGGTGCTACGAGCCGTTCGCGCCGTAAGGCCGGGAGGGGAGGTGAGGGCCTACGGCGCCACCGTCTCCCGGGCTGGAATCGGCACCGGCTGGTTGTTCCGGTCCACGTGGACGTAGACCACCTCGGCCTCGGTGACCTTGACCCGGCCCGTGCCGGTGGAGCGCTCGGCTTCCACCGTCACCTTGACCGTAACCGAGGTGCGGCCGATCCGCAGGGTCTCGGTGAAAAAGCTCACCAGGTCGCCCACAAAGACGGGGGAGTGGAAGACGACCTCCCGCATCGCCACCGTCACCAGGCGGCCAGGGAGGGGGACGTGGTGGTGGGCCTCGACCGCGCCCGCCTGGTCGATGTAGGAGAGGATGATACCGCCGAAGATGGTGCCCAGGGCGTTGGTGTCCTTGGGCATCAACACCACCCGAATGGCCGGCTGGCGGGGCCCGGCCTTGGGGCTGGAGATCTCGTCCATGCGCAACTTCTTCCTTTCCGGCCCGCTCGGGCCTGGCGGGGCTTCATGCTATCCTAGGCGACCTCTAGGAGCCGACCGCCCCCCGGCATGAACCCCATCTCCTCGCCGAACTCCCTGGAATCGATGAACGACGCGGCGTTGCTGCGTCAGGTGGCGGACCGCCAGGCGGAAGCCCTCGGGATTCTGTACAACCGCTACGCGCCGACCCTGCTCGCCCTCGGCAAGCGCATCCTCGGCAGCCACGCCGACGCCGAGGAGATCCTGCAGGAGGTCTTCCTCCACGTCTGGAACAACGCGGGCCGCTACGACGCGGGCCGTTCGTCCGTCTCCACGTGGCTGGTCCTCATCGCCCGCAGTCGGGCCATCGACCGCCTCCGCACCCGCAAGGTCGTGGAGCGGACGCACGAGACGGCCATGCAGGAGACTCCGGTCGAGCATGCATCCCCTGAGGGGGTGGAAACCGTATTTATCCGTGAGAGGCGGGAGCGGGTCCGCGACGAGATGCGGAAGCTCCCGCCGGAGCAGCAGCAGGTCCTCGAGTTGGCATTCTACGAGGGCCTCAGCCAGAGCGAGATCGCGGCCAAGGCCGACCTGCCCCTGGGCACGGTCAAGACGCGGACGCTGCTGGCGATGAAAAAATTACGCGGCGCCTTGCGCGACGAGATCCGGCAACTACTGTGAGCAACAGCGAAAACCATTCCGAGGATCTGACCATTCTGGCGGCCGTCGAGGCGCTGGAGAGGGGAATCGACGCGCCCGGCGGCGAGCCGCGCCAGGACGAGTCCGCCGAGACGCTGACGCGCCTCTACACCGAGGTGTTGGGCCTGGTCCCCTTCGCTCTCGATCCGGTGGCGCCCTCCCCCGAGGCGCGGGTTCGTCTGATGGCCCTCATCCACGGCGACGAGACCCGGCCCGCGGCCGAGCCCGTGCGGGCCGCCGTCCCTCTGAGCGCTTCCCCGGAGGCGCGCGCCCCACGCCTGGTGCCTCCCGGACGGCCTGCTCCCGCCGTGGTGCGCCGGCCGAGCCGGTGGCCGCTGGCCCTGGCCGCGGCGCTCGCCCTCGTAGCGCTCGGACTCTCCGCCTGGCTCTACCTGCAACTCGGGCAGCAGCGGCAGACGATCGCCCAGCTCCGCCAGGAGGTGGCCGCCGAACGCGCCCGCGCCGAGCAGGCCCTCACCGAGGTCCGGCAGGTCCAGGCCGATGCGCGCGATCTCCAGGAGCTGCGGGAGCGATTCACGCTGGTGACCTCGCCCGCCGTGGAGGTGAGCCCCATGCGGCCGGTAGGCAGGAAGCCGCTCCAGCCCGAGGCGCGCGGCATCCTCTTCGTGGCCGCCGACCACCAGCACTGGTACCTCTCTCTGCGCAACCTCCAGCCTGCCGCCACGGGCAAGGCCTACAAGCTCTGGTTCATGACGGACCGGGGAGCCGTGAGCTCCGGTCACTTCACGGCCGAGCCCGGAAAGCCCGCCGATCTGGAGTCCGCGCACATGCCCGCCGGCACCAAGGGGGTGTTGGTCACCCTCGAGGACGATCCGCAGGCCCCCGCCCCCACCGGCCCACCGATCCTCCAGGCGGCGGCGGTGTACAAGATCAGCTAGGCCGTCACTTCGGCGGTTTCGCCGGCCGCATCTCCACCAGGCTCGGCAGGGCGTGGGACGGGTAGGAGAGCAGGTGGAGGATCATAGAGGCGATGTCGTCCGGCCTGAGCCTCCAGCTCCGGTCCTGCCCGCCGCTTGAATGAGAGAAGCCGGTGTCTACGCTGCCCGGCAGGATGGCCGCGACCCGCACCCCGTGCTGGCGCAGGTCGAGCATGGCGGCTTCCGAGAGGCCGATCAGCCCGAACTTGCTGGCGTTGTAGGCACCGCCGCCGGCCAAAGGGTTCTTGCCGGCGAGGGAGGAGATGTTGAAGATCCACCCCTCCCGCTGCCGCTTCATCGCCGGGGCCACCGCGTGGAGGAAGTAGAAGCAGCCGGAGAGGTTGGTGTCGATCACCTCGCGCCACTGCTCGCCCGTCAGTTCGTCCACCGGGCCGAAGACCCCGACGCCGGCGTTATTGACTAGGCAGTCGATCCGCCCCTCGGACTCCAGCACCTCCGCGACGAAGCGGTCCACCGCCTCCTGGTTCCGCACGTCCACGGCCTGGCCGGACACGGAGTCCCCGAAACGGCCGGCGAGCTCCTTCTGCGCCTCCTCGACCGAACGCGGGTTGCGGCTGCAGAAGCGGACCCGCCAGCCCTCCCGGAGTAGGGCCTCGGCGATCCCTCGTCCGATCCCGCGGCTGCCGCCGGTGACGATGGCGATCCTGCGGTCCTGGTCTCCCATGGTCCTCCTCCTTCCGGGGTACTGTATCAAGCCGGTCGGGCGGAAATACGACATCGAAGTCATCTGTTTTCATGGAGCGGAAAGGGGTAGAAACGATCCATGTTCATGCACTTCAATTCGACCTACTTCGTCTTCATCCTTCCGGCGCTGGCGCTGTCGCTGTGGGCGAGCTGGCGGACCCAGGCCGCGTTCAAGAAGTACTCCCGGGTGCGGACGGTGCGGGGCCTGACCGGGGCCCAGGCCGCTCAGGAGATGCTGCGGAGCGGCGGCATCTTCGACGTGCAGGTGGTGCCGACCCGCGGCTTCCTGTCGGACCACTACAACCCGGCCAACAAGACGCTGGCCCTCTCGGAGGCGGTTTACGCGTCGAACTCCGTGGCGGCCGTGGGCGTCGCGTGCCACGAGGCGGGTCACGCCCTCCAGCATGCCCGGGACTACAAGCCCCTGTACCTGCGCTCGGCCCTGGTGCCGACGGCTGGCATCGGCTCCTCGGCGGGCTACATCGTGATGATCGCCGGCCTGCTGTTCCAGTCGGCGAACCTGATCTACTTTGGCGCGCTGCTGTTCTCGGCCGTGCTGCTGTTCCAGATCGTGACCCTGCCGGTGGAGTTCGACGCCTCGGCCCGGGCCAAGCGGCTGGCTGTTGAGAACGGGATCGTGCTGCCGCAGGAGCGGGAGGGAATGGACAAGGTCCTCAACGCGGCGGCGATGACCTACGTGGCCGCCGTGGTCTCGACGCTGATGACCCTGCTGTACTACCTGCTGCAGGCCTCGTCGATGTCCCGCCGGAGCTGAACCAGGATTCGGCTGAAGCTCCACGCTGCGCCGTATCTCCCGGCGGGGGCGGTTTTGTTCGGCCCTACTCCACCGGCTCGCCCAGGATCGCGATCAGCTCCTCTTCCCGTCTCTTCAGCTCCTCCGGCGTCGAGGCTTCTAGCACGAGCCGCAGGAAGGGCTCGGTATTCGAGGGGCGGACGTTGGCCCACCAGTCGGGATAGCTGATGGTGATCCCGTCCAGGTGGTCGATCTGGGCGTCGGAGTAGCGGCGGGCCAGCTCGTCCATCTTGCCCGGCTTGTCCTCGACCTCGAAGTTGATCTCCGGGCTCTTGGCGTAGCGCTTCAGGGGCCTGACCAGCTCCGAGAGGGTCTTGCCGCTCGATCGCAACAGGTTCAGCACCTCGACCACAGCCAGCATGGGGCAGTCGGCGTAGGAGTGGTCGCGGAAGTAGTAGTGACCCGCCAGCTCGCCGCCAAAGATCCCGTCCCGCCTGCGCAGGGTGGCCTTCATGAAGGAGTGGCCCACCCGCTCGCGCACCGGAATGCCGCCATTCTCCTGGATGTACTCGGCGACCGCCCGGGAGGAACGCAGGTCATAGAGCACGGCCTTGCCGGGCCCGCGCTTGAGCAGCTCGCCGGCGATCAGGCCGGTCATCAGGTCGCTGCCGATGGGCTGCCCGGTCTCGTCGATGAACGCCGCCCGGTCGGAGTCGCCGTCGAAGGCTACGCCGAGGTCGGTCCTCTGCTCCCGCACGGCCCTCTGGAGGTCGCGCAGGTTCTCCTCCCTGAGGGGGTTGGCCTCATGGTTGGGAAAGCGGCCGTCCAGCTCGAAGTAGAGAGGCACGAGGTCGATTCCCATGGCTTCCAGGATGGGGCGGTCGATCGTACCCATGCCGTTGGCGGCGTCCACAGCCACCTTGAGGCGCCTGCCGTCGTGGAGGAAGGAGAGGATGTGCTTTCTGTAGTCCTCCTTGACGTCGGCCTGCGAGATCGTTCCCGGCTGGGCGGCTCGCGGCAGGTCGCCCGACCTGACCTTCTCCTCCATCAGGGCGATGCCGTGGTCGCCTGAGACCGGCCGGGCGCCGTGGCGGCTGAACTTGAAGCCGTTGTACTGCGCCGGGTTGTGGCTCGCCGTCACCTGCACGCCGCCGGCCGCCCCGAGCTTGCTGATGGCGAAGTAGTTCATGGGGGTCGTGGCGAGGCCGATCTCGACCACGTCGAGCCCGCCCGCGGTGAGGCCGTCGATCAGCGCCCGCTCCAGCCCCGGGCTGTGCTCGCGCATGTCCCGGCTCACCACGACGGCGTTGCCGTTGGCGCGGTCCTCCGTGTCCAGCACGTGCTGGAAGGCGAGCCCGATCTCGCGCGCGATCTCCTCGTTGAGCTGCTTGGGGACGATCCCCCGCACGTCGTAAGCCTTGAAAATCCCGGCCATTCTCTCCCCGATCCTTTCTTTCTAGACCCTCTCGATACGAACGGAGGGCTCGCCAGCGGAGCCGGCGCTGGCCCCGACGACCTCGACGGCCAGAGTCTCCCCCTTGATCCAGTCCAGGTGGGCGTCCACCGCGGCTTTCATGTCGGGATCGGCCTCGTAGGAGACCCGGATCCGGTCCGCATAGTCGAGGTCCTCCTTCTTGCGCGCCTGCTGCACCCAGTGGACGAACTCGCGGGCGAGGCCCTCCGCCTCCAGCTCCGGGGTGAGCGCCGTCTCCAGGGCAACCAGCAGCTCGCGGTCCCCCTGCGTGGCGGTGCCGGCGCGCTCGACGAGCCGCACCTCGACCTCGTCGGTCGAGAGGTCGGTAGGGCCGTCGGAGAGCTGGACGGTGATCCTGCCCGCGCGCTCCAGCTCCGCCGCCAGCTCGTCGCCATCGGCCGCGTCCAAGGCCTTCTTCACCTCCGGCATCCGCTTGCCGAAGCGCGGGCCGGTCTTAGGGAAGACGGGCTTGACCTCGTGGTGGACGTAGACCGTCCGGTCGGCGGCCCAGCGCACCTCCTTGACGTTCAGCTCGTCCTTGAGGATGTCGAGATAGGGCTCCACCAGACCGCGCAGCGAGTCGTCCGCTGTCACCAGGGTGACCGCCGGGAGCGGCTGCCGGGTCTTCAGCGAGTGGGCATTGCGGGCCGCATGGCCGAGCCGCACGATGCG
>DASWME010000024.1:0-50439 GCA_036399915.1 Thermoanaerobaculia bacterium
AGGCCGCTCGCCAGCAGCCGGTCCTGGCGCTCCGCTTCCTCTGCAGCCAGGCGCGCCGCCGCCGCGGCCTCGAGCGCTTTGGCCTGAGCTTCCTCGACGGCCTTTCCCGCCGCGCTCCGGTTGTCTTCGAGAGCCTTGCGCTCGGCCGCGATCTGCTGCTTCAAGGCCGCCGCCTGCCCGGTGAGGGAGAACCTCCTCGTCCGCTCCTCCTCCAAGCGGTAGCGCTGCTCGCCCGCCTCCAACTCGAACAGCACGTCGCCCGCCTTCACCTCCTGGCCGACCGCCACGCGCACCGCGGAGATCCGGCCGTCGACCGGCGCCGCGACGGGATGGACCTCGCGGCCGGCGACCAGCCGGGCGTCCTCCGTCACCTCGTAGACGGCTACCCGCGCCGCCACGAACCAGACTGTCCAAGCCGAGAGCAGGAGCACCGTGGGTACCAAGCCGAGCGCCCAGCGGCGGTGGCCGTCGGAGCGCAGGGTCCGCAGGGTGCGTGAGAAGGGACTGCCCATGACCGCTTTGACGAAAGGCTACTCGAACCCGCGCGAGATACCTATTCTCGCATACGGCCAGAGTGCCGCTCGGCGGTGTGACTGGGCCCGACATTGCCTTTGTCTTCTGCACGGATCGATTATCAAACTAGAAACTATCCGCAGGAGTGGCTCTTGGGGAGATGGGGAGGCCGGGGCGGCCGGCTTGACCGGCCACCTCCGGCGATTGGATCGCGCGCCTTTGAAGGCTTGCCTCTCCTACGCGGGACGGCAGCAGAAGTTTCAGGGGATCCGGAAGACTTTGCCTTGCCCACCCGCCAGCCGCACGATCAACCGCCGGGGCACCGTCCGCGTGATTGCCACCAGCGGCCCCCGCCGCTCGCGGATGCGGTCTGCGTCCGCCCTCCGGTCGCGGACCCAGCGCAGCCGCAGGGCCAGAAGGTCGTCGTGGGCGGCGGGGAAGAGCTGGGGATCGCGCTCGCGGAGGATCGCCTCGGCGAGTTCCCAGGCGTCGTCCACGTGGTGGAGCCGTCCGGCGGGGCCGTAGGCGCGGGCGTGCTCGTGGAAGCGGCGGTCCCAGCCCGCTCCGAGCGCTGCGCGAAGGCGAGGGAGGAGGTGCTGGGCGGCCCGCCGGCGCTTGGCTTCCAGGGCCGCTCGGGCGCGTTCGAGCGCCCGCAGGTCGCAACCCTCCGGAGCGGCCTGCCTGCCGGCGAGGCTAGCGGCGAGGCTCCGCTGCAGCTCGTCCAGCGTCATGGAGGATCTCCCCGGCCCGCCGCGCTTCGGCGAGCAGTTCCGCGAAAGGCGGCAGGTCGTCGTCCCGCTCGATGATGACCGCCTTGAGGTCGGCCCGGGGAGCCAGCCATTCGAGTAGGGCCCAGGACTCCTCCGGCACCGGCTGCGTGTGGGTGTCGGCGTACTCGCCGTCGCGCAGGATGCCGCCTGCCAGATGGACCTCCACGGTGCGCTCGAGCGGCAGGCTCTCCAGGTACTCGATGGGATCGTAGCCATGGTTGCGCGAGTTGGCGTGCACGTTCTCGAGATCGAGCAGCAGGAACGCGTCCGCCTCCTCCAGCACGGCCCGCACGAACTCGGCCTCGGTCATCTCCGCGCCCGGCAGGGTGAACAGGTAGGCGATGTTCTCCACCAGCACGGGCACGTCCGGGATCGCCCGCTTCAGCGCCGCCACGTTGCGGGCCACGGCCGCCACGGCCTCGCGGGTGAAGGGGAGGGGCGCCAGGTGGCCGATCTCAACGCCGCCGGCCCGCGTGAAGGCGATGTGCTCCGAGAACCAGGGGGGCTCCACGGCGTCCACCACCCGGGCCATGTGGGCGAGCCGCGCCGGGTCGAGTCCCTCCGCGCTGCCAAGCGAGAGGCCGATCCCATGGAGCAGCACGGGGACGGCATCGCGCAGCAGGAGCAGATCGCGCAGCCCTGCCGAGCCTGCAACGTCGTCGGGGATGAACTCGATGGCCCCCAGACTCCCGCGGTGGCGGACCACCTCCCATCGCCAGGCGGGGCGGTAGCTGATCCCGGCACCGAGGAAGGGCAGGCTGCTAGCCACCTCCGCAACCTCCGCAGCCGCCGCCGCAGCCACCCCCGCCGCCGTCGCCACCGCCACCCCCGCCGTCGCCGCCTCCCGAATCTCCTCCTCCGGAATCCCCGCCCCCGCCGCCGAAGTCGCCGCCGCCGGAGTCGCCACCGGAGTCAGCGCCGATGCCGCCCGTGCCCCAGCTTTCCGAGCCCTCGGCAGATCGCCGGCGCGGCTGCGGCTGCCCGTGCAACAGAGCCAGGGCCGGCAGGGCGGTGAGGCCGAAGATGCCGGCCGCGAGCGCGGCCTCGCCCGGATTCTCACCGCGGCGGCCCTCCTCGATCATCCGGACCAGGCCCTGGTGGGACTCCCGGAGCCAGGCGAGATACCGCCGGCCGGCCCGGGTCAGGCGCGGCGGCCGGAGGAGCAGCAGGGCCGCGACCGTGTAGACCGCCAGCATCAGGATCAGGAAGAGGACGTTGGTCTTCCCCCGGGCGAGGGCCACGGCCAGCTTGGCCAGGCCGAGCCCGGGGATGGCGAGCAGCGCCAGGATGCGCAGCAGCCAGAAGCCCTTGCGCTGGAGAGGGGTGGGTATCAGGCCCTGGCTCTCGAGGTCGCTCTCGATGCGGGCCAACTCCGGCGCGAGCGCCTGCCTGATCCGCCGTTCGGCCTCAGGAACGGTCTGTATCAGGCCGACGGCGTTCGTGGCGCGGCGCTCCAAGGACGAGAGGCCGGCCTCCTCCCCTGACCACCGCAACTCGCCGCCTTCGAGGCTGAGCGGGCCTGAGGTCACGAGACGGCCGAGCAGGGTGCGTATGGCCGCCTTGCGGCCGCCGCGCAGCAGGGCGATGCCGTAACCCTCGTCACCGTGGGGGTAGTAGCCGGGGGTCCAGCGCCGCCCTGCCGGGGTAGCGTCGGAGACGTAGGTCCAGAGGATGCGGAGGAGGGCGGCGAGGGCGAGCCCTGCCACG
This sequence comes from Thermoanaerobaculia bacterium, assembly GCA_036399915.1. Lineage (GTDB taxonomy): Bacteria > Acidobacteriota > Thermoanaerobaculia > Multivoradales > UBA5704 > DATARR01. The sequence continues at coordinate 2,991 of DASWME010000024.1, forward strand.
CCATAGATCAGGTAGAACCGGAGGAACTCCGGACCGGTCATGTCGAGTGGATTCATGCGGAATCTCCTTGGAAGAGACCTCGTTGGGAAACCGCGGCCGGTAAGCTCATGCTAACACTTGATACGGTTCTGCAAGCTTCGAGTTGTGACGGCCTGGACAAAGGCCGGTGACAGCGGGATGGCGGCCGCGGCGCAGCAGGCTGCGCCCCCTATGCTCCCTCCTTCGCCAGCTCGAACAGATTGCGCGCCGTCGAGAACTCCAGCACCGGCTTGTCGTCCACGTTCAGGGCGTCCACCCGGCCGAGGAAGGCCGGCACCTGATCGGGCCGCACCGCGGGAGAGTTGAGGAACTCGATCACTCCGCGCATGGTGAGGCCGATGGCCGTGAAGTCCCGGGCGAGGCCGGGGCGCCGCAGCTTCGCCACCACCTGCGGCAGCTCGATCTGGAAGGGCTGCTTCGAGGCGAGCAGGATCACGTCGGTTCCCACCTGCCAGAAGGTGACCTCGGGGAAGACCGACGTCAGCGTGCGCAGCATGGTCCGGAAGTCCTCCTTCTCCATCTCGTAGAGGGGGACCCACTGGCAGAGGATGCCGCCCGGAGCCAGGCGGGCGGCGGCCGAGCGGTAGAACTCCTGCGTGAACAGGCCCGAGACCCCCGCCACCCAGATGTTGGGCGGCTCGGAGGTGATCACGTCGAAACGCTCGGCCGTGCCGTCCACGAAGTTGCGGCCGTCGTTGGTCACCACCCGCACCCGCGGGTCGTCCAGCGCGTGGTCGTTGAAGGCGGCGAAGTGCTTGCGGGCCGTCGTCACCACCTCGGGGTCGATCTCCACCGCCGTGATGCGGACGGGCTCCGGGTGATGGACGACCGCCCGCAGCGTGAAGCCGCCGCCGAGCCCGATCGCCAGCACCCGCCGCGGGTTGGGATGAAAGAGGAGCGGCAGGTGCCCGAGCAGGAGCTGCGTCCGGTTGTCCCGCACGGCTGTGCTGGCGTCGGTCTTGCCGTTGTGCTTGAGGAGCAGATCCGGACCGATCCGCGCCACGGCCACCTGGCCGTAGAAGCCCTGCGTCTCGTCGACGAGACGCATCCGGCGCAGCTCGTCGAGGTACGCCTCCCGGCTTGCCAGCCGCAGCCCGTGGTAGTAGAGGGCGTGGTAGGGCATTGCGAACGGACGGACCACCGGGGAGAGCAGGAACGCCCCTGCGATCAGCGCCGCGCAGGCCGCCGCGAACGCCAGCCGGCGCGGACCCGGCGAGAGGGCGAGGAAGACCATCGCTCCCAGGGCATAGACGGCGAGCGTCGTCAGCATCAGCCCCGGGAATCCCCAGGCGGGCAGCAGCACGAACTCGGCCAGGAACGCTCCGAGCACCGCGCCGAGGGTGTTGGCGAAGAAGACCCTTCCAGCCGAGGTTCCCCGCTCCGCGCCCGCCCGCGTCGCGATGCGGGCGACGAGCGGGAAGTTGGCCCCCATGGCGAGGGTGGCCAGCAGGACGATGAGCGCGATGACCAGGCAGGCTCCGAGCTGGAAGACGTAATACCCGCGGCTCCGCTCGAAGATCGCGAAGTAGGCCCAGGTGAACAGGCCCGCCGAGCGGAACACCAGCATGCCGCACACCGCCACGATCCCATAGAGCAGGGCCACTGCCGCGAACGGGTTCCGGATCCGGTCGATCCAGCGCGCCATCAGCAGGCTGCCGAGGCCGATGCCGGTCAGGAAGCCGGCGAGCACAGTGCTCGTCGAGTAGACGTGGGTGCCGTTGAGGAGCGAGAAGAAGCGGTTCCAGCCGGTCTCGAGGAGCAGGGCCGCGCCGCCCGAGAGGAAGAACGTCCCGAGGATGGCCCACAGCCTAAGGGCGGAGCCCGCTTCGGCGGCCGTTTCCAGAGCCGGCTCGGCCGTGACCGTCCTCGCCGCCCTCTTCTCCCTACGGTCCTGCCGGTCCCTTTCGCCCCTGGCGACCAGGATCGCGAGGCCGAGGACCACCGCGCCGGCACCGAGCAGCCACGTGGAAGCCGCGAGGCCCAGCTCCGGCACCAGGACGAACCCGGCGAGCAGCGCGCCCACGGCTGCGCCGAGGGTGTCCATGCCGTACACCAGCGAGAGGTCGTGGCCGAGGTGTCCCAGGTCCCGCCCGTACAGCCGCACGGCCAGGGGGAAGACCGCGCCGATGGCGAGCGTGGGCGCGAGCATGCAGAGGAGCACCACCACGAACTTCGCGAGAGCGGCGGGCAGCGGCGCGAGGTCGCCCGGGGAGACCGCGAGGAAGAGGTTCCTGCCGGCCGTGAAGATCGGCAGCGAAACCAGGCACCAGGCCCCCAGCAGGATCTCCAGGATGCCGAGCAGCCGCCACGGCCGCGCAGCGCGGTCCGCGGCCCGGCCCGCCGCCAGGGCCCCGAAAGCGAGACCCAGCAGGAAGATCGACAGCACCGTGCTGAACACCCCGGCGGTGGAGCCGAACAGGTACGAGATCTTGCGCAGCCAGATCACCTGGCAGGCGAGCGACAGCAGGTTGGTGAAGAAGACCGTGAGCAGCAGCAGGACCGGGCGGGAGGAAGACGGGACGGCAGCCTGGCGCGGGGTCTTTCTCATCGAGCCGGGAGAGTGTATCAGCCCCGCCGCGCGTAGGGGATTTTCCTCAGGCGGACTGAGGGTTCCTCCCGATTGGCCCTGGATGGCCGGCCTGGGACCATGGGAAGGAGGGTAGTGCCTGCCATCGGCGGCAGGCCGAGAGGAGGCATCCATGAAATCTCAAAGACTCTGCATCATCGTGGCGCTCGGGTTCGCGCTGGTCGCCTCGGCCGCTTGGGCGGCGACCCCCGCTTCGGGCACCGTGTCCACCACGTCGAGCGCGAGCTGGCAGGGCAAGACGTTCCCGGTCTCGAACCCCACCTCGCTCGTCACCGGCATCGTCGGCGAGGGCAACATCGACTGCGGCAACGGCATCAGCTACACGGCCGACCCGTCGTGCGACATCTACCAGCTCACCGTCGCGCCGCCGCTCTCCGGCCTCTACCTGGTCGAGATCGGCATCCAGGCGGCGGGCGCCGCCGACGACTTCGACCTCTACATCTACGACGCCAACAGCAACCTGGTGGGCATTGCCGCGACCGGCAGCGGCAACGAGCGCGTCGCGCTGTCGCAGCTCCCGGCCGGCACCTACCAGGTCGTGGTGGGCGCCTGGCTCGTCGACGTGAACTCGACCTACTCGGCGAGCGCCCGGATCAACACCAACGTGACCCAGGAGGACGTGGCGCGCACCTACTACGCGACACCGGTCGGCCCCGACTTCCAGGGCACCCCGCGCAACGTCTCGGCCGGCAACAAGGGGCAGGCCCTCAAGGTGCAGGCGAGCTACGTCGGGCGCGAGGCGGCCGAGCCGACGGTCGGCGTCAACAAGGCCGGCACGGCCTTCTTCGTCGCCGGCGCCTTCGACGCCATCCCCGAGCCCTCGCCGACCTCGACGGCGCGCAGCGTGGTGCTGCGCTCGCGCGACAACGGCCAGAGCTGGCAGCCGATCCAGCCCAATCTGCCGGCGTTGACGACGGAGTTCCCGACCAACCTCGACCCGTTCCTGATCGTCGACGGCGAGACCGGGCGGCTCTTCTCGATCGATCTCTACGTGGCCTGCGCCTACCTGCTCTCCTCGGACGACGAGGGCGCCACCTGGCGGCGCAACCCCCTGACGTGCGGCGGCAACATCGTCAACGATCACCAGAAGGTCGTGGTCGGCAACCCGCCGCCCAACCTGACCACGGTCGGCTACCCCAACGTCATCTACTACTGCTTCAACCGCGTCGCCGACTCCTCCTGCTCGCGCAGCTTGGACGGCGGCCTGACCTTCCTGGCGACGGGCGCTCCCGCCTATCTGGGCGTCGACGGCGGGGCGTGCGGCGGTCTCCACGGCGAGCCGGCCACCGACAGCGCCGGCCGCCTCTTCGTGCCCAAGGGGCACTGCGGCTTCCCGTGGGTCTCCATCTCCGAGAACGGCGGCGACTCCTGGAACCGCGTCCAGGTGAGCACCATCCCGACCGCCGACACCGAGGTCAACGTGGCGGTCGACGCCGCCGACAACGTCTACGTGACCTGGTTCGACGACGCCAACCGCCTGCCGTACGTCGCGGTGTCGCGCGACCACGGCCGCACCTGGGGGACGCCGCTGATGGTGGCCCCGCCGGGCGTGCTGGAGACCAACTTCCCGGCCATCACCGCGGGGGACGCGGGACGCATCGCCCTGACCTTCCCGGGCAACCCGACGCAGTCGCTCGGCGACCTGCGGCGGCCCTGGAACAGCTACGTGGTGGTCTCGACCAACGCCCTCGACGCGCGGCCGCTCTTCACCTGGACGACCGCCAACAACCCCGCGGACCCCATCCACCGCGGCAACTGCGGTCCGGGCCGTTGCGGCAACATGTTCGACTTCCTGGACATCAACGTCTCGCCGCGCGACGGCGGACTGTGGGCCACGGCGGTCGACACCTGCATGGGTGCCTGCGTGAGCGGCGCCGGCGAGTCCGACGCCATGGAGGGCGTGGCCATCCGCCAGACCTCCGGCCCCTCGCTGTGGGCCAAGCGCAAGCGGAATTGACCGTTCCGCGGACCGTCGCCGTCGCAATGAAAATGTGACGGCGACGGTCTCTCCGTCCGTCCTCTCGTGCAGCGCCGCGGCGGCCGCGAAGCCTCAGGCCGTCGCCACCGCCGCTGGCGCCTCCTGGCGGGGCTTCCGGCGCAGGATCGCGGCGGAGACCAGCGACATGATCAGCCCGACCGGGAACACCTCCATGAAGGTGATGGCGGAATTGAAGAGCGGGTTCTTGTAGTACTTCGCCATGGTGGCCATCTGCTCCGTCGTCTTGCGGATGGCCGCCTCGCTCTCGCCGGCCGCGCGCATCTTGGCGAGGACGTGGGCGCTGTACTGGTCGAGGAAATCGGGAAAGAAGTTGAAGTAGGCGATCTCCCAGGCGATCACGTACATCGCGCAGGTCACCAGGGTGATGAGAAGGCCGACCCCGAGGGCCCTGCGGAAGCTGATCGCACCGCCGGCGACGGTGTCGCGGTACGACCGGACGCCGAAGAAGACCAGCAGGAAGGAAAGGACCATGGCGCTGTAGCCAAGGATCTCGCTGTTGTCGAAGTCGATGGTCCCCCGCATGCACAGGGGTAGCATGATGGATGTCATCGCCAACAGAATGGCGCCCGACACGAGGCCGAAGCGGAGCACGATTTTCTGCATTGCCGTTTCCTCCTATGTTTGCCCCGCAGCCTAGCGACGCAGCGCGGCTCCCGTCGTCCTACTTTCGGGTGATTTTCGGGCCGGAACCCCCAAATCATACTTTCGTTGACCCGCCGGGTTGGGCCCCTCTAAGGGATCAGGCCGAGCTCCCTCCCCTTGAGGACGGCCTGGACCCGGCGGTTGACCCCCAGCTTGTCGAACAGGCGGGAGGAGTGGGTCTTGACCGTGTTCTCGGAGACGAAGAGCCGCTCGCCGATCTCCCGGTTGCTTAAGCCCTCGGCGATGAGCCCGAGGATCTCGTGCTCGCGCTGGGTGATGCCGAGCTCCTTGAGCTTCGCGACGTCGAGCACGAAGGGTCCGCCCTCCGCGACCCGCACCTCCTTGACCACCACCACCTCTTTGGACCGGGCCCACCGCAGCCCGAAGTAGAGGCCCACAGCGGAGAAGATCACCGCCACTAGGCCGCCATAGATCTCGGTGGGGTAGGCGCGGACGAAATGCTTGTACTCGAGGACCTTGAGCAAGGCGATGAGCACGCCGCCCGCCAGCCCGTAAAGGATGACCCGTTTCACCGGCGGAGTGACGTCTGGTAGCCATGCCTCCTCACAGAGGCGCGGCGGGCTTCGAACTCGACCCGATCGACCTGCATCGGGCACTTAGATACCACCGCACCGCGAGCAGGGTCAACCCGGCGCGACTAGGACCCCAAGAAGCTCCGCCACGACCTGAAGTGTGCCCTCGCCCGCTCCCGTTGCCGCCGGCCGGAAAGGTGCGGAAAGGGTGGAAAGGTGCGGAGAAACCCATGCTCCGCCATGGCCCGCGGGCTCCGACATACCCCGGCAGGGGGTGCCCTCTTCGAGGTCACCTGCCCACCATCCAGAGCCGCTTCCTGCTCCGGCCCTGCCCGCTGCTCAACGAGATCATCCTCGGAGCCCCGGACGAAGGGGAGTCCGGGCGGGAAGCTCCCTGGTGGAAACTTCGCCATCCGGTCCCCGGCTCGTAGGGTCGCAGGCCGGTTTCGGATGGCCGCATCTTCCGGTTGACATCCCTCGACTCCTTCGCTATACTTCGCACCTTCTTTACCATGCGTTCCATGGAAAGACGTAGTTCGGGCCTCTGTAGCGATTGTTCAAGAGGATTTAGGTGTGCGAGTGCTTGTACCGGTTCAGACAGAGGATGTCCATGCGAAAGCAGTCCGGCGCGCCCTCCGATCCAAGGGACATGAGGCGGTCCTTCTGTATGGCTCCGATTATCCAACACGCCAACAAGCCTCAATCTTCATTACGCAAGAAGCCGGCTTGCATTGGACGCTCTCCGATTCTGCACTGAGTCTCTCCGACGAGAGGTTCGACGCTGTCTGGTGCAGGCGTCCTACTGCTCCAGTCTTACCCCTGAGCATGCATCCCGGCGATAGAGAGATTGCATTCCGAGAATGCTCGGCATTTACCAAAGCCTTCTGGGCTTTGGTAGCACCTAATGCATTTTGGGTCAATCCAATCAACGCTCGCGATCGTGCCGCTTCTAAGCCTGTACAACTTTTTGAGGCGATTAAATCGGGCTTGACAATACCAGACACTCTTTGCAGCAATGATCCCTGCGAGATTCGCAGATTCCTTTGCGGATGCCGTGGTGAGACTATTTACAAGGGATTTTACCCGGCCTTGTGGCACAGGAAAGACGGAGCATCTATTCTGTATACCAGTGAGATTGGGCCGGATGATCTCCCTGACGATGAAGTGCTTAGACTTGCTCCAGGCATTTTTCAAAAAAGGATCGATAAATCTTACGAGCTGCGGGCAACCTTCATGGGCGGCTATGCTTGCTCGGCCAAGCTTTTGTCACAGCAGCACCCTGAGGCAAGAATAGACTGGCGTTCGGCTGGCAAAGAGGTTGAGGTGGTCTACGAAGAGCTACCTGACGAGATCTATGTTGCCTGTCGCACCATGATGAGCAGGCTGGGAATCGTTTTTGGCTGTTTTGATTTCGCTGTGACGCCACAAGGGCAGCACGTATTCCTTGAGGTGAACGAGATGGGCCAGTTCCTCTGGCTGGAAGAACTCAATCCGGACCTCCTTTTGTTGGAAAGCTTTTGCCAATTTTTGATTCAGGGGAGACTTGATCGAGATTGGCGTCCATCTGGCAAAATTGCTTGTTTTGGGGAATTTTCTTATGATTGCTCCAGTGAGGAGGAAGAAGAAAAGCTGCACGTCCCTACTCCAGATTATTTTTCGGTGAGCGACTGCGAGAACTAAGTCGAGTTAGACGTTAGAGGAATGTCGTGGTGGCGTTCCTTCTTTAATGCAAAGGAGTGACAGCATGAGAACCAATAAAGAGAACAAAGAGAAAAAGGAGAAAAGAATTCTTGCCCGTATTATGTCTAAGGAGCTTTCTGAGGAACAACTCAAGAAGGTAGCTGCCGCTGCGGGAACTTGCACAATGTGCAACGACGCTGACGCTAACTTGGTATAGTTAGAGTTCCTGCCCAGCCGGGGCTTGCCTCCGGCTGGGCCCACGCTCCCTCTAGATTAGGGTGAAACCTTTTCTGGGACTCAGAATCCTCTCGACCAGCCGCGGAAGAGCAAGAGATCGCCGGCCCCTCGGGTGCACGCCTTCAGCAAGTGGATCCGCCAGGAGATGCGCGGTACCTATGCTTGGTTCGTTGCCCGCTTCCGAGAGGCTGCGGCGAAACTGCGAGCCGGGGATCGGATGGCGAAATCCCCGCCAGGGAGCTTTCCGCCCGAACTGCCCTTCGTCCGGCAGGCGCCGTGACTGAAGGTTAGTGAATCAGCAACCGCCCGCGGGCTCCGTGTTCGCCTTCGAGCCGATGGATCGCTGACGAACGAACCAATACACTCGGCCGCAACGATATTGGCCTGCTGCTCTAATCGCCGGGACGGCGCGGAAACGCTGAGGCACGTCCGTCTACGTTGAAGTAGGAGGCGTAGATGCCGTTTCAGCTAAACCGACTGGCAGGATGACCGCCGCGAGCAGGCGTCACGACAGTCGTCCTGACGTGAATCGACAGGAGCAAGCCCCCATGCCTATACGGATATTCGGTGTCATTTGTCGGACCAAAGGGCGGACTAGCGAGCCGGTAGAGGTTCGCAGCCGACGCAGGCTGACTCTTGCTCTCGCCATCGCACTCCTCGCCGGACTGATGGCGCCGGCGGCGCGATCGACAGACCTACCCGTGCGGGGCGGATCGGGCGGCGGCTATTTCAGATCCGACTGCTCCGGCGATTATGTCGTTGGCGTGTATCTGCGATCCGGCGCGTGGATCGACGCGATCGGCCTGAAGTGCGCGCCCTTCGACGCGAGGCAAGGCAAATTCAGGTTCCCGGCGTGGAACAAGCCCTATCACGGCGGTAACGGTGGCTCGCCGCAAGAGGCGATCTGCCCCAGCGATGACTACTACGTCAGCGGCATGAAGGTCGGCTTCACACGCGATGGAGGTGATCCGAAATACGCCGACTATGTCCAACTCACCTGCAGCCCGGTTGGTGCCGGCGCCGCGACAAAGGTCTGCCTGCACACGGGGCATGGCTGTTGGGATAACCCGCCGAACCCGCCGCCGACGGTGCCGTTCGTTACTTTCTTGGCAGCTCTAGTAGAAGATCCATGCCCGCCGGGCGAAGCAGCAGTGGGCATCCATGGTCAGTCAGGTCAGTTTGTCGATGCGCTAGGGCTTATCTGCGGACCGCGGCCGACCAAGCTGACCCAACCGGCGGGGACGAGGACGCTCGGTAAGTGGAAATATTATGCGATCGCAAAAAACGACGTCGACATTTACGCTGGCCCCGGTGGCAATTTTGAGAATACCGGCATCATCATGAGAGAAGGCGTCAAGGCCCTGTCCTTGCGCTTCCATCCGGACGGCTGGCGCATGCTCCAACTCGATTGCGGCAGACCGGAATGCTGGGTCGCGGAGGACCATCTCAACATCGTCGGTGTGCCTCCGGGTGGGGTGCCGTGAAGCGCCCGGACGGCATGGACACCCGGCCACTCCCGCGGGCTGTCCACGAGACCCTCCTTGGCGCCGTGGCTGAGAACATAGACCATACGCTCGATCTGGGCCGCTTCCTCGGGACTGAGCGTTAACTCTTGACCAAAAGAAAAAGCTCCGGGAGATTCCTCCCGGAGCCGTACCGCTACACGCCTTCGGATGGTGAGATTCTCGCTAGGGAGCTTTCCGCCCGGCTCCCCTTCGTCGCTTTCGGTCCTGTCGGATAGCCGACTCGCCAGTCGTTCCGTTTCACCTCTACCCCGATCCCGAGAGTTCCTTACCAAGAATGCGGGAGTGTCTCCCGAGAAGGAAGAGGATGCTCGCAGGGGCTTTCCAGCAGCTCACGCGGAGCATGTGAGGGGCTCGTTGGCACTCTGGGCCCCTTTCCGATCGCCGCAAGCTTCGAAATCAGCCCTTGCCAATCCCTCCCTGCCACAGACTCTCTAAATTAGGGTGGAACCTTTTCCCGGGCGGCCACGTTCGTTCCGGCCAAACGACGGTCCGCTCCGGTCAAAGGTTGTCTCGCTCCGGTCAAACGCGGGTCCGTTCCGCGAAACGGAAGACCCGATCCGGTAAAACGTCGTCTCGTTCCGGTCAAACGTTGATCCGCTCCGCGAAGCGGAAGCCTCGTTCCGCGAAACGGAAGCTCCGCTCCGGTCAAAAGTAGTCTCGCTCCGGTCAAACGCGGGTCCGTTCCTCGGAGCGGAAGCCTCGTTCCGCGGAGCGGAAACCTCGTTCCGCGGAGCGGGAGCCTCGTTCCTCGGAGCGGGAGCTCCGTTGCGCGGAGCGGGACTCCGTTTGACCGGAACGGAAGGCGGTGCACGAGGAGTTCATCCGCGCGTGGAGCCGCTCCGGGCGCTCCGATTTAGGATGGAACCTTTTCCCCCTGAGGTGGAACCTTTTCAGACACCCCCGAATCGCTCGCGGCACGCCACCGCTCCCCGCCCACTCTCAGGGCGTCGGCAGCTGGAATGTCTGAGTGACGAAAACCGCCATCTGGTCGCGCGTGACGACGGTGCCCGGGCAGAAGTTGCCCCCGCCGCAGCCGGCGGTGATCCCCCGGTTGGCGATCTCATTGATCCAGGGGGCGAACGGGGACGAGCAGGGGACATCGAGGAAGCGCGGTACGACACAGGCGGGGGGCGAGTAGCCTGGGCCCTCGAGCGTCGACAAGAGGAACACCGACATCTCGGCGCGCGTCACGCTGCCGGTGGGGCAGTATCTGCCGCCGCCGCACCCGGCGGTGACGCCCCGCCGCGCCAGCTCGTTGATCCAGGGCGCGTACGGGCTCGAGCACGGTACGTCGCTGAAGACCGGCGTCGTGCACGCCGGCGGTGTGTAGCCCGCCCCCTGCTTGGCCTTGAGCAGGAAGACCGCCATGTCGGCGCGAGTCATCGGCGCCATCGGGCAGTATCTGCCGGCGGTGCAGCCGCTGGTCACCCCGGCGTTGTCGAGCGCTTCGATGAACCTCCAAGACCAGTAGTTGTACGGCACGTCGAGGTAGGTGTGGTAGGCGTACGAGGCGCAGGCTTTGTCGGTCGCTGCCAGCGCGGCGCCGCGATTGTCGGGGGGCAGGGTGACGGCCATGGTGGCGTTGGGATCGGTATGATGCCCGAACCCCTGCGTGTGTCCGAGCTCGTGAGTCATCAGGGTCCTGAATTTGGTCTCGCCGACGCACTGGGAGCCGTTGTTCACCACGACGAAGGGCGTGCTCACCGGATGCCAGGGCTCGCCGTCGTGCGATTGCGTAGCGCCCGGATCGTAGAACGAGCCGCCGAAGGCGAGGGTGCCCTGGCAGCCGACGAGGTCGGCGATGCCGTTGCAGGGATCGTTGAAGACGACGCCTCCCTGGTCGACGTCGGAACTGGTGGAGCAGCCGATGTTGCGCGGCCGGCTGCCGCCGTAGAGGAAGTTCATCGCCGAGTCGGGATGGTTGGTCCAGGCGGCCACGCCTTGCTGCACCGCGGAGACGCCCCCGTCGGCGATGCCGACCTGCCCGGGCGTAGTGTGCTGGATCGACATCGTGGCCCCGGTCTCGTAACCGAACTTCCGCAACGGCAGGCCGTCGCCATGGACCTGGAACTGGCAGGCGGCCGGCTTGGTGTGCAACTCGCCGGTGATCGAGGCCAGGGGAGCGGCGACCTTGCGGCGCTCCCATGGCGCGCCCGCCAGCACCTCGCGCAGGTGGGCCAGCAGGGCGCGCTCGCGATAGGCGCCCGGCGTCTCGATGCCATCGCCCAGCAGCTCGATCGCGCTCGCCTCCGGCAGCGGCCGCAGAAGCTCCTGGTCGGCGACCTCTTCGAGCAGGCCGTAGGCGAGCATCTGCGGCCGCCAGCGATGGCGCGGCGCGCGGGCGAGGAAGAGGAGGTAGTTGCGCCCGACGCGGAAGCGCGGCGCGCCGGCCACCACGGCCGCCTTGTCCTCGATCACGCCGCCAGGGACCTCCACCTCGAAGACGACCCGAGTACGGACGCCTCCTACGGCCTGCACCAGCTCGAAGACGGTGATCGTCATCGGGAGGCCCCGGTCCTCCATCCAGGCATCGCTGGCGCGCGCCAGCACCACGGCGCGGCTCATGCGCGCCAACTGGCCGAGATTGCGCGGCGGGACTACGGTGGTGGCGTGAGCGGCCCCGGCGAGGGCGAACACGGAAAGGAGGAGAACGGAGCGCAGGGATCGTGGCATAGCGGCATCCCCTTGGCTGGAACGCCGGCCGGACGCCGGCCGGTGCCAACGCTGCTCGCTAGCCTGCGAACCTCGTGCCGAGCAGAGCAGCCTTGGATGCCGCACTGGGGGAAAGGGTTTAAGGAAAGCATAGCGCGAAAGATGCCTGTGGAGCCTCCCTGACGGCGCGGGAGAGGGAATCCCGGCGTATCGAACCCCGTTGGACAGGAAGGATGAAGAAGGATGGGTGGTGAAGGGAGGCCTACTGTGATAGCGGGAGCACCGATGAAGAGAAGGCTGCGGGCCCTGGCCCTGCTCCTCCCCCTGGCGCTGCCCCTGGGGCTGGCCGGGTGCGCACGGGGCGGCGAGAGCGAAGAGAAGCAGGCCGCGACCGATACGGCGAAAGTGGAGCGCCGGGACCTCGACATCTCCGCCGACGCCTCGGGCCAGATCGAGCCCCTGCGCGTCGTGGAGGTCAAGTCCAGGGTCAGCGGCGAGCTTCAGAGGATCCCCGTGGAGACCGGCCAGGAGCTCAAGCAGGGGGACCTCATTGGCATGGTCGATCCCAGAGACGTGCGCAACGCCCTGGACCAGGCCCGGGCGGACCTGGCGCTGGCCAACGCCCGGGTGGCGACCACGTCCGCCCAGCGGCGGCGCGCCCAGTCGCTCGCCAAGGCCGGCATCATCAGCGCCCAGGACCTGGAGACTGCCCAACTCCAGGAGACCGATGCCAGGGCCCAGCTCGTCAAGGCGCGGACCAACCTCAAACTGGCCCAGGAGAAGATGGGTGACGTCGACATCCGCGCTCCCATCTCCGGCATGGTGATCGAAAAGAGCGTCGAGCAGGGGCAGATCATCGCCTCGGCCAGCGGCAACGTCTCGGGCGGCACCACCCTGGTGAAGATGGCCGACCTTTCGACCGTGCAGGCCCGCGCCCTGGTGGACGAGACCGACATCGGGCGCGTCCGGCCGGGGCAGCCGGCCCAGGTGAGCGTCGAGGCCTATCCCGGTCGGACCTTCCGCGGCACCGTGTCGAAGATCGAGCCCCAGGCGGTGGTCGACCAGAACGTCACCATGTTTCCGGTCCTGGTCGAGCTGGCCAACCCCGAGCGCCTGCTCAAGCCGGGCATGAACTCCGAGGTCTCCGTCTCCATCGCCCACCGCGACAACGTGGTGGCTGTGCCGAATGAGGCCGTGGCCAACGTCCGGGAGGCGGCCACGGCCGGGACGGCCCTCGGCCTCGACGAGGATCAGCTCCGCGAGCAGATGGCCGCCATGCGTCCGGCGCGCAGCGGCGGCGATCGGGCCGGCGCGGCGGCGGGCGGTCCTCCCAACGACCGGCCCCAGGGCGCGTGGGGCAGCCGGCCCAGGGGCGCCGGCGGCAACACCTCCAATGGCGGCGGCTGGTCCGGGGGTCAGGGCGGCGGCGGCCGAGGCGGCTGGCGCGGCGGTCAGGGTGGTCAGGGCGGCGGCGCCATGGGTGGCGCCGGCGGCCGGTCGTCCGGCGACGTGCGGCCGGGCGTGGTGTTCGTCAAGGGACCCAAAGGACCCGAGCCGAAGTTCGTCCTCCTGGGCCTCTCCGACTGGGATTACACCGAGGTGATCCGCGGGCTCGAACCTGATACCGAGGTCTACCTGATCTCCGTCGCCCGGTTGAAGCAGCAGCAGGACCAGTTCACCAACCGCATGCGCGAGCGGGCCGGCGGCGGCATGTTCGGCGGCGGCCAGCAGCAGCGGAGCGGCGGTGGTGGCCAGGGCGGCGGCGAAGCGGGCGGCCGGAGCGGTGGAGGGCGGCCTTGAGGCAGGAGAAATAGGCCATGCTCTTCACCGAGATCTTCCGCGTCGCGCTCGAGGCCATCCGGGCCAACAAGCTGCGCTCCTTCCTCACCGCCCTGGGGATCATCATCGGCATCGCCGCCGTGATCGCCATGGTGGCCCTGGGCGAGGGGGCGCAGCGCACGGTCCAGTCCCGGCTCCAGTCCCTGGGGGTCAACACCCTCATCGTCCGCCCCGGCCAGGAGTTCTTCGGCGGCGTCGACCGGGGCGACGCCAAGCTCACGGCCAAGGACGCCGAGGCGCTGCTGCGCGACCCCCGCGCCATCCTGGACGTCACCCCCGAGATGCAGCGCCGGGTCCAGGTCGAATACGGCACGGGCAACGGCAACGTCAGCGTCACCGGCGGCTGGCCCAGCTACTTCTCCATCCAGAACTTCCGGCTCGCCGCCGGCCGCCTTTTCAACGAGAACGAGGAGCGCGGACGGCGGCGAGTGGCGGTGCTGGGAGCCACCGTCGGGGACAACACCCTGCGAGCACCCACGATGTCCCTCCTGGGCCAGACGATCCGCATCCAGGGCGTCCCTTTCGAGGTCATCGGCGTCCTGGCGCCCAAGGGCTCGGCCGGCTTCCAGAACCCGGACGACGGCATCTACATCCCTCTCTCGACCGCCCAGTTCCGGGTCTTCGGCACCGACCGGGTGCAGTCGATCGACGTCCAGGCGGTGAGCGACAAGCAGATGGACGCCGCCCTGGCGGAGATCGATCACGTCCTGCGCCGCGAGCACCGCCGGCGCGCGACCCAGCCCAGCGACTTCACCGTCCGCAATCAGACGACCCTGGTGCAGACCTTCCAGGAGACCACCCGCACCTTCTCCTTCCTCTTGGCCGGCATCGCCCTGGTGTCGCTGCTCGTGGGGGGGATCGGCATCATGAACATCATGCTGGTTTCGGTGACCGAGCGCACCCGCGAGATCGGGGTGCGCAAGGCCCTGGGGGCGAAGAGGCGCGACATCCTCCTCCAGTTCCTCATCGAGGCGCTGGTGCTCTGCCTGGCCGGCGGCACCATGGGCGTCCTCTTCGGCGTCGGCGGCGCGATGGCCCTCCAGCGTCTGGCCGGCTGGAACACCGCGGTCTCGATCGACGCCATCGCCATCGCCTTCCTGTTCTCCGGGGCCGTCGGCGTCTTCTTCGGCCTCTGGCCGGCGCGCCGGGCTGCGCGGCTCGATCCGATCGAGGCGCTGCGGTACGAGTAATCTCAGGCCCGGGTCGTTCTGCCCGCTGAGGCCTCACCCCCTGGCCCCCTCTCCCTGACGGGAGAGGGGGGGACGTCTGCGAAGCGGAATTGCCGCAGGCTGCGCTGTGCGCACCATGAACGGCCTTGAAGGTGCGCACAGCGTAGCCTACAAGGCAGGATCGGTCATGAATCGTTCCCCCTCTCCCGTCAGGGAGAGGGGGCCAGGGGGTGAGGATTCGCGCGCATCCGCTACACTCTCCCGACGATGTACCCCAACCGAGCCGTCCTGCCGTTCCTCGTCCTCCTCGCCCTCGGCTCCGCCACCCTCGCCCAGACCCCTGAATCCCTCCGGGACGATTACGACCGCCTCCAGCGCTGGCGCTTCCGCGCCGAGCCCGTGGCCGTGCCGGCCGGCGGGGTCCGCTGGAGCGTCGAGGGGGCCACGTGGACGTTCGACTCCGGACGCTTCTGGCTCCAGGAGCCCACCTCCGTGGGCACCGTCACCGGGCTCGTCTTCGAGGGCAAGGGGCGCTTCCAGATGGCCGTGCCGGACGCAAGCGAGCTCGCCCAGCTCCGGCGCTTCGCCAAGAAGCCCGACCTCGCCGGCCTCGACGAACCGTTCTCCTCCCTTGTCCTCCGCACCTCTGGCGAGATGCCGATCGACCCCGCCGCGGCGCCGCCGTCCGGCCGCTTCGAGATCAACAAGCTGGCCCGCGAACGCCACGAGCACTGGCTCACCCAGCGGCTCTACGACACCGACTCCCGCGTCGTCCTCGCCCTCGCCACCCCCGGCGACCGCTACCTGCGGGCCGACATGAAGACCGACGGCCTCGGCTGGCTCACCTGGGACTACGACGGCCGGCGCATCGAGGAGATCCGCGTCGAGAGCTTCAACACCACCTATCCTGCGACCGAGGTCTGGCTCAGCCTGGACCGTCCGGCCGAGCGCGACGAGAGGGGCCGGCCCACCAGCCGCTGGAACCCCGCCGTGGACCTTCAGCACGTGGACATCGCCGTGGACCTCACCCAGGCCGGCCGCGACAAGGACTGGACCAAGGGCCGCTTCAAGGTCGGCGTGAGCCTCGACCCGCGGCAGGACGGCTCCCGGGCCGTGGAGCTCGTCCTCGACAACTTCGCCAAGGTGACCTCCGCCAGCGAGAACGGGAAGCCCCTGCCCTTCCTGCGCGACCACCTCGGCGGGCGCCGCGCCAGCCTCGACGACCGGATCTACGACGCCTCCCTCGTCGTCCTGCTCGATGCGCCGCTCGCCCGGGGCGCGGAGCGGCGCATCGACCTTGAGTACGAGATGGACCTGCTCAACTACGCCCCCGACCGGTCCTGGTATCCCGGCGTCGAGACGGATGAGACCATCCTCGCCGACCCTCACACCGCCCGCCTGGAGCTGACCGTGCGCAAGAAGTACGAGGTCCGCGCCATGGGCCGCCGCGAGGAGGCGAGCGGCGGGGAAGGGGAGGGCGGGACCTCCACCTCCGTCTGGGCCGTCGACCAGCCTGTGAGGATGCTGACCTTCTCTTTTGCCGACCGCTTCCACGAGGAGCGGGTGACGCGGCCGGGCGTGCCGGACGTGATCTGCTTCGGCTCCAAGGTCGAGGTGAGCCGCCGGGGCCGCTTCCGCGAGGTGGGCGAGGACGTGAGCGCGAGCCTCGACTTCTTCCAGCGCCTCTTCGACGCGAAGCTCCCCGAGACGCCCATCTACGTCACCAGCATCAACGGCCGCCACGGCCAGGCGTTCGACGGCTTCATCCACTTGGCCGAGCAGAGCTTCGACATCCTGGGGCCGGGCCTGGGCGAGCTGTTCCGGGCCCACGAGTCGGCGCACCAGTTCTGGGGCGTCCTCCTGGGCGGCGCCACCTACCGCGACGCCTGGCTGGGCGAGGCCTTCGCCGAGTACTCGGCCATGATGTACGTCGAGGCCACGATGAAGAACGGCCCCGGCCTCTTCCGCGAGATCCTCCGCGCCTACAACGACGAGCTGAACGGCTCGATCAAGTCCGGCTTTTCGAAGTTCAGCCGCATGGCCGTGAACCTGAGGAACCGCGCCTACGGCGACCGCATCGGTCCCATCGGCCACGGCTGGCGGGCGGACACCGGCGAGGTGCCCACGGCCTACAGCTCCCAGGTCTACGCCAGGGGAGCCCTCGTTCTCCACATGCTGAGAGGCCTGCTGCGGGACCAGACCGGCAGTGACCAGGCCTTCCTCGATGTCCTCCGCGACTTCGTCCGCACCCACCGCGGAAGCCTCGCCTCCACGAGGGACTTCGAAGCCGCCGTCGCCCGCCGCGTCCCCGGAGACTGGTCCTGGTTCTTCGACGAGTGGGTCAACGGCACCGCGATCCCCACCTACCGCTGGAGCTACGAGATCGCCGGCTCGCCGAACGCGGAAGGGAAGTGGGTCGCAAACCTGAAGGTGCGGCAGGGCGAGGTGCCGGAGGGGTTCAGGATGTCGGTGCCGGTGGCGGTGGAGTTTGCCGGGGGGCGGACGGAGCGGGTGCGGGTGATGGTGGAGGAGGCGGAGGAGACGTTCAGCCTGGAGTTTTTGGAGCGGCCGAAGGGGGTGGTGTTCAATCCGGAGGTGGAGGTGCTGGCGAAGGTGCGGCGGGAGTAAGATTGGGCTGTGCGCCGGCTATGCTCCCCGGCGGACTGATTGGGTTTGTCATTCCAGGTTAACTTGGAGAGTCGACAGATCCCGCGCAAACTTCTCCTTTAGACTCATTTGAAACTCCATGGCACGTTTAATATCGTTCCGATCGAATAGCAATTTCCCATGACGCGCGGCCATTTCATCCGCACCTTGTTTGTCGAGAAGCGACTTCGCCGTGGACAAGGTCTCATCGACGTAATTAACCCGGGTGCGAATGACGCTTGGGGGTGTTCCAGGTGCGATCCCCCAAAAGTACCCAGCGTCACGGAAGTGCCTCGGCGTTGCCGGGTCCTTCAACCAATTAAGGAACACCGGATGGGAAAGGATGGACGCCACAGCGTCGGAGAGCGCGCGCTCAGCCTTCCCTCGCGCGCCCGGATCCGCCCCGGCTACTGCACTCGCAGCTGATAAGCCCGCAGGTGTAAGACGGTAAGTACGCTTTTGCACCTTATCCAACAATCCTAGCCCGACAAGACCACCGCGCACGTTCCGTCCTCGTAAGCTGGCCCGATCAAGCTCCACGTATATTCTCTCTGAATCTGGATGCTCTCTCTCGTGGCCTCGTAGTCCCCATGCCAAAGGATCTCTTTTCCAAGCTGCCAAGAGGAGATCCTCCGCAGTGAAGCTCTTCTGAAGGTCTCCACCAGAGCACTCCAAAGCAGCGAGGAGTACCTGCTGCCGGAGACTAATCCGTATAGGACGATCTTCGGCCGTAACCTCGCTCACTAGGTGCCCTCCTCATTAAGGTTCAAACTCTCTTCGTTGGAGACGTACGGTTCAAGGTGCTTCCACATCTGTTGAACAATTCGGACTCGATGGCGGTCTATTGCAAGAAGGTGCGCCGCCCAGAATTCCGGACGTTGGCTCTCCCCCTTGCGTGTGAACTCTTCGGTCATCCAAACCTGCACCACCATGTCGACGACCTTCTGGGCGTGGTAAGTTCGCCAAAGCGTCTGGTTAGTGGCGCGCTGCCGGAAGGCAAAAGCTGTTTCGGGACTCTGGAGGTTCAGCCACCAGACGTTGTGTACGAAGTCGGAAGGGTCCTGCCATAACGGCGGCTGATCAGGATCTCCCTCGCGTACGGTCCCTGTCGCGGGATCTAAGTCTCGGTCTGTAAGTAGCAGTTTCGGGAAGCCACTGCCCCGTAACAGCTTCTCCGCGTTTTCGACTACATTGACCTCCACAGGGATGCGAGCCCAAACCCCGGCTGCGCCAGCCGTAATAGCAGTCCGTCCGATGCGATTCCCAGTCACCATACCATCGCGGCTAATCCGTACGATCAGTTGGTCCTCAGCATCATGTCGCCAGTCCAGCAACACGTGAGTAGAGCGTTTCCCGTCGTCGTCAGTGACTTCCGCTACGATCTGCTGTCGCGTTCCCAACGGAATATCCAGAGTACGAGGCGTAAGTAGGACGTGATCCACGTTCCACACGCGGATAGGGATTTGCTCGCTGGTGATTGCTGTTCCTTTCACACGCACGCAAACCTCGCAATTTCCCTTTTGCTTAGCCTCAAGTACTCCATCCCCAGAAAGAGCAGCGACACGGTGGTCGCTTGTTTCCCATTCAAGCACCGAACGTACCGGTCGGCCCATAGCGTCTCTGACGCTTGGGTCAAGTATGGGGCGGAGAGCTACAGCAACACCTTTGCCGATGTCAAGTCCACCTTCGGGCATCGAATACAGAATTTCGTCGGGTATCTTTCCCCATTCGGTTTTACCCCCACCGCCACCGCCAGAGCCTGTTCCATCTTTACCGAGCCCTCTATTTCCTTCGCCGTAACTTGGAAGGAATCTATTCTTGAAGTCATTGAGCTTGCGGTTCTCCTCTTGTACTTCATCGAGGGCACGTTGGTCGAGTCTCTGCTGGCGCCGGGCATTAATCTCGTGAGCGACCTCTTTGATCTTCTCCGCGATATGGCGATCCAGAGCCTCCACCAGCGGACCTGGCTTTGGCCGTCGACGGCCATGCTCAACGTACGCTGGCTCTAGTGCAGGAAGTTCGACAGTTCCGTATACATACTGCGAGCCGGGTGTGGCGCCGGCAATCTCGGAGACTGGCTTAGAGCCGATCATCTGGTGACGAGTACGGTAAATGATTTGCCAGCGAGGGCGCAAGTTCTTATAGGCGGCAGGCATGTTCTCCGCCGATGTATGGATCGTTAGACGCCCCTTGTCGCGCGTGCCTCCCTCGGTTGTTGAAACCATTTGGCCGTTGTCTAGCGGTAGCTGGTCAGGAATCTCGTGGATGATCGGAGATTCGAGACCTTGATAGGGTGTAATAGGAGGCAGCTGCAGCCGCTTCCCTTCATTCAGGAGACGACCGTTATGGATAACGAAGAAATCCACTTGTTCGAGGGAAAGGGTGGATTGCTCATGGCGGACCACCTTTGCAATCAGATCATCAGCGTCGATGCGTCCCTTGTAGAGGCCCACGGGCTCCTGACCCTCAACAAGCGTAAAAGCTTGTCGAGCCATAATCGCCGTGCGAACTTGTACCGGGAGTTCGTTTACGACCGTATCGTAGGGCTGAAGGGCTGCGCGCACTTCGGCATCAAACGCGCTGATCTCGACGTCTCGTCCCGCCGCCAAGCTCGGAATCCATCCGGGGTTGCCGCGCTCGACTGTCCCCGGCTTGCCCTCAAAGCCCTTGCAGTTGCGGCGTCGGTCGCGAACGCCAAGGATGCGCGTAGAACCTGAGAACAGGCGGTACATGTACGCCTTGCCACCATTCCCTTGGGTCTCTTCCTCCTCTAGTTGCGAACTGCGGCGAGAGGCTTCGGGATCCTGCCATGTGCTCCACGCGGTCACATCTTCGAGAGTCGCGCCGCCAACATCAAGGACTCCGATACGGGCCGGCTTACCTCCTTTCGCATCTTTGAGCAAGAGAACGGCAACGCGATGTTCCAGAGCGACGTCTGCGCGGTCAGTCTGATACTGACGGCGGACATTCTTGAACCACTCGGCGATGCCATCATAATGGCTAGCGATCCACCGGGTTACGGCCTCAAGCGTGCCTTGCTCATGAAATCGAATTGGCTCGTTTCGTTCGATACTCATGTTTCTATCCTTCCCGGAGTTGCTTTTGAGCGCACCCGCTTCTTGCGGCGCCTCCGACGCTCTGGCACCGGCATATTGTCCAGACCCCACTCAGCCAGTCCATACATGCCGCGACTCGGTCTCACAAGGCGTGAGTCACGCCGCAGGTGAGTGATGAGGTTGGCCTGTGTTCCAGCCCCGGGGACTTGAACCCCACCTACCCGGAGGAGTCGCATTAGCTCCGAGATATGAAGTGGGCGACCTGCAGTGGCCAACTCCTGGATTACGGCCTGAACTACAGGATTCGCCTTGTCAGTAGTTTGGAGGAGTGGCCGTTGCTCCTCTCCAAGGGGGGTACCTTCCTCAACTGTGGGTGGCCCATCATCCCCAACGCTGGCCGGGCCCTCCCGTCGTAACGAGAGGAGGCGCAACAGTAGGCCTTGTTCTTCTCGGAAGGAGGCGATGAGCCGATTGAGCTCTGCGCGTTCGTGTTCGGCACGGGTAAGGCGGGCTCGTAACGCCTCGAGGGCCTTGATGATCATCTCCTCAGACATGATGTCGAGGTCTTGGGTATTGGTCGCCATTGGGGTATAGGTGTTGTACTGCGTTGTTACTGGCAACTGTAACAACACAATTGACCCTTGTCAAGAGGGACGCAGCAATGCAACTCGCGCGGCATACTCCAGGTGGGCCCGCAGAGGCGCCAAGCGCTTCGCGAAGCGGCACGACGAAGACACCCTTCCCTTTGTCATACGAATGTCATACATTGTATGCCGTGTGGGTCTTCGATGCCTCGACCCTGATCTTGCTGGCGAAGGCGGAACTGCTCGACCTTTTCTTGGATGACTTCCAGGGCAGGCCCTGCATCCCCAAGGCTGTCGAGGCGGAGTCCACTGGAGACCCGAGCCGGCCCGATGGTGCTCTCATTCGGCAGAGGATTCTGGAAGGCCGCCTTGAGGTCAAAGAGGTGTCGCAGCCCAGGATTGTCTCTCGCCTTCTCCAGGACTTCCGGCTAGGGAAAGGAGAGGCCGAAGCCTTGACGCTCGCCTTGGAGACCGGAGAGGCTGCCGTCGTCGCCACGGATGACCGCAATGCCATCCGGGCCTGCAAGGTCTTGCGGCTCGGATTCGTGACCTCGCTCGGCATTCTCGTCCGGGCAGTGGAGAAGGGACTTCTGACTCGCGAGGATGGAATCCGGTCCCTAGAGAGGTTGAAGTCCTACGGGCGCTTTGGAGCCGAGGTCATCGAAGAGGTTTCGCGCCAGATTGGAGGAATCGCCCATGGCGAAAGTTCAAAAGACGGTTAGCATCCGGTTGGAAGCGGACGACTACAAGTTCCTCAGCAGCCTGGCGGAGGCGGATCAGGAGGATCTCTCGACGGCCGTCCGGGATCTGATCGCGCGCGGACGCATCCTCCTGGCCCTGGAGCGCTATCGCGAGGGCAAGGCGTCCCTGAGCAAGGCCGCTGAGCTGGCTGGCGTTGCCGTCAGCGAGATGATGGACCTTCTCGCCGAGCACGGGATTCCTGCGGACCTTCGCACGGAGGACTACCGGGAGAGCCTTCGGACACTCCGCGAGATCTGGTAGAGCGTTGCCAGTTCGAAGGGTGACCCAGTTGGGAGCGCCGCTCAGTCGCTCTGGTTCTTGCGGAGGCGGCTCAGCTCTTCTTCTAGAACGCGGATGCGTTCCTCAGCGGCCTTCCAGGCGGTAGTCCCTTCGGCAGCTCGGGCTTCCGCAGCCTGCCGGGCGGCGACCTCCTCAGCGAGGCGTGCCTCTGCCTGGAGACGGTCCAGGGCTGCGGCACTCTCGTCCGGCCACAGGAGCCACTCGCCCGTGGCGGTATCTACCAGCCGCAGGCGCAGGTCCTCAGGCTGGAGCTCCAGTCCTGTGGTTCGGCTCTGCAAATCCCCATAAGCCGTGGGCGGGATCGGTTCGTAGTGCCCATTTTCGAGCTGATAGCCCTGTAGCCGCGGCCGCAGATACTCCCCCCAGGGATCGAAGAGGAAGTACTCCTCTACACCGATCCTCTTGTAGAGCGGTTCTTGACGCGCTGGTCCTCGCGGCGGGTCTTCCTGGATGTAACCTCGATGATCAGGCTCGGAGGCCTCTCCTGCCAGAGCAGGTAGTTGGGCCGCTTCTTCTTCTTGGGCACCCCGCGGACCATCATCACGTCCGGAGATACGTGGGCGTTCGGGTTGCCTCTCTCGTAGCAGAGGAAGAAGTTGCCTCCCACCCAGACATCCGGCGCCTCGGCGTAGCGGCGTCTCAAGCCGAGGATGAGGTCGATCATCACCTGCTGGTGCTCGGGCGTCTCGGCCATGGGCTGGCCGTCGGAGGTGGGGTATTCGATCTCCCGCTCGAGCGGAATCGCGCTCATACGTGCCTGCCTTTCCCCGACGGGTTGCGGAATCAGAGCACGAACACCCATCGGGACGCAACTCCTCGCCAGCCCATGGTAGCACGACGGTGCGAGCCTGCCGAGTCTCGATTGACACCCGGAATTCCCGTAACCTAGTATGAACGAGCATTCCTGTCTCCACCGGTGCCGTTCTTCCGGTCCGGAGGTCGTCTCCATGGGATACCTGAAACCTTTACCCTCGCGACTCTTCCGCAGGTGTGTGAAGAGGAGGCGAGACGAGGAGGAGATCTGCCATGCAACGGAGAAATCGAGACAGTGTTTGTAGCCCCCTGTGCATGCTGGCCCTGATGGCGTTCCTGGCGGCTCCGGCGGCGGCGCAGTCGACCGCGCCACCCGCGAAGCAGCCGCCCACCATCGTCCACGGCGTGGACGTGTTCCAGACCTCGACGGGCAAACCCACCAAAGCGGATTTCGCCGCCAACCCCATCCCGGCGGGCTTCTTCTGCACGGGCTCCGCCCCGTTCAAGGGCCAGGTCGAGCTCAAAGGCGTGCCGCTGACGACTGAGCCCGCGGGGGTGACGGCCAATGGCGACACCATCGTGGAGCGCCTCAAGGACGGCGTCTTCTCGGGCGGGTCCGCCACGATCCCGGTGATCGTGCGGGTCCTCCAACTCACAAGCACCAGCCCACTCAGCATCGACTGCCCGGGCCAGGGCGCCACCAGATGGCGGGTGGACGCTTGCCTGTGCGGTCCCCAGAAGACCACCGAGATCGTGGTGAAGGTGGACCAGGACTGCGGCTGCGGCCACTTCAACGGCACCCTGCAGCTCAACACCTGCCTGCGGTTCACCCAGGTGGACACGGGGAGGGTGGCCGGTCCGTTCAGGCAGGCCGTGAAGCTGAGAGTGGCCGAAATGCCGTGGTGCCCCCGGCCGGGGCCGGGCGAGCCGGTGATCAACAACCGCTTCAGCGTGGACGCGGACTGCGACAAGAAGCCGGACCTGAAGCTGCCCAAGACCACCAACTTCTTCCCCGGCTGGACCTGCAAAAACCAGGCTGTCGATTGCATGACGCAGTACGCGGACCTGACCCGGTGCCACGCGGGTCCGACCAAGGATCACCCGCACTGCGTCAACCCGATATGTAAGCGACGCGGCTGATAGAGTTGCGGCAGGGCCGCCGCGGACCCGGCGGTCTGCCCCAACCTGGATGATTGAGTCGGGATTCCTCGAGATCCGCGGCGTCCGTCTGGAAGCCCGGTGGCTCGGTCCGCCGCCCGGGAGCGCGCCCACGCTGGTGTTCCTGCACGAGGGGCTCGGCAGCGTCTCCGCGTGGCGGGACTTCCCCGACCGGCTGGCGGACCGCACCGGTTGCGGCGCCCTGCTCTACTCCCGCGCAGGCTATGGGAAGTCCGATCCCGTTCCTCTGCCACGGCCGATCCGCTTCATGCACGACGAGGCGGAGATCCTCGCCCGGATCCTGGAGCGGACCGGAATCCGGGAAGCCATCCTGGTGGGGCACAGCGACGGCGCGTCGATCGCCCTGATCCACGCGGGCAGCGGCGATGCCGCGAGGCTCCGCGGGCTCGTGCTGGAGGCGCCGCACGTCTTCGCGGAGCCGTGGGGGCTCGCGAGCATCGCGCGCGCCTGGGAAGCTTACCGCACGACGGACCTGCGCGAGCGCCTGGCGCGGCACCACGGCGCGAACACGGAGGTCGCGTTCCGGGGCTGGAACGACGTCTGGCTGCATCCCGAGTTCCGCGCCTGGAACATCGAGGAGTTCCTGCCCGCCATCGAGGTGCCGATGCTCATCCTCCAGGGCGAGCAGGACGAGTACGGCACTTGGCGGCAGGTCGAGGCGATCCAGCGCCAGTCCGGCGGCCCGGTCGAAGCGCTGCCTGTTCCTGATTGCGGCCATGCGCCGCACCGGGAGCATCCCGAGCTGACCCTCCGGGCAATGACGGAGTTCATCGCGCGGCTTCGCTCCACCTCGCTGGGGGTTTTTGGCCTCCGGTCCTGAGGTGTTTACCTTATTTCACAATCACGTCGAGCGCTGAATCCTGGTGCAACGATATCCGCTCAGCGGGGAGAGCCCGCACACAGAGCGTTTCTTGGGAAAGGAGAGAACGGATGAATCGGATCGTCAAGCTCTGTTGTCTCGTCGCCTTGTTCCTCTTCGCCTTCGCACTAGCACCCGCGGAGATCCCGCAGGCGGAAGCCTATCCCTGTATCGTTTGCAGTTTGGAGCAGATCAGGGAGTGCAACAACTACTGCACGAGCCGTGGCTGTATCTCCGGTGACTGCAGCGGGTGCGGCACTAGGTGCATCTGCAACTGCTGACTCGCTGTGGAAGTATCTACGAAGCTCGTCCGCGGCTGGGGTTTTTCCGCCCCCCGTCCTGAGGTTTTTCCCTCATTCCACGTTCGAGTAGTAGTGCTACATCCTGATGGCAAGGGCGGTCCCGCTCGGCGGGGCGCCCGCACAGCCACCAAGAGGAGGGGGCACCCATGCGACACCTGATCCGGACCATCGTGGCACTGACCTGCGCGCTGCTCGCCGCGGCGCCAGCGCTGTCACAGAGCAGCTTGGAGCACGAGTCCGAGCAGACTCAAGCCACGTTCCCGCCGCTGCCGCTCGAACCTCAGCTCTTCGCCTTTCCCAACGAGGATCTAAGCGCCGTCGCGTTCCGCATCCAGCTCGGCATCGCCAGCATGCCGGAGCGCCGGTGGTTCTACCGCACCGCCGACCGCTTCGCGCCCTTCGAAGGGATGCCGGCCCCCGACTGGAAGCTGGAAGCCGCGGCGGCGGGCGCAGCACTCGATTCGACGGCGGACGACACGATCTACACCTGGTCGTCGCTCGGGCCCAACGGCGCCTACGACGTGAGCGGCCAGACCGGCGGCCCCGGCTCGCTTGCCCAGGGGCGCGCCACGGCGGTATGGACCCACGTCGAGGGCCCGGCGACGGTGAACAAGAACGTCCTCTACGCAGGGTTCGCCGACGCCGGGGTGTGGAAGACGGTCGACGGCGGCGCGCACTGGACGCCGCTCACCGACTTCCAGCCGACGCTCTCGATCGGCGCGCTCGACGTGCTGCCCGGACAGGATCTCGTGAACTACAGCGACGCCATCGTCTACGTCGGCACCGGCGAGGGGAACTTCTCGGTCAGCGACAAGGATGGCGTGGGGGTGCTGAAGTCCACCGACGGCGGCGCCACCTGGACGGTGCAGACCCTCCCCTGGCAGGAGGACACGCGCGGCCTCCCCGGACTGCACCGCATCCGGCGGCTGCGCATCGACCGCGGCGTGCCGAACGGGCAGAGCGTCTGGGTGGCTGGCGACGGCGGCGTCTACCACACCGCGGACGGCGGCCAGACCTGGTCGCTGGTCACCGGCTTGCCGTACTCCGGGGCGCCTGCGGGATCGGCCTTCCCCGGCGGCTGCTGGACGGAGTACCCGACCGACTTTGTCGTCGACGAGAGCGACCGGCCGTTCGGCAACTCGACTCTCTTCGCCGCCTTCGGCCGCATCCAGGACAGCACCTGCGTTACCCCTGCTGCCGACGCGCGGAAGAACAATGGCGTCTACCGCTCGGTGGACGGCGGCGCCACCTGGACGAAGATTAGTTCCAACGGGTTCCCGGCGCAGCCCGGGCTCGTGGGCCGCATCACCCTCCTTGCGGCGCCGAGCAACCCCAAGCACCTCTATGCGCTCATTGCGCGCTCCGACAACTTCCAGTCGCTGGGGATCTTCGACACCCTCGACGCCACCGCGCCGGCGGTGCAGTGGCGGGCCGGCTCGACCACGAACTACGCCTCGGCGCAGGGCTGGTACGACCTCACCGGCGCCGTCCACCCGACGGACGAGAACACGCTGATCGTCGGCGGCCTCGACAACTACCTCTCGCGCGACCACGGCGTGACGCTGACCAAGATCTCCGGTTGGTCGGACTCCGGGCCAACCTGGTCGCACGCCGACCATCACCACGCGGTGTGGGCCGACGGCACGACCTACTACGACGCCAACGACGGCGGCATCTTCATCGGCACGATCGGCGCGAGCAGCGCCACCTGGGCTGACCGCAACGGCGACATCCTCTCGACGCTGCAGTTCTACGGCCTGAGCCAGAGCGCCACCCAGCCCAACAAGATCAACGCCGGCCTGCAGGACAACGGCCACGCCTTCTTCGACGGCACCTCCTGGCGCGAGACCTACGGCGGCGACGGCGGCTTCGCCGGCACCGACCAGCGCGACGACAGCCAGGCCTACGAGGAGTACGTCTACGCCGCGATCCGCCATTCCGACGACGGCGGCCAGAGTTGGCCGCTGGAGAAGTGCATGCAGACCTTCGGCGGCTGCGCGGGCACTTGCGGCATCGGCGTCGTCTGCGTGCCCGACAGCCACACGGCGTTCATCGCCTGGTTCACGCTCGACGAGCACAACCAGGACGTGATGTACGTGGGCAGCAACTATCTCTACCGCAACCTGGCGGCGTCGGCCGCCAGTCCGGTGTGGGTGCGCATCGCTAGCGACGGCGTCAACGGCGACTTCGTCAAGGGCGCCACCAGCACGCGCGCCTACATCAGCTTCATCCATACGCCGAAGGGGAGCCCCGTCGGCGGCGTGCCCGCGATGTCGCAGATCCTCTACGTCGGCACCTCCACGGGCCGGGTGTGGCGCACGGCTGACGGCGGCTTGACCTGGACCGACCTCACCAAGGCGCCGCTGCCGGTCAGCTCGCCCACCACTGGGCGGGTGGTGACCTGGATCGACACCGATCCGACCGACCCCAACCGGGTCATCGTCACCTACAGCGGCTTCAACGCCTCGACCAACCCGCCGATGCCGGGCCACGTCTTCCGCTCGCTCGACGGCGGCGCCACCTGGACCGACGTCTCCGGCGCGCTCCCCGACGAGCCGTTCAACACCGCGGCGGTGAACCCCAACCCCGCCGAGACGAACGAGATCTACGTCGCCTCCGACAGCGGTGTGTACGTGAACACCGCCGGCTGGAGCGGCACGACCTGGCGGCGGATCAACAACGGCATGCTGCCGCACGTGTCGGTGAACATGCTGCAGTTCACCAACGCCACCACCCCGAAGCGGCTGCGCGCCGCCACCCACGGCCGCGGCATCTGGGAGATGGTGAAGACCTTCGATCCGATCCTCGCGCTCGACCGCGGCAGCTACGGCTGCGATGACGCGGTGAACGTGTCGCTGCAGACTGCACTGGTCGGCGCCGGCCAGCAGGTGGTCACCGTCACCTCGGTCGCCGAGCCGGCGGGGGAGGCGCTGACGCTGCTCGAGAGCCCGCCCGGCTCGGGCCGCTACGTCGGCACGCTGCGCACGAGCGGCGCGGCGGCTGCTGCCGGCGACGGCCGCATCAGCGTCCGCAACGCCGACCGCCTGACCGTGCGCTGGCAGCAGCTCGCCGCCGCCGCCGACGTGGACTGCAGCGAATGCGGCACGCCGCCTTCGCCGGCCGCCGGCGCCAACCTGCGGATCGATCCGGCGTCGGTGAGCCTGGCGGTCTCGGGTGGCGACGGCGACGAGTTCCTGGACAACTGTGAGACGGGGCGCGTGCGCTTCACGGTCGAGAACGTCGGCGACCGCAGCCTCACCAACCTGCGCATCTCCCGCGTCGTCGCCTCGAACCCGGCCACCAGGCTGCCGCGCCTGCCGGTGGCGATCGCCACCGGCGTGCCGGCGTGCGCCACCGCCCAGGGCACCCTTTCCTTCACCGCTCAGGGCCTGGCGCCAGGCGAGGTCCTCGAGCTGACCATCGAGGTGACCTCTGACGAGCTGGCGGCGGCCGGCCTGGCACGGGCCTTCACGGTGCGCTTCGGCGAGGGGGAGCACGACTTCCAACTCACCGCGAGCAAGACCTGGTCCTTCGAGCAGGGCCTCGACGGCTGGCA
The DNA here is from genome assembly GCA_036399915.1 of Thermoanaerobaculia bacterium. Lineage (GTDB taxonomy): Bacteria > Acidobacteriota > Thermoanaerobaculia > Multivoradales > UBA5704 > DATARR01. Next base: position 31,870 of record DASWME010000024.1, read on the forward strand.
GCTCGTGCGCGGCACCTTTGCGCCCTCGACCACCGGCGGCGGCGCCAACCTGAGCGGCGGCTACGTCGCCTCCTCGACGCTGGCCGACAACGCCTGCGACCAGATCCGCTCGCCGCTCTTCCGGCTGACGCCGACCTCGACGCTGTCGCTCTACAACCAGTTCTCGATCGAGCCGATCGGTCCGACGACGAACCCTGACCTCTCCTGGTACGACCGCGCCAACGTGGCCCTGTTCGACATCCTCGGCGGCAGCCGCACCCCGGTCGCACCCAGCGGCGGCCGCACCTATCTCGCGAGCGGTCCGAACGGTGCCTGCGTGACAGCGAACCAGCCGGGCTGGGCGGGTCCGGGTCCGGGGTGGCTGCAGAGCACCTGGACGGCGGCGGACCTCGGCGCCGCGAGCCGCGCCGGCCGGGCGCTCCAGCTCGACGTCGGCTACGCCACGGACACCAGCGCCTCCCTCACCGGCTTCTGGTTCGACGAGGTGACGCTGACCAACGTGGAGCTGCTGGCCAGCGATCAGCAGGGGGACGTCTGCCGCTTCTGCGGCGAGCTGGACGACGCCGATCCGAGTGTCGAGTACACCGGCGGCTGGCACCGCAAGAGCGATCCGGCGGCGACCGGCGGCGGCTACTCGCGCCGCATCGGCAACAACAAGAACGGCGCGGCGGCGCGGCTCGTCTTCGAGGCCCGCGACATCACCTATCTCTACGGCCTCACGCCGAGCGGCGGTTCCGCCCAGCTCTACCTGGACGGCGTGCTGCGCCAGACGGTCTCCTACGGTGGTCCGGCGAGCTTCGGCAGCGCCGTGACCTTCTCGAACCTGGGTCCCGGCCCGCACGAGCTGAAGGTCGTCCACGTCTCCGGCACGGTGATCGTGGACGGCTTCCGCCTCGACTGCGGCGCGGGCAGCGGCGCCAACGCCTCGGCGGTCGAGTACCGCTCGCAGACCCAGACCTCCACCGGCAGCGCCACCGAGGGTCCGGTGCTGGTGCGGACGGTCGAGGTGAAGCCCGGCGACGTGGCGGTCTCCGTGCTCGTCGAAGGGGCCCCGGCGCCGCTCACCGTCCGGCTCCTCGATCCCCTCGGGACGCTGCTTTCGACCAGCGGCGCGCTGGTCCCCGGCCTCCCCGCCTCGGGGCTCGACGCCGCCGTGACGGCTCCGGGCCGCTACCGCCTGGAGATCGTCAATACCCTACCCCTGGGAGGGAAGGTAGATATCAGCGTGGCGCGGACCGTGCGGGTGCCGTAGCCCGCCGGCCCACGTCTCCTCTGGCGCCCCCGCTCGTTTGGAGCGGGGGCTTTTTTCTTCCAGGGCCGCGAAACCCTTCCGCCCGCCTTGGCGCGCCGGTAGACTTGGAAGCCTGTCTTGAAGATCAAGGAGGGAGCATGAGCATCGATCCCAAGGGTTGGACCCCCGACCGCGTGCGGCAGCACCTTCAGAACGCCGTCTACCTCGAGATGTGGACGATCCCGCTGTACCTCACGGCGGCGTACTCGATCGCGGCGCCGGTGAGCCCGAGCACCTCGCGCCCGGGGTTCGCGCCGGTGCCGTCGAAGCCGGACGGCAGCCCCGACTTCGGCCGCTTCGACCAGCAGGACTACAACCAGTACGCTTTCAACAGCGTGCTCTCCGTCGCCATCCAGGAGATGCTGCACGTCGAGCTCGCCGCGAACCTCCGCAACGCGGTGCGGCCCCGGAAGGACGTGGATCCGAGCCGCCCGTGGGTGAGATTCTCCGGCGATCAGGCCCCGAGCTACGATTCCCTGCCGCCCTGCCTGAAGGCGCCGCTGCCGCCGGGCGTCGAGCTGAAGCTCGGGCCCATGGACCTCAACCAGGCCCGCCTCTTCCAATGGATCGAGGAGGAGAGGGACGAGCCCGGCGATCCCCGGGAGTACCGGCAGCAGTACATATCGATCGGCGCCTTCTACACCTCTCTCCAATACGGCGCCGAAGCCTGCTGGCCCGAGCTCTATCCGCCCCACGGTCTCGGGCCGGCGCCGACGGCGGACGAGCTGCTGCAGAAGGACGACTGGGCCGCGGCCGCCAAGGCGTTCGAGAGCGGCTTCCTGCGCTACTTCTTCTTCGGACCCGACATGGGGACGCACGCCAACGTCGTCGCGGCCGCGGACCGGTACCCGTTCAGCATCCAGATCTACGGCGCGCCCGGCGACGCGCTGGTTCGTGCCGAGGCGGCCCTGACGGCGATCAAAGTGCAGGGCGAAGGCGCAGGCAGCGGAGAGGTGCCGCCGAAATTCGTGCCCAGCAGCGGCAATCCAATCGAGATCGCCCTCGACCGGATCAGCCACTGGCAGCGGTTCACCGAGATCGTGGCCCTGGTCCGGGACGGCAGGATCCAGCTCATCGACGAGCGTCCCGACCCGATCCTCGAGGACCTCCAGCAGGCTCTCTACGAGAGCTTCTCGTCGTTCCTCGTCGGTCTCGACCGTATGTTCGCCACTCCCCAGGGATCGCTGGACGACGACGCCATGGAGGGCCTGGGCAACCGGACGCTCGACGTCTGGCAGCACGGCGGCACGCCCGAGTACCGGTGGTCGGACCCGGGCTCCGCCTACGACCCGACGCACGCGCGCGATCTGCACGCCTGCCAGGGGCTCAACATGTGCGCCGGCAAGGGGGCGAACGACACAGGCACCCAGCCGGGGGACGGCGACTGCGCCACCGCCTGGTTCCACACCTGCGGCGGCACCAACATGTGCGCCGGGCAGGGGGGCTGCGGCTATGCCGGCAACGATCCGCAGGGGGACTGGCAGCCGAACTTCAACTCCGCCCTGGGCAACGGCGGGTGCGGTGCTCCGATCCCGCAAGCCCAGGTCTTCTCCAGCAGCGCTCCGGCAAACCTGCGCTGCCAGGACGTGTGGGCCTACGCCCGGCAGCTCATGCGGGAGAAGGTGCCCGGATTCCCCACGGACGATCCGCCGGCGAACGCGTTGCGCAAGGTCCTGAGCCCGACCTCCACCAAGGCCAGGTGCCAGGGCTCCTGAGCGGCTCGTGAGCTCCCGGCGCCCGGACCTTGACCGGCTGCAGCGGTGGATGCAGGCGGTCATCACGCATCCCGGGGGCATCGTCCCCGGGATGGCCTCGGAGGAGGCGCGCAGTGGCCTCGAGGTGGGCCCCGACACTCTGGAGGAGGTCGTGGCCCCCTCCTCGCGGCTGTCCGGCGCGGAGCGGCTGGCCCTCTACGGCCGGTCCTATTTCGCCCGCCTGCTCGAAAGCTTCCGGGCGATGTTCCCCGGCCTGCTCGCGGTCCTCGGCCGGGACCTCTTCGACCGGTTCGCCCTCGACTACCTGCGGCGCCATCCGCCCGGCAGCTACACCCTCAACCGCCTGGCGGACGCCTTCCCCCGGCACCTCGCCGAGACTCGCCCGGATGCTGCGGCGCCGCCGGAGGAGCGGGAGGCGTGGGCGGACCTGATCGTCGAGCTGGCGACCCTCGAGCTGGCGCTCCAGAAGGTCTACGATGGTCCCGGAGTCGAGGGCCGGACCCTGCCGGGCGCGCGGGAGGTGCGGGAGATCCCGGAAGACCGCCTCCTCGCGGCGCGGCCCGTGCCCGTCCCCTGTCTGCGGCTGTTCGCCTTCCGCTTCCCGGTCCACACCTGTCTGCTCGCCGCCCGGCGGGGGGAGGGCCTGGACCTGCCCGCGCCCGCCGCGAGCTTCGTGGCCATGACGCGGCGGGACTACCGGGTGATCCTCCACGAGCTCGCCCCTGAGCCGTATTTCCTTCTCCAAGCCCTGGACGGCCAGAGATCGGTGGCCCAGGCCCTCGCCCTGAGAGAAGGGGAGGGTAGTCCGCCAACCGCCATCGCCACGGTCCGGGATTGGCTCTGCGACTGGACCGGCAAGGGGTTTTTCGAACGCCTCGGGCTGGCGACCACCTGCTGATCTGCCTCCTCGAGCGCGGCGGGGATCTGCGGGTAGCACGGCGGGCGCGGGGGCGCTCCCCTGGCGCCCTCCTTTCTCGTACCATAGAGTGCAGAAAGGAGCGGATTCGCCATGGCGCTGCTTGACTTCTCGAGGTCGCTGGAGGAGACGAGGGAGCTGGAGAAGGCCGCTCCCGCCTGGGGCGCCGCGAAGCGGCTGCTCTTCCGCTTCGTGTTCGCGTACCTGGTCCTGTACATCTTCCCGTTTCCCCTCAGCGTCATCCCCGGGGTGGGAATCGTCCTCCAGCCGTACGAGAAGCTCTGGAACTGGCTCGTCCCCTGGGTGGGGAAGCACGTGTTCCGGGTCGACATCACCGTGCTCCCCAACGGCAGCGGGGACACGACCTACAACTGGGTGCAGGTGTTCTGCTTCCTGATCCTGGCGGGCGTGGCGACGCTCGTCTGGACGCTTCTCGACAGGAGCCGGACCGACTACGCGCGGTTCCACCAGTGGCTGCGGGTCTACGTCCGTTTCTGGCTCGCCACGGTAATGATCTCCTACGGCGCGGCCAAGGTCATCCCGACGCAGTTCCCCAGCCCGGCGCTCGACCGCCTCCTGCAGCCCATCGGCGACTCTTCGCCGATGGGGATCCTCTGGACCTTCATGGGGGCCTCCGCGGCCTACACCATCTTCTCCGGCGCGGCCGAGATGCTCGGCGGCCTGCTCCTCATCGCCCGCCGCACCACGCTGCTGGGCGCGCTCGTGTGCATCGGCGTCCTCACCAACGTCGTCGTGCTCAACTTCTGCTACGACGTGCCCGTCAAGCTGTATTCCTGCCACCTGCTGGCGGCGGCGGTCTTCCTGGCCGCTCCGGACCTGCGGCGGCTGGCCGACCTGCTGGTGTTCAACCGCCGGGTGGAGCCCGTCGAGCACCGCCCGCTGTTCAAGAGGCCATGGCTCCATCGCGGCTCGCTGGCCCTGCGGACTGTGTTCGTCGTTGGCTTCGCCGTCCTGTCGCTGTACGAAACCCAGCAGCTCCGTAAGACCCATCTCGACGCTCCGCTCAAACCGCCGCTCTCTGGCCTCTGGAACGTCGACGAGTTCGCGGTCGACGGGCGGGTGCGGCCGCCGCTGGTCACGGACGAGACCCGATGGCGGCGGGTGGTCTTCCGTGCCCCGGAGACAATGGCCGTCCTGCTGATGGACGATTCGCGCCAGCGCTACGTCTTCGCGTTCGACGAGAAGAAGAGCACGGTGGCCCTGACGAAGCGCGACGATCCGAAATGGAAGTCCGCCTTCTCCTTGCAACAGACGGAACCGGGCCTCCTGGCGCTGGAGGGGACGCTCGACGGCCGGAGGATCCGGGCCCGGCTCCGCCGGGTCGAGGCGCCGGAGTTCCGGCTCGTCAGCCGCGGCTTCCATTGGATCAATGAGTATCCCTACAACCGCTGACCTCCCATGAAGGCGGATATCATGAGGCTTCCATGCCACGGAGGACGCTCATGTCTCTGCGCCGCCTCATCGCCGCCGTTCTCTTCCTCGCCGCTTCCAGCGCCTTTGCGGCGGGGGTCGATCCGGCGCTGTTCCAGGATCTGCGCTGGCGGCTGATCGGGCCGTTCCGCGGCGGCCGCGTGCTCGCCGTCAGCGGCGTCCCGGGCGAGCCCGAGCACTTCTATTTCGGCAGCGTCAACGGCGGCGTCTGGGAGACGAACGACGCCGGCCGCACCTGGCAGCCGATCTTCGATGGCCAGCCGATCGGCTCGATCGGCGCGCTGGCCATCGCCCCCTCGAACCCGCGCGTGATCTACGTGGGCTCGGGCGAGGCCGACATGCGCTCGGACATCGCTCAGGGCGACGGCCTGTACAAGTCCGTTGACGGCGGCAAGACCTGGACCCATATCGGCCTTGCCGACTCGCAGCAGATCGGGCGCGTGCTGGTCCATCCGCAGGACCCCGACCTCGTATACGTGGCGGCGCTCGGCCACCCGTACGGCCCCAACGCCGAGCGCGGCGTGTTCCGCTCCAAGGACGGCGGCAGGACGTGGCGGAAGGTGCTCGGCAAGGACGACGACACCGGCGCCATCGACCTCGCCTTCGAGCCGGGGAATCCGGCGGTGATCTACGCCGCGCTGTGGCAGACGCGGCGCACGCCCTGGAGCATCTATCCGCCGTCCAACGGCCCGGGCAGCGGCCTGTACAAGTCGACCGACGGCGGGGACACCTGGAAGCCGCTCGGTGGTGGCCTCCCCGCAAAGCCGGGCCGCATCGGCCTCGCCGTGGCGCCGGCCCGGCCGCAGCGCGTCTACGCCATGGTGGATGCGGAGGAGGGGGGCCTCTACCGCTCGGACGACGGCGGCGCCACCTGGGCGCGCACGAGCGGCGACACCCGCATCTGGCAGCGCGGCTGGTACTTCGGCGGCGTCGCGGTCGAGCCCGGCAATGCCGACGTCGTCTACGCCTGCAACACCAACCTCTACCGCTCGGACGACGGCGGCAAGACCTTCGTGCCGATCAAGGGCGCGCCCGGCGGCGACGACTACCACGAGATGTGGATCGATCCGCGGCACCCGGAGCGGCGCATCCTCGGCACGGACCAGGGCACGGTGGTTTCGACGAACGGCGGAGCGACGTGGAGCTCCTGGTACAACCAGCCGACGGGTCAGTTCTACCACGTCATCACCGACCGCCGTTTCCCCTACTGGGTCTACGGCGCGCAGCAGGATTCTGGCGCCGCCGTCGTGCCCAGCCGCACCAACACCTACGACGGCATCACGCTCAGCGAGTTCCGCGAGGTCACGGCCGGCGGCGAGAGCGACAACATCGCGCCCGATCCCAAGGACCCGGACGTGATCTTCGGCGGCCGCGTGCAGAGGCTCGACCTGCGCACCGGGCAGACTCGCTGGGTGGACCCCACGCTGGCCTACCCGGATCTCTACCGCGCCACCTGGACGCTGCCGCTGGTGTTCTCGCCGCGCGATCCGCGCGTGCTGTACCACTCCAACCAGCGGCTGTTCCGCACCGACGATGGCGGCGAGCACTGGACGGTGCTCAGCCCCGACCTGACGCGCGAGGATCCGGGCATCCCCGCGAACCTCGACGCGGCGACGGCGGCGAACCGGCCGGGGCCGGGCTCGCACTTCGGCGTGATCTATACCATCGCGCCGTCGCGGCTGGCCGACGGCGACCTCTGGGTGGGCACGGACGACGGCCTGATCTGGCGCACGCGCGACGAGGGCAGGCACTGGGTGAACGTCACGCCGGCGGCGCTCACGCCGTGGTCCAAGGTCGGCATCCTCGAGGCCTCGCACTTCGACGCCGACACCGCCTACGCGGCGGTCGACCGCCACCGCCTCGACGATTTCAAGCCCTACGTCTACCGCACCCACGACGGCGGCCGGAGCTGGGAGTTGGTCGCGAGCGGCATCCCGGACGGCAGCTTCGTCAACGCCGTGCGCGAGGACCCGGTGCGCCGGGGCCTGCTCTACGCCGGCACCGAGAAGGGCGTCTACGTCTCCTTCGACGACGGCGGGAGCTGGCAGCCGCTGCAGCTCAACCTGCCGGTCTCCTCGGTGCGCGACATCGACGTGCACGGCGACGACGTGGTGATCGCCACCCACGGCCGCGCCTTCTGGGTGCTGGACGACGTGACGCCGCTGCGGCAGATCAACGAGAAGGTGGCGCGCGCCGCGGCGTGGCTGTTCGCGCCGGCGCCGGCGGTGCGGCTGCGCCCGGCGGGCTTCACCGGCACGCCCATGCCCAAGGACGAGCCCCTGGCGGCCAACCCGCCCGCGGGGGCCTTCATCGATTACGTCCTCAAGGCCGGCGCCAAGCAGCCGGTGACGCTGGAGATCCGCGACCAGCACGGCGCTCTGGTGCGGCGCTACAGCAGCGCGGACCCGCCGCCGAAGGTGGACCCCGCCAAGCTGCGGACCGCTCCGGAATGGGTGGCGGCGACCTCGACGCTCTCCACGACGCCGGGCCATCACCGCTTCGTGTGGCCGCTGCGCTACCCGCCGTCCGCCGCGCCCGGCGGGAGCGACCCTTACGCGGACGGGGTGTGGGCGCCGCCCGGCCGCTACACCGTCGTGCTCGAAGCCGGCGGCGCCCGCCTGACGCAGCCGTTCACCCTGGCGCCCGACCCGCGGCTCGAGCTGCCGCCCGAAGCCTACGCCGCACAGTTCGCGCTGGCGCGCCGGATCGAGGAGGCGAGCGCCAGGGTCGCCACGGCCGCCAACGAGGCCGACGCGCTGCTCGCGGCGCTCGCCGAGCGGCGCCAGGGCGCGAGCTCGGAGGTTGGCACGGCCATGGACGCGTTGCAGGCGCGCGCCATCGAGGTCTCCGGCACCGTACCCTCGCCCAGCGGGATCGCTCTCTGGTGGTTGCGGCCGCAGTCGGTCACCAGCCTGCGCTTCGTGAGCGAGACGCTGGACGGGCTCGCCCTGGCCGTGGACAGCTCCGACGCCGCGCCTTCGCCGGACGCCGTCGCGGGCTTCGAGCAGATCCAGCCGGCGCTCGCGGCCGCCCTGGAAGCCTGGGACGCGCTGAAGGCGAAAGATCTGGCCGTGCTCAACGCCCGCCTGAAGGAGGCGGGGCAGCCGGTCATCGAGCTGAAACCGTAGCCGGCCTTGGCGGCCGCCGTCCTCGTGACGGGGCCTTCCCTCTCCCAGAGATTCCGAAGTATTATTAACTCAAAGCTTGAACGCGGCGCAGATCTGCCGGCGGGGGAAGATGGTATGAAGAGTTCACGCTGTCGCGCCGTCATCATCGGGTCGGGACTGAGCGGGCTGCTGGTCAGCCGCGCGCTGTCCAGGGCGAAGGTGCATCACCTCCTGCTCGGCGGACCGCCGGACTCCTCCCCTCGCCTCGGCGAGTCCCTGAGCTTGGAAGCCTCGGTTTTCGTGTTCGATTTCCTCACCGAGTTCCTGCCGTACTTCCTGAGCAAGAAACTGGTGGTCGGGTTCTTCGGCGAGCACGTCTTCTCCTGTGACCTGGAGATCGACAAGGCGCGCTGGCCGTTCCGCCTGCTCGGCTACCGGTCTCCCACGGCCTTGTTCCACGTCGATCGGATCGGCCTCGACGCCGCGCTGTATCGCAGCGTCGTGGCAAGCCCTTACTGCGATCAGGCCGATGTGCGGGTGGAGGACCTGCGCTACGACTCCGGCTCCGACACGTTCTCGGAGATCCACCTGGCCGACGGAACCCGCCTCCGGCCCGCTTACCTGTTCGACGCGACCAACCACGTACGCCTGGCAGCCCGGGCGGCCGGCGTGCCCTGCCACCTGCTGAGCGGTCTCCAACGGGTGGTCTACACCCACTATCGGTCGCCGCACAGCGAGGCTCCCGCGGAGCGCGAGGCCTGGCAGCTCTCGACCAGCATCGTGCGGTTCTACGAAGACCTCGACGGCCTCGAGGCCATCGCCTGGTGCATCCCGCTGGGGCTCTATGTTTCGATCGGTGCCAGCATGGAGCTGAGCGCAAACGGCCTGACGGACGAGGAGGTCCTCCAGCGGGTCGAGGAGGGGTTCCGCCGCCGGGGTCTCGTCTACCGGGAGCTTCACCCCCGGGAGACGGAGATCAGGTCGCTGCGGCACTGCTACTTCGTTCACGATCGCGGGCACGGGACGAACTGGCTGCTCGTCGGGCCTTCTTACGGCCAGATCTGGTGGATGTCCGGGACCGGCGTGGCCAGCGCCCTGGCGGCGGCACGGATCGCCGTGCAGGCCATGCGGTTTCCCGAGAAGGCCGGGCGGCTCTACGAAACGTACATGAAGGATCTCCTGGCGAGCCATGCGGTGTTGGATTGGTTCGCCTCCATCGAGCGGCCCCGGGTGACCCGGCAACTGGTCAGCGAGCAATCGGATCGCCTGATCCGGGCCAATGCGCGCCGGCTGGCCCGGCTGACCCTGCTGGGGAGGAATCCCCTCTGCTGCGGCCTGGCGCGCATCCTCCACCGCCTGTCGGCGACTCCTTCCTTTCTCCGTGGCTACTGCCGCGTGAGCACCATACCGCTCGCCGAGCAGAGCCGGAGCGCCTTCGCCCAGGCGGCTCTGCCATGACCAGCGAGCAGCAGCGGGTCGTCGAAGAGCTCCTGAACGTCATGTCGGGGGAGTCGGAGGTCTCCGGGTTCGACCGCCTCCTGGCGCAGGACCTGGTCCTGCATCTGGAAGGCCGGACCTTCGGCGGCGCCGAAGGAATGAAGGCCTTTCTGACCTTCGCGCGCCGGCGGATTCCGGGCTTGAGCATCGTCTGCAGCCGGATCGTGGACAACGACGACGGCACCATCACCCTCCACGGTCACTGGACCGGGGAGCGGGGCGGCCGCCGCATCCGCTCGGACGAGGTCTCGGCAACGTATCGCATCGAGCGCGGCGCCGTTGTCGAGGTGTGGACGAAGCGGTCCAACTATGAGTTCTTCTTCCGCCGTCTGGCCCGTTCCTGGGCCGGCTTCTGGCTCGTCTCGGCCTGGACCGTCATCGCCTACCGTCTCGGCGGTTTCCGCAAAGCCGGCCGTTAGCTTCGGCCCCATGCTAAGTTGATGCCGGGAGTCTGTCGGACCAGCGGTGGACCACGGCCGGGAGATCCGGCCTCGTCACAGGAGGAACTGAGATGGACATCCTGACCTGGATCATCGTCGGCCTGGTGGCCGGAGTCCTGGCTTCGTTCGTCGTCGGGGGCGGCTATGGGTTGCTCGGCGACATCGTCGTCGGCATTGTCGGCGCCTTCATCGGCGGCTGGATCTTCAGCAAGATGGGCTGGAGCGCGCCCTTCGGGGGCCTGCCCGGCACGATCTTCGTCGCCTTCATCGGCGCCGTCGTGCTCCTGCTTCTTTTGAGGCTGATCCGCAGGCTGTAGCTTTTAGCTCGCCCGCGGAGCCGCTGGTGGGTGGAAATATAGTCAATTCCACCAGGGTAGCCATCCGGAAAACATCCCGTCCTGGCGTAGGCACATGCTCGACCGTGCCATACCTGGGTGGGCATATTTAAATCATTATGGCACCTCTATGAGTGTTGCATGATCTTTCTATGCCTTTCCCTGGCTGTCATCAATCGCTTCTCGCTTTAGAAAGGAATAACGGAGTATCATTGAATCGATCCGCTCCTGCACCCGGCTCGTGTTCGCGAAGGAGGTCCTTCCCATGAAAGCATCCCGAGCCCTTCCTGCCCTCGTCCTGACCGGAACGATCCTCCTCCCCTTCGCCGCAGCCCCAAGATATCCTTCCTCTTCGCCCGCTCCGATCACCCGGGAGATGATCGGCGCCCTGGAGCGCCAGGGCGTCTCCCCCGAGCAGATCTGGGCGGTCGACCCGGAAGGGGTCCCGCTCGTCTGCGCCGAGCCCCCGGGTCCCGACGCCGCGGGTTTCGAAGCGCGGGCTGCGGTTTCGGCCGCGCTGCCGCCTGGTACCCGGTCGTGGGAGACGATCCCCAGCGCCATCCGCGCCGACGGCGTGGAGAGCTTCCGTCTGGAGGTGGACACCAACGGCCCCGTGGCCGGAGTGCGCTTTCTCCAGTTGAATCCGTGTCTCCTGCCCGCGCCGCCGCAGCCGGTCCCGTTCGACCTGCGCGACGACGGCACCGGCGGCGACCGGATCGCCGGCGACTCCGTGCATACGAGCCCCGCACTCCGCTACGATCCGGCCTGCCCCATCCCTTCCCCCCAGTTCTTCCGGTACGATCCGACGAGCCCCGCGGGCCTCTGGACCGAGTTCCTCGGCACCGTGGTGATCGGGGAGCTCGATGGCTCGCCGAGCCAGTTCCTGATCGAGCCTGCCGTGGGCATCGTGCGTTCCGGCCTCACGGCGGAGGTCCAGCAGCTCGCCGCCGACGTTGCGGTCTCCCCGCATATGATCAATGTCCGGACGGACTTCCGCGCCACGCAGCACGCCCTCCGGTTCAGCGGCTTTCAGTTGCCGCAGTTGACCTCCCGGATCTACGAGGTCCTTCCCGACGCCTTCGACTTCCTCATGCTCTTCTCGATCGATCACGTCGAGTGGGTGCCGGCCCTCACGCGGTCGAATTTCAACGCCGGGGTCCACTACCAGGTCCAGACCGAGGCGTCCGGAACGGGCAACACCCCGTTCGACGGTTCCGCCTTCTACGGCAGCGGCGGGCGGCTGTTGAGCGTGAACATCCTCGACAGCCAGTACCGGGGCCTCTACAGCGGCAACGCCATGCACGAGATCACCCACCAGTGGGCGTCGTACACCGACCTCTCCCTCGGGCTCTCGGACGGCACCGGCCATTACGGTTCCCGCACCAGCGTCGCAAGCCTGGTGGGCGGGTTCCGCTTCGTCGACCAGGGGAACGGCACCTTCCTGTTCGACTGCGACGAGGGGCGCAACGGCGCGCACCGGGCGCCTCCCCTCGACCGCTACATGGCCGGCCTGATCTCCGGCAGCGCAGTACCGCCGCTGCGCGTCTACAGCAGCTCCCTTCCCTTGCCAGGTTTCTTCTGCGGCCAGAGCTTCTCGGAGCTCGAGCGCACCGTCACCATCGAGCAGATCCAGGCCGCGCACGGCGTCCGCACGCCCGGTCCCGGGGCCGCCCGCCGGAACTTCGCCGTGGGTTTCGTGGCCGAGAGCCACGACCGGCTGCTCACTGCGACGGAGATGACGTTCTACAACATCCTGGCTGAGCACTTCGCCAAGGAGATCCCCGCCTCGGCGCCGGACCCTTATCTGGGTTTCAACTGGGTTCCAGTGGGCCGCTACTTCGGCGAAGGGTCGACCTGGCGCAGCGACGTTCCGCTGCCTGTGCGGACCCTGGAGGTGGCATTCGACCTCAAGCCGGGCGCCTGTCCCAACCCGGTGAACCTCGGCAGCCAAGGCGTCGTTCCGGCGGCGCTCCTGGGCACGGCGGAGCTGGACGTCCGGACGGTCGATCCCGCCTCCCTCCGCGTGCTGGGGATGACCCCTCTGCGCAGCGCACTCGAGGACGTGGCAACGCCGTTCTTCCCGCTGCTCGGGCGCGACGAGGCGCGGGACTGCACCGCCCAGGGCCCGGATGGCCGTCTGGACCTCACCCTGAAGCTCAGCACGCCCGACCTCCAGCGCGCCGTGGAGCAGCATCTCGGCCGGCCGGCGCGGGACGGCGAGCTGGTCGTGCTACCGCTGACCGGGCGCTTGCGCCCCGAAGCCGGCGGCACCGAGATCCGCGGCGAGGACGTGCTCGTCGTGCTGGCGAAGGGCCGGTAGCGCCCGGTCGGAGCTCAGCTCGCCGCCGCCAGCTCCGAGCGGGCCGCGGACTCCTGGTGGGCGCGCAGGAAGGTCTCGGGCTTGCTGAAGACCTTGGCGATGTTCATCCCCTTGCGCACCGCGTCCAGGGTGACCTTGCCGGTGGCGAGCGCCGCGCCGAGCCCGACGTAGGTGCGCAGCCGCCCGCGGTGCTGGTAGCGCACCTGGAGGACGTGGCGCCAAAGCCGGGAGTACTCCTCGTAGAACTCGTCCAGGGGGAGCTTCGTCGGCAGCACGGCGTGGATGATGTCGTACATCTCCCAGTCGTGGGTGGTCACCTGGTGCTTGGCGGTCTCCCACAGGTCGGTGCCCGGCAGGGGGGTCAGGACCGAGAAGCCGCTGTTGTAGGCGCCGGTCTCCTCGATCCAGGCGCGCAGGCGGGCGAAGTCGTCGTGGTCCCAGGCGGGGTCGACGATGAAGTTCGGCGTGTAGCCGACGCCCAGCTCCCGGAGGATCGCCAGGGCGCGGGCGTTGTTCGACGCCGTGTTGCTCTTGTTGACCGATTTGAGCCCCTCGTCGGTGACCGCCTCCAGGCCGAGGAAGATGGCGAGGTGGCCGCAGTCCTTCCACATCTCGACCAGGTGGGGGAACTTGCAGATGATGTCCGTGCGCGTCTGCACGGTGAAGTACTTCTTGATCCCCGCCGCCTTGATCTGCCGCGCCATCTCCTCGCCGCGGCGCACGTCCATCCAGAAGATATCGTCGGTGATGAAGACGTTGGGGGCCTCGATGGCGCGCAGCTCGGCCACCACCCGCTCGGGCGACTTGACGCGGAAGGTGCTCTCGTGGAACTTCCACACCGAGCAGAAGTTGCACTTGAAGGGGCAGCCTCGGGCGGTCTCCATCAGAGCGAGGGGCTTGCGGAAGTTGATGTAGTAGTGGGGCGCATAGTGGGGGATCAGGTGGCGGGCCGGCATGGGCAGCGAGTCGAGGTCGTCCCGCATCGGCGCCGCCGGCGTGCGGCGCTGCTCGCCGTTGCGATTCAGGACCAGGCCGGGCACCGCCTCCAGGCCGGTCCCCCGCGCCAGGGCGTCCACTAGGGGCGGCATGATCTCCTCGCCGTCGCCCACCGCCACGGCGTCGATCGCCGGGTGGAGGAACCACCCGGGCTCGCGGGAGGCGTCGTGCCCGCCCACGATGACGAAGGCTTCCGGCAGCTCCCGGCACACGCGCTCGACGAGACGCAGGGTCCGGAAGCGCTCGGTGGTGAAGTTGCACTGCAGGCCCACCACCTCGGGCGCGAAGCGCCGGCAGAGCGCCATGCCCTCCTCTTCGCCCTCGATCCGCAGGTCGAAGACCTTGCACTCGTGCCCCTCGGCCTCGAGCCCTCCGGCGATGGAGATGGGCCCCAGGGGCTCGACGAAGGTCAGCATCTCGAGACCCAGGATGCCGCCGATGGGTGGTTTGAGGAAGGCGATTTTCATGCGGGGACCCCTTACAGATTCGCGTATATTCGACCAGAGTTCCGGCGGAAGGTCAAATCCAGCTATCCTTGAAGAATTCCGTCCAGAAAGGAGACAGCCGATGAACATCCATTCCCTGCGTTGGGCCGCATTGACCGCCTTCGGGCTCTCGGCAGGCATCGGGATGGCGCTCGTGCTCGAGGATCCGGTGGAGGCGCTGGTCGGCATGGTCCTGCTGACGCCGGTCCTCACCATCGTCGTGGGCGCCAGCCTCGGTGCCTTCCAGTGGCTGGAGTTCCGGCACCGGGTGGAGACTCCTGGCCGCTGGATCCTCGCTACCGCTCTCGGGCTGGGAATCGGCCTCGCGGTCGGGATCGTCGCAATCGAGATCGTGGGCCAGGCGCTCCTCGGCCACCCGGTCCGGCTCCTTCAGCAGGCCCCGCTCGCCAGGGCCGTCACCATGCTCATCGTGGGGTTCGTCAGCGGCGGCCTCCTGGGCCTGGCCCAGCTCCTGATCTTCCGCAAGACCCGCAGGCTGCCAAGGATGTGGCCTCTCCTGAGCGCTTGCGGGCTCAGCCTCGGTTTTGCCGTGGGCTCCCTGCTGGCTCAGGTCTTCGCTGGCGGCATCACGTCACCGGCGGGCGTGCTCGTCCTGGTGGTGACCGCAGGGGCCGTCCTGGGCGCATCGACTGCGCGTCCGGCGGTCGGCGCGGTGCCCTGACGGTTTCCTAACTGCAATCCGTGCGAGACTCAGTACTGCACGCAGACCCCTTGGGGCGGCGATGCAATCGTCGGCGTCCCCTGCCATCCTGAAGCTGCTCCGTCAAGCGCGGGCCTTGCGGCCATTGCGGCGGGAGGGGCGCTGGAGTCCTCCTGCCGATGGCTGGTTGCCACGCAAGGCCTCGAACAAGACGCGGCAGGTCTTCAGGTAAAGCCTCTTGTGATCGGTAAAGGACTCGTCGTAGGCCTTCTCGAGCTCGGCTTCGGGGAAGACCGCAGGCGATTCCACTCCGCTGGCAGACTCCGTGGAAGCGCCCCCGGATTCGGAGATCTGCCACGCATCCGAGAGGAGTTCCTCGGGTGAGCAGTGCAAGACGTTGCAGATCTTCTTGAGGTTGGTCCTCCCGATCCGGGTCTCTCCACTCTCATATCTGGACATCAAGCTTGGATGGATCCCCGCTTCTTCGGCGAGCCTCTTCTGCGTCAGTCCAGCCTTGCGCCTGCGCCGGATGATCGCTTCGCCCACATACTCAGGATCGAGGATCTCGCTCTTCATTCCGGGAACATGGTCCCGGAATCCGGCGCTTTGGGTCAATGTCAATGAGTACGTAACCGAAAGTCCCGCTTTACGAGAAAACTGTCGAGAAAAAAGGGCAAGATCTTGTTCCTTTCCTGCCGACGGAAACTCGCGGACCGTGGGAGGCGTCAAGATCTTGACGCTCGGCAGAGTTTCGTAGATTCAGAACACGGCCGGCCTACTGCGCCGCCGGCAGGGCCGGCACCGGCCGCGACTCGATCTCGCGGCAGGCCGCTGCCGCGCAGGAGCCCAGGGAGCGGGCGATCGCGGAGAGGCGGGCCAGCCAGCTCCGGCCGACCTTTTTCCGCAGGTTGGCCAGCTCGTCCGGATCGCTCCGCAGGTCGTAGACCTCCCGCTCGCCGTTGCCGTACTCGACGTACTTGAAGTCCGCGGTCCGCAGGCCGAGGTGGGGGAGATACTCGGAGGTCGCCTTCTCGTCCTGCGGATCGGGAGGCTCGAGGGCCTTGCCTTTGGGCGGGCCGGAAGGAAAGGCGAACTGCTCCAGGAGCGCCACCTGGCGCCAAGCCGCCGGGGTCTGACCTTGGAGGAGGGGGACCAGGGAGCGGCCGTCCGCCTGGACTTTCAGAGTTGCCCCTGCCAGCTCGGCGAAGGTGGGCGCCAGGTCCACGCTCGACGTCAGCGCGTCCACAGCGCGGCCGGCCGGCACGCCGGGGCCGCGCACCAGGAGCGGCACGTGGACGTCCGGCTCGTAGGGCGTGTACTTGCCCGGCGGCAGGCGGTGCTGCCCCAGGTGGAAGCCGTTGTCCGAGGTGAAGAAAAGGTAGGTGTTGGCGAGCTGGCCGGTCTCCTGGAGCGCCCGCACCAGGCCCACCACCATCTCGTCCACGGCTTGCAGCGACCGCGCCTGCTGGCGGTAGAGGGCGTCGATCCCGGCGATCTGCCGGTCGTCCAGGCGCCGCAGGTTGCGGATCCGGGCTGGCTTGTCGCGCACGTCCACCTCGTTGAAGGAGGGGCCATGGAGCGCCTGCAGGTCGGGGAACAGGCCGGCGTGGCGCGGCGCCGGGGTGGCCGGCTTGTGGGGTGCATAGGTCGCGAGGTAGAGGAAGAACGGCTGGCCGCTGCCAGAGGCGCGCCGGATGAAATCCGTCGCCTTGCCGGCCAGCACGTCCGTCATGTAATCCTCAAGAGCGTTCCCGTATTTGACCGGCGAGCCGTTCTCGTTGAGCGTATAGCGGTAGGCCCCATAGGGGCTGCCCTGGACGGGGCTGGCCCATTCGTCCCAACCCGGCGGCACGTGGCCGGAGTCTTCGCGCCGCGGATAACCGTTCAGGTACTTGCCGAGGAGCGCCGTGCGGTAGCCGGCCGCGTGGAGCGCGGTCGCCAAGGTCGTCTCCTCGTGGCCGAGCTCGTCGAACCTCTCGAAGCCCCCTTCGGGCGGGAAGTTCGAGTAGACCTTGTGATTGTGGGGGTAGAGGCCGGTCAGGATCGTCGCGCGGGACGGGCAGCAGAGCGACAGCGGCACGAAGTGGCTCGAGAACGTCAGGCCCTGGTGGGCGATCAGCTCCCGGGTCTGCGGCATGAAAGCGAGGGAGCCGAGCTCCTGGTCGTCCGTGAGCACCAGGATGATGTTCGGCCGCGCCTGGAGGGCCGGAGCCGCCATCCGGGACGGCGATGCCGCGCCGCCGGCGAGGGCGCACACGCAGAGGAGCGCTATGATGGAGAGGGGCAGGCGGCGGGCAAGAGCCATGGGCTGAGTTTCCTCATGAGGGAGGTGCCGGAATGATTCACCAGACACGGATTCTGCCTTTCGCCGATCCTTTCGGCAAGCCGGACGCGGTGGTGGGCCGCGTCCACCGCGACGGCTCCATCACCTTCCGTGGCAAGAGGTATACGACGATCAAGGACGTGCCGGCCGACTGTCTGGGCCTGCGGCCGGATGTCGAGACCCACGTCCAGTGGAAGCAGCTCTATCGCGCGGTCGCTCCGGAGTCGCGGCGGGGGCGCTGAGGCGATGATCGCCCACCCTGGCCAGATTGACCAGCATACAAGCTTCTGCTACTCTCCAATCATAGCTGTTGAAGGCAGTATCGTCCGCCGTTCTCGAGCCCGAGTCGCGCGGCATCTTCCCAAGGGCTAACCCAGCCAAAAGACAAGGAGGAAGTCATGAGAAAGCCTTCCAGGAAGCTATGGCTGCTGTCCGCTGCGTTGATGATCGCACTGGCCCTGCTGGGCCTCGAGGCCAGAGCGAGTACTCAGATCCCTGAGGGGACGGACTGCTGGCACACGGAGCCGGGGACGCCGGGGACGCAGGCGATCCTTACCATCCCGAAGGATGCGCTCGGCGCCGGTTCCAAGATGATGAATAAGGTAACGATTAAACTCAAAAGCCTCCCCCTTACTCCCGCAGTCGTGAAGACGGATTGCGGCTGCCAGGTCAACACAAAGGTGGAATATATCGACCCTCACGGCAACGTGAGCGGAGAAAAAACGATACACGCGGTCAAGCAGCGAACCACTGAGACTACGGATGTCGACACGTGTGTCCGTCGGACGCAGAATGCCAAATTCAAGGGTAAGGGCGTCGCCGTGAGGGTAGACATCCAGCTAGTCAAACTCTCTTTGCAGAGCGAACAGCCCCTCAAGGTCTCTTACGACAACGGTACTACCAAGTCGTTCAACATCATCGTTACCGAGAGCGGTCCGCAAGATACCGGCTCCATGACCATCACGCCTACGAGTATCGGCAGGCTCTCGAAGGGCAACGTCAAGCTCCAGAATCTCCATATCACCTACAAGG
>DASWME010000025.1:0-5422 GCA_036399915.1 Thermoanaerobaculia bacterium
CACCGAGCACAGCTCCGACCTTTTCGACAACACCACCGCCGCGCGGCTGCTGGGACACCTTGAGGCGCTCCTCGAGGCGGCCGCCGCCGCTCCGGAGCGGCCCATTTCGGAGCTGCCCCTCCTGCCCGAGGCGGAACGCCAGCAGGTGCTCGTCGAGTGGAACGACAGCGCCGCCGCGCGGCCGGGGGGCGGTCCGACGTTCGATGCGCTGTTCGCGGAGCGTGCCGCCGCGCGGCCAGGCGTGGTGGCCGCGGTCTGCGGCGGCGAGCGATTGACCTATGGCGAGCTCGCCGCGCGGGCGGACCGTCTGGCCCGCCGGCTCGCCGCCGAAGGAGTGGGACCCGAGTCCGTCGTCGCCCTGGTCGCCGACCGGGGGCTCGGCTTCCTGACCGCCCTGCTGGCCGCGTTCAAGGTCGGGGCCGCCTACCTGCCGATCGATCCTCTGCACCCGCTCCAGCGCCAGATGGAGTTGCTGGCCGACAGCGGTGCCCGGGCGGTCCTCGCCTCGCGCCTCTTCGCCTCCGGCCTGGAGCGGCCGCTCGCCGCCGCGGACGGCCCTCGCCTGTTCAGGCTCGAAGACCTGCTGGACGGGGAGGATGCGACGGACGCGCCGCTCCCCTCCGGCGCCCCGGAGCGCCTCGCCTATGTGATCTATACCTCCGGCTCGACCGGGATCCCGAAGGGAGCCATGGTCGAGCAGCGCAGCATGTTGAACCATCTCTGGGCCAAGATCGACGCCCTCGGCCTGAACGAGGGAGACGCCGTCGCCCAGACGGCCTCGCAGTGTTTCGACATCTCGGTCTGGCAGCTCCTGGCGGCGCTGCTGGTGGGCGGGCGGGTGCACATCTTCCCCGACGAGGTGGCTCACGATCCGCTGCGCCTGCTCGGCGAGGCGGACAGCTCCGGGGTCACGGTCCTGGAAACCGTGCCGTCCCTGTTGCGGCTGATGCTGGACGAGATCGCGGCGCGGCAGGAGGCCGCACCGTCGTTGTCGCGCTTGCGCTGGATGATTCCCACGGGCGAAGCGCTGCCGCCCGGCCTCTGCCGTCGCTGGCTTGAGCTCTATCCGCACATCCCGCTGGTCAACGCCTACGGCCCGACCGAATGCTCGGACGACGTGACCCACTGGATCGTGCGGACCGCTCCAGACGACCGGCAGGCCCACATCCCGATCGGCCGGCCGGTCCCCAACCTGCGCCTGTACACCCTCGGACAAGCGATGCAGCCTCTGCCGGCCGGGGTGCCCGGCGAGCTGTATGTCGGCGGCGCTGGGGTCGGCCGCGGCTATCTGGGCGATAGCGGCCGGACCGCGGCGGCCTGGGTCCCCGATCCGTTCTCGGAGGCGCCCGGCGACCGGCTTTACCGGACCGGCGACCTGGCCCGGCGGCTGGCCGACGGCCGGATCGAGTTCCTGGGCCGCACCGACCACCAAGTCAAGGTGCGGGGGCACCGCATCGAGCTGGGGGAGATCGAGGCGGCGTTGGCGTCCCATCCCGCTGTGCGGCAGGCCGCGGTGCTCGCTCGCGAGGACACGCCCGGCGACCGCCGGCTGGTGGCCTACGTGGTGGCCGAGCCGGGGAGCGAGCCCTCCACGGCCGAGCTCCGGCGGGCCCTGGCCGAGCGGCTGCCCGATGCCATGATCCCGGCCGCGTTCCTGGTCCTCGAGGCGTTCCCGCTGACGCCCAGCGGCAAGCTGGACCGCAAGGCCCTGCCGGCTCCGGATGCCACGCGGCCCGCCCTCGACCAGGGCTACAGCGCTCCCCAGACCCCGGCCGAGGAGACGCTGGCCCGCATCTGGGCCCAGGTCCTACGGCTGGACCGCGTCGGCGTCCACGACAACTTCTTCGAGCTGGGCGGCGACTCGATCCTGTGCATCCAGGTGGTGACCCGGGCCGGCCAGGCCGGCCTGCAGCTGACCCCGCGCCAGATGTTTCTGCACCAGACGATCGCCGAGCTGGCCTCCGTGGCCGGCACCGTCCACGAGGCCGAGGCGGAGCAGGGGGTCGTCACCGGCGAGGCGCCGCTGTCACCGATCCAGCACTGGTTCTTCGACCAGGGCTTCGCCGTGCCCGAGCGCTGGAACCAGGCGCTCCTCCTACAGACGCGGGAGCGGCTCGACCCGGCGGTCCTGGCCGCCGCCCTGGGCGTGCTCCTCTCGCACCACGACGCCCTGCGCCTGCGCTTCCGCCGCAGCGAAAACGGCCGGCGCCAGGTCTTCTCCGCGCCCGCGGGCGAGCCGCCGCTTACGATCGTCGATCTTGGCGCTCTGCCGGCAGGCCGGCGCTCGCCGGAGGTCGCCGCCATGGCGGACCTTCTGCACGGCGGCCTCGATCTCGAGCGGGGGCCGATCGCGCGGGCGGCCTTCTACAATCTCGGCACCGCCCCGGGCCGACTCCAGTTCGTCATCCACCACTTGGCCGTCGACGGCGTCTCCTGGCAGGTCCTCCTGGAGGATCTCCAGGCCGCCTGCCGCGCCCTCGCCCGCGGAGAGGCCCCGGCCCTGCCGGCGAAGACCCTCTCGTTCAAGAGCTGGGCCGAGCGGCTGGCCGCGCACGCACGCTCCGTCTCCGTGATCGCCGAGCGCGACCTCTGGCTGGCCGCAGGCCGGGCCCGCACCGGCCGCCTCCCCGTCGACCATCCCGGCGGGGCCAACCTCAACAGCACGGCCGGCGTCGTCACGCTGGCCCTGGACTCAGGCGAGACCACGGCCCTGCTGCAGGAGGTGCCCCGCGCCTACCACACGCAGATCAACGACGCCCTCTTGACCGCCCTGGCGCGCACCCTGGCGCGCTGGACTGGCGAGCGCCGCGTGCTCGTCGAGCTCGAAGGGCACGGGCGGGAGGACCTGTTCGAAGGGGTCGACCTCGCGCGTACGGTGGGCTGGTTTACCAGCCAGTTTCCGCTGCTCCTGGAGGTCTCCCGCGGTGGCGACCCCGGCGAGGACCTGAAGGCGGTCAAGGAGCGGCTCCGGGCGATCCCCCACGGCGGCGTGGGCTGGGGACTGCTGCGCTATCTCGGCGATGCGGAGACGACAGCCCGCCTCGCCGCGCTGCCCGCTCCCGAGATCCTCTTCAACTACCAGGGCCAACTCGACGCGGCCCTCCCCGCGGCCTCCCTCTTCGGCCCCGCGCCCGAGTCGAGCGGCCTGGCGCAGAGCCGGCGCGAGCGCCGCACCCACCTGCTGGAGGTCAACGGCTGGATCGCGGGCGGGCGGCTCCAGCTCTCGTGGGCGTACAGCCGGGACTTCCACCGCCGGTCCACGATCGAAGAGCTGGCCGGCCGCTATCTCGCGGAGCTGCGCGCGCTGATCGAGCACTGCCGCGCGCCCGAGGCCGGAGGCTACACCCCGTCCGATTTCGCCGCCGCCCGGATGAGCCAGGGTGACCTCGACAAGCTCCTGGGCCAGCTCGGAAAGGGCTCCCGCAGACCATGAGCGTGGAAGTCCTGGAAGACATCTACGAGCTCTCCCCGATGCAGGAGGGGATGCTCTTCCACACCCTGTATGCCCCCGGCTCCGGGATGTACTGCGAGCAGCTCGCCTGCACTCTGGCGGGCGATCTCGATGTGCCCGCCTTCCAGCGCGCCTGGGAGCAGGTCGTGGACCGCCACCCGGTGCTGCGCACCGCGTTCCACTGGCAGGATCTGGAGAAGCCGGTCCAGGTGGTCTACCGCCAGGTGGAAGTCCCCTGGGAGGACGGCGATTGGCGCGGGCTGTCGGCAGCTGAGGAGGAGGCGCGGCTCGCGGCCTACCTGGAGGAGGAGCGCCGCATCGGGTTCGCCCTGGAGCAGGCACCCCTGGTCCGCCTGGCTCTGTTCCGCACGGGCGAGGACCGTCACCGGTTCGTCCTCTGCTACCACCACCTCCTGATGGACGGCTGGTGCGTGCCGCTCGTTTTGGGCGAGGTGCTGGCGTTATACGAGGCGGGCCGGCGCGGCGAGACCCCCAGGCTGCCGCGGCCCCGGCCCTACCGCGACTTCATCCTCTGGCTGCAACGCCGGAACCGGGAGGGGGAGGAGGCCTTCTGGCGACGGACCCTCGCCGGGTTCGAAGTCCCGACGGCACTGCCGGGGGACCGCCGGGTGCCCGGCACCCTGACCGGTGCCGGTGGGGCCACGGAAGACTACGCCGACCTCCACGACGCCCTCTCTCCCGGGGAGTCGGAGGCGCTCCAGGTCCTGGCACGCTCGCGACAGCTCACGCTCAACAGCCTGCTCCAGGCGGCCTGGGCAATGCTCTTATCGCGCGCGAGCGGCGAGGCGGACATCGTCTTCGGCGCCACCGTGTCGGGCCGTCCCGGCTCGCTGCCCGGGGTCGAGTCGATGATTGGGCTCTTCATCAATACCTTGCCGGTCCGCGTCCGCGTTCCCCGCGAGGCGCCGCTCCTGCCCTGGCTGCTGGAACTTCAGGACCGCCAGGCGGAAGCCCGCGAGCACGACCACACGCCGCTGGCCCAGATCCAGACCTGGAGCGAGGCGGCCCACGGCCAGCCCCTGTTCGAGAGCATCCTGGTCTTCGAGAACCAGCCGGTCGAGTCGGCGTCCGGCCGAGAGGGGAGCTTCCGGATCGGCGACTTCCGCTCCGTCGAGCGCACGAACTACCCGCTCACCCTCGTCGTGATCCCGGGCTCGCCGCTCCGGCTGCGCGCCACGTACGACCGCCAGCGGCTCGACCCGGCGAGCATGGCGCGCGCCCTCGGGCATTTGCGCACCCTGCTCGCGGCGATGTCGCAGGCAGCTCCGGACGCCCGGCTGGGAGACCTTCCGCTCCTCACCGCCGTGGAGCGGCACCAGCTCGTCCACGAGTGGGCGGAGGGAGAGCGGAGCGCCCCCGGAGCCTTCCTGCACCACCTGATCGAGGAGCAGGCCGCGCGCTCGCCCGAGGCCTTGGCCGTGCTCGACTCCGGCGGCGCCTCCTTGAGCTATGGCGAGCTGAGCCGCCGCGCCAACCGGCTCGCCCACCACCTGCGCGTGCTCGGCGCCGGGCCGGACACTCTGGTGGGCGTTTGCGTGGAGCGCTCGCCCGACCTTCCGGTCGCGCTGCTCGCAGTGCTCAAAGCCGGCGGAGCCTACCTCCCCCTCGATGCGGGCCAGCCGGCCGAACGGCTGGCCTGGATGCTGGAGAACTCGGGCGCCCGCGTGCTCATCACCTCCCCCAGCCTCTCCAGCGCTCTGCCGGTCGTTTCCGCCGCGGTCGTGGACCTCGCGCGGGACCGCGAGCGGATCGCCGCCGGGAGCGATCACGACCCCGCGGTGCCGCTCGCGCCGGACCACCTCGCGTACGTCCTCTACACCTCGGGTTCCACCGGCCGGCCCAAGGGTACCCTGGTCACCCACCGCGGCCTGGCCAACTACCTCGCTTGGGCGCTCCGCGCGTATCCGGTCGCGGCGGGGCGGGGGGCGCCAGTGCATTCGCCCATCGGCT
>DASWME010000026.1:0-6441 GCA_036399915.1 Thermoanaerobaculia bacterium
CTTCATGGGGCCCACGCTGTTCGCCACCGACACCTTCGCTCTCGCCGGCCAGAGCAAGAAGTACCTGGAGGACTGGCCGCAGCCCGGCTACGGCCACGACCCGCCGGACAACACGCCGCACAACGAATGCCCGGACGAGTACTGGTCGAAAACCGTGGAGAAGTGCATCTGGCCGCGCGAGGGCAGCCACATCGACATGCTGCACGGCAACCCGTTGAGCGCCGGCATCCTGCACGAGAAGGCCAACCGGTACTTCGTCCTCGACGGCTGCGGCAGCCGCGACGCCCAGAACCATTGCAAGGGCGACGGGCACCTCGCGCTGGTCGACTTCAACCGCGATCACCAGGAAGGCAACGGCTTTCACGGCGACGGCACGCTCCAGCGCTTCATCGACGTGCCGTTCCGCCGTGTCGCAGGCGTGCCGGCCGGCCTCATGATGCACGACGGCTGGGTGTACTACTCGGACACCGGCGCGGGTGTCGTCCGCCGCTTCCGTCCCGACAGCGGAACCAACGAGGTAGTCGTCGGCTCCTGGCGCGCCCAGGGCGAGGTGAGCAAAGGCGAGCGCGGACCTGGCGTCACGGACTGGAGCCATATCGAGCATGGGCCGGGGGATGGCGATACGCCGGAGGTGGTCGCGAAATGGGTGCGGGACAAGGGCAATCAGGCGGCGATCCAGCGCCTCGGCGACCGGTGGATCAAGCCCATGGAAGTGCTCGGCGAGTACGTCTACACTCGCAACTCGAAGGTCGAAGACGTCTACCGCGCCGGATCGACGGAGCGGCTCGCGGGGCTGGCCGCCGGTGACTCGAGCTGGTTCGTGGCCGATTACGCCTCCGGGCGCATCTTCGAATTCGGCTGGGACGGCCGCCTGCTCAAAACGTTTTCGACCAGGCGCGCCGGCATCGGCGGGCTGGCGTACGCCGCCGGCAAGCTGTACATGACGGATGTCAAAGCCAATGCCGTCTATTGGGGGTCCGTGCGCTGAGGTAGCGAGAGGAGTGCGGGCCGCGCGCCGTGGCGCCTGCGATGATCCGGGATAGAATCCTCTCGGAGTCTTCCCAGGAGAGAATGCCTTGATCACGTCCGAAACCCGCCCGGTCAACTACCGGGGGTTGATGAAGAAGGTGGAGCAGGTCGTCGCGGCCATGGACCGCGACGAGGACGTCGGCACCACGATCCACTCGCTGCTCGAGACCATCATCGACAAGTTCCACGACGAGCTGGGGATCTACGGCGGCCGCCTGTACCAGCGGCGGGGGGGCTACTACGTGCTCCAAGCCACCTTCGGCGACGCCAAGGAGGTCCCGCAAGGGCTCAAGGTGCCGATCTCCTATCCGCCGATCCAGATCCTGCTCGAGAACGGCACCGTCTACATGGACGCCGAGGACCCGAACATCGACCGCAACCTGGAGAACCTCCTGGGAGTCCAGCGGTTCGCGGCCATCGAGGTGGGCAACGAGGAGTACATCCTGGCCTTCAACGTCGCCCCCGGCCACGACCGGGACGACATCCTCTTCTCCTTGGGTATCCTGCGCCACAGCGTCAACCAGAAGATCCGCCGCGACCGTATGGAAGGGATCTTCGAGGAGGCGAGGAAGATCCAGGCCTCGATCCTCCCCCGGCGCGAGCCGCACTACGGCGACTTCGACATCTACGGCCGCTCCGAGCCGATGGATGCCGTCGGGGGAGACTTCTTCGACTACATCCCCCTGACCAACAAGATCCTCGGCCTCGCCATCGCCGACGTCTCCGGTCACGGCCTGCCTGCCGCCCTGCAAGTGCGCGACATCTACATGGGGCTGCGGATGGGCCTCGCCCGCGACTTCAAGATCGTGCGCACCGTGGAGCGGATGAACAATATCATCCACAAGAGCACGCTGACCAGCCGCTTCGTCTCCATGTTCTACGGCGAGCTGGAGCTCAACGGGGTCTTTATCTACGTCAACGCCGGCCACCCGCCGCCGTTCCACATCTCGGCCGACGGCACGGTACGCTACCTCGAAGAGGGCGGGCCGGTGCTCGGGCCGCTCCCCGACGCGAGCTACGAGCGCGGCTTCGTCATCATGAAGCCGGGCGACCTGCTGGTCTTCTACACGGACGGCATCTGCGAGACCCAGGGGCGGGACGAGAACGGCCGGCTGCTCGGCGAGTACGGACTCGATCGCCTGCTGGAAGTGGCGCGCGAGCACCAGGGTGAGACCGCCCGCGAGGTGGTGGACGCCATCTTCGCCAGCGTCGAGTCTTTCAGCCGCAACGCCCCGGCCGACGACGACCGCACGCTCATGGTGGTGAGCTACCCGGTGATCGATACCAGCGTGACGCAGGCGTTCCCGCGGCCGACGGGACTGCTGTAGAGGGCCGCGTCTAATCCCTCTGCTCGATGATCTCCAGCTCCTGCCGCAGCTTGACGATGCTCCTCTCCGGGTAAATCCCCGGACGGAGTTGCACGCCCGGGTAGATCTGGGTTCCCCGGCCGACGACGGCGCCGGGGTGGAGGACGCAGTTGCAGCCGGTGAGGACGCCGTCCCCCAGGATCGCGCCGAGCTTGCGGCGGCCTGTCTCGAGGCGATGGTCTCCGGATGGGATCTTGATGTAGCCGCCGTCGTGGCGGAAATTGGAGAGGATCGTACCCGCCCCGAGGTTCACGTCTACGCCGAGGATCGAGTCGCCGACGTAGTTGAGGTGCGGGGCCTTGGCGTGGGGGAGCAGGATGGCCCGCTTGATCTCTGTGTTTGCTCCCACCACGCACTTGTCGCCGATCCAGACGCCGCCGCGGATGTAGGCGCCGGGCCGGATCTCGGCGTCCCGGCCGATGAGGACCGGCCCCTCGATGACGGCGGTCGGGTGGATGCGGGCGCCGGCGCAGATTGCGATGCGGTCCCCCACCAGGTGGATCTCCGGCGAGAGCTGGCCCTGGAGGTCGCTCGAAGGCAGCCCGGCGAGGATCTCGTCCAGTGGGTCGCCCAGCAACAGCCAGGGAGCGGCGGGATCGAAGCGCTCGGCGAAGGGGTCCGGCAGCGCGGCGAAAAGGGGCGGGATCGGGTTCATGCGCGCAATGATATCGTTCCGGTTCCCCGTGAGCCGCCTGCGTATCCTCCTCCTGTCCTTCTACCGCCGCCCCGCCGAAACCGTGGCCTGCGACCTCCTGGGCCGGTACCTGGTGCGCGAGCTGGACAGCGAGCGTCTGGTGCTCCGTCTGGTCGAGACGGAAGCCTATCTCGGAGGCCCCGACCGCGCCAGCCACGCCTGGGGAGGGCGCCGCACCGTGCGCAACGAGAGCCTGTACCTGCCGGGCGGGCACGCCTATGTCTACCTCATCTACGGCATGCATTACTGCCTGAACGCCGTCACCGGCGAGGCGGACGAGGGAGGCGCCGTGCTCCTGCGGGCTGGCGAGCCGGTCGAGGGAGAGGAGAGGATGCGGGAGAACCGGGGCTGGGCCCGCGAGCCCCGGCCTGGCGATCTCGCCGGTGGACCGGGCAAGATCTGCCAGGCCCTCGCGATCGGGCGCGATCTCGACGGCGTCCCCCTGGACCGACCACCGCTCTACATCACGAGAGGGGAACCGGTCGCGGAGCAGGAGATCGTGGCGAGCCCCCGGATCGGCGTCGACTACGCCGGGGAGGCCGCTCAGTGGCCTCTACGGTTCTCGGTGCGGGGGCACCGGCACGTTTCGAGGCCTCGGCCGGGGTGACCTACCGTCTCTGCGCCGTCTCCCGGGAAGCCCGCGGCGGCGCGAGGCGGATATAACCCCCCTGGGCGAGCTTCCAGAAGAGCATCAGGGCGTCGAGCTGCGGCATCGGGGTGATCTTCAGGATCGACTGGATGTCGTAGGTGCCGTTGATGCGGGTCAGCATGAAGCCCTCCTGGGGAGAGAGCTGCGAGGAGGTGAGCTGCTCCATGGTGGCCGTCACCTGCGGGATGGAGCCCAGGGTGACGCCGGCCTGCTCGACCTGCTCGCGGATCTTCCGCTCGGCCTGGGTGAGCGCGTCCTGGGCGTCCGCGTTCTCGGGCTCCAGGGCCCGCGCGGCCCGCAGGTGGCGGAGCGCCGCGTCGAAGTCCTCCTGGGCCAGATAGGCGCGGCCGGCTTCCATCAGGGCGCTCGCGCTCAGGGCGGCTTGCGAGTCCTCCGCCGCGGGACGCCCGCGGAGCTTGACGAGCTTCAAGTTGCCGAGCTGCCACTGGTCGAAGAGCGCCTTGCAGGTCTGGTACTCGGTCGCATGGGCTTGGAGCCGGATCTCCTCGATCGTGCGCTCGTCGTCGATGAGGCTCAGGATGCGCTGCTCGCCGGGGTCGAGCTTCGGGACCTTCGAGAAGTCGACGAGCGCCACCGGGATCATCTGCTCGTGAGGGATCGCCTTGCGGATGCGCCGCCACTCGTCGACCCGCTGCACCCCCTCCATGACGATGCCCGTGACGTCCAGCCGCATCGGCACCATGGCGCTGTCGGGCAGCACGTCGTCGAGGAAGCGGAAGTCCCCCTCGGACCAGGAGAAGACCTCGTAGATGCTCTCCTCGGCCTTGAGATAGAGCATGCGGGTCAGGTCCTCCTCCGCGATGGCCCCGTCGCTGACCAGGATCATGCCGAGGAGCATCCGGCTCTTCTCCTGGCGTTCGATGGCGCGGCTGAGCTGCTCCTCGCTGATGAGGCCGCAGCTCACCAGGAACTGCCCCAGGTGCTCCTCCGGCTTGCTGGAGGCGGAGGAGAGGATCCGGCCGTCCTTGAAGAAGATCTTCTTCTCGACGTTGCCGTTGACGATCTCCAGCGTGCCGCTCTTCTTGCTCTGAGAGAGCCACTGGAGCAGCTCCTCGAGCTGCATCGTTCTGAGGTTCCCGACGATGCCCATGATGACCGGGCCGATTATAGTGCTATGCGAATACTGTGAGATGGACCGGGCCGCCGGTGCGCTTGGCATGGGCGAAGACCCTCATCTTCGGGCCGGAGTCGTCCCCCTTTGCCCCTGGTAATGACTCGAGGAGCCCGGTTCGCCATACGCGACCTCCGGCTCGGACTCCATGGTGATGAAGATGAGCTGTGCAATTCGCCTGCCCGCCTCCAGGATGAAGGGCTGCGGGCCGAGGTTCTGGAGCTCCAGGGTGATCTCCCCTTCGAACCCGGGGTCGCACCAGCCGGCCAGAGAGTGGTTGATCCACAGGCGGCCCAGGGTGGACTTGAGCTTGAGGTCGCAGGCGACGTTCCTGGGGATGCGCACGTACTCCATGGTCGAGGCGAGCACCACCTCGCCGGGGAAGAGCTTGATGTGGGGAGCGCGGAACTCCTCGGGCTCACGGGTGGGGCAGATCCAGTGGTCGGAGACCCGCACGTCGTAGCTGGCGGCGTTGACCTGGGTCTCCTCGAAGGGGGTGACCCCGCCGCTGCGCCCCCATTCGCGGATCCAGCGGTCCGGCTTGATCATGGCCTTACAGAAAGCGGACCGGCGTCGTCACCTGCTCGCGGTGGATGGTGTCCACGAAGCGGATGATTTTGCGCGAAAGCGACATGAAGAGTGTTGAGGTGCGCGAGCCGCCGCCGAAGAAGCGGACGCCCCGCAGCAGCTCGCCGTCGGTCACGCCCGTGGAGCTGAAGAGGATCTCGTGGCCCGGGGCCAGGTCCTCGGTCTTATAAACCCTGGAAAGGTCGTGGAAACCGAGGGCCTTGAGGCGCTCCTCCTGCTCCTCTTTCTTCTCCTCGTCCGCGTCGTCGGGCTTGAACCGGGCCTGGATCTCGCCGCCGAGGCAGCGCATGGCCGCGGCGGTGATCACCCCCTCGGGAGCACCGCCGATCCCCATGACGGCGTGGACGCCGGTGCCGCGCACGGCAGCGGAGACGCCGGCCGACAGGTCGCCGTCCGGGATCAGGCGGATGCGGGCGCCGGCCTCCCGGATGTCGGCGATGAGCTGCTGGTGGCGGGGGCGGTTGAGCACCACCACCGTCAGGTCGCTCACCCGGCGCTCGAAGGCGGCGGCGATGTTGCGCAGGTTCTCGGCGACGGGAGCATCGATGTGGACTGCGCCACGGGCCGTAGGCCCGACGACGAGTTTCTCCATGTAGACGTCCGGGGCGTGGAGCAGGCCGCCGCGCTCGGCGGCGGCGAGCACGGCGATGGAGTCCGGCGAGCCGGTGGCGCAGAGGTTGGTCCCTTCCAGGGGATCGACGGCGATGTCCACCTGGACGGCGCCGTCCTCGCCCCTCAGGGCGCCGAGCTCCTCGCCGACGAACAGCATCGGCGCCTTGTCGCGCTCGCCCTCGCCGATGACCACCCGGCCGTCCATCTGAAGAGCGTCCATCTCCCGCCGCATGGCCTCGACCGCCACCTGGTCGGAGTACTTGCGGTTGCCGAAGCCCATGGTCTTGGCGGCGGCGATGGCCGCCTGCTCGGTGACGCGGATGAAGTCCTGCTCGAGGAGGCAGTCCATGGACACGGCCATCAGCGGGCA
>DASWME010000027.1:0-34252 GCA_036399915.1 Thermoanaerobaculia bacterium
GAGTAGATGACGCCGCCGATCTGCAGCTCGCGGTCCGCGGGGCCGGTGCCCGTCTTGCGCGGCACGATCGAGCGCTGGTTGGCCACGATCCCGACTGCCCAGCCCTCGATCCAGCCGGTGCCGCAGACGAGCGTCTGGCCGTAGGTGGCCTTGTACTCATCGAACTCGCTGCCGTCGAGCAGCCGCGCGAGCACCTCGTAGGTGTCGTACGGGCGGGCGCGGTCGATGGGGATCAGGCCGTAGAGATCCTCGGCCGGATAGAGGGGCTCGGCCGGCTCGCGACGGGCGAGGGGGGCCCGCGGCTGGTCCGCGAGCTGGGCGAACTGGCTGCGGATCTTCGCCAGGCAGGAGGCGTCGTCCGGATGGCGGTGGTCCACCACACCCGAGATGTCGCACTGGACCACGGCGCCGCCCAGCTCCTCGTTGTCGATCTTCTCGCCGATGGCCGCCTGGACGAGGTGCGAGCCGGCGAGGAAGATCGAGCCCGTCCCCTCAACGATGTGGGCCTCGTCGCTCATGATCGGCAGGTAGGCGCCGCCGGCCACGCACGGACCCATGATGGCCGCCATCTGGAAGATCCCCTCGGCCGAGAGCCGGGCGTTGTTGTAGAAGGCCCGGCCGAAGTGCTCCTTGTCGGGGAAGATCTCGTCCTGGAGCGGCAGGAAGACGCCTGCCGAGTCCACCAGGTAGACGATGGGGAGCCGGTTCTCGAGGGCGATCTCCTGGGCCCGCAGGACCTTCTTGCAGGTCAAGGGGAACCAGGCGCCCGCCTTCACCGTGGCATCGTTGGCCACCACGACCGCGTCGCGGCCGTGGATGCGGCCGATGCCCACGACCACCCCGGCCGCGGGAGCGCCGCCGTACTCCTGGTAGAACCCGTCGGCCACCCAGAGGCCCAGTTCCAGGAAGGGAGCCCCGGGATCGCAAAGCCCTGCGACCCGCTCGCGCGCGGTCATCTTGCCCTGGGCGCGCTGCCTGTCCAGCGCCTTCGGGCCGCCGCCCAGGCGGATGCGGTCCTCCTGCGCCCGGATCTCCTCCACCTGCCGCCGCCAGTGCTCGGCCTGGCGCTCGAACGCCTCGTTGCGGTTGACCTTGCTCTCCAGGATCGCCACGGGCCCTCCTTGGACGGCGGGGATTATATGGGGAGCGGGGCGGAACGAAGCTTCGCGTCCGGCCCGGATCTTGCTAATTATCTAGATGGTTCGGTAGCGCGGGTGGCGTAACCGACGAAGACAAAAACTTACGAGAAAGGAGCCCGCGTCATGACCGATGACGTTTTTGAAGGACGCTGGAAGCAGCTCAAAGGCGACGCCAAGCGGTTCTGGGGCAAGCTGACCAACGATGACCTCGACAAGTCCGAGGGCAACCGCGACAAGCTGGTCGGGGCCCTGCAGGAGCGCTACGGCTGGGAGAAGACCCGGGCGGAATCCGATTTCGACCGGTTCGTCGAGTCGGTCCGGACTCCCGCTGGGGTCCGATACCGGGAGAATCCCTGATTCTCAGATCAGCGTCGGTAGAGGAAAGGGCGGCCGCGCGGCCGCCCTTTTCGTTGTTTGCTAGCATCCCCGCATGAGGATCCGCCTCCTCGCCTTCGCCACTGCCGCGGATGCTCTCGGGACCGCCGAGACGGAGCTGGAGATCCCCGACGGCAGCCGGGTCGCCGACCTGCGCCAGCGGCTCGACCGGGAGCATCCCGGACTGGCGCCCCTCTGGCCGCGTCTGGCGATCGCCGTGGACGGCCGGATCGTGCCTCCCGATACCTGTCTGCAGGAAGGCGTCGAGGTGGCCCTGCTGCCGCCGGTGTCCGGAGGCAGCGGCGAGCCCTTCCTGGCGGAGCTGGTGGACGGGCCGATCGACACCGGACGGGTCGTGGCCGCCGTCTCCGGTCCGGGGCACGGAGCCGTGGTGGTCTTCCTCGGGACCGTGCGGGACCACCACGCCGGGCGGCCCGTTGAGAGGCTCACCTACAGCGCGTACCAGCCCATGGCCCTGGAGGGGCTCCGCCGGATCGTGGCGGATCTCGAAGCCGACCACAAGGACCTCCGCGCAGCGATCATCCACCGTCTGGGCGAGGTCCCGGTAGGCGAGCCGAGCGTGGTGATCGCAGTCGGCTCTTCCCACCGCGCCGCCGCCTACGAGGCGAGCCGCACCGCGCTCGAGCGGCTCAAGGCGGAGATCCCCATCTGGAAGCGGGAGCACTACGCGGACGGCGAGGCTGCCTGGCGGGAGGAGGAGCCGCTGGTGGGGACGACCATTCCCTGAACTGTCAGCGGGATGGCAGCCTCGACGCCATCCCGCTGTTCGCATCGCGTCTACGCGCAGCCGGTCGAGAACGGCTCGACCGGGCAGTCGGCTACACAGGAGCTCCCGTACGATTGCGGAGGACACACATGCGAGGCTCCCGCAACGTTTGCCAGCTCCTCGGCATCAAGGCTCCGGAGAGTTTCCCGATTCAAAGTGATCCTCTTGACTTTCCTCTTCATGGTGCTCCTTTCATGGGCTCAATCGCAGCCCGCCAGCGGCTCTCATTATGGAGCAAATCTGGAGCGATCCTACTCGCCTCACCCCCCGCCCGCCGCCGCGATGAAGGCCGCCAGATCCTTCTTGAGCTGCTCCCTGTCCACCCGGCGGGTGTACATCATGTGGCCTGCCTCGTAGTACTTCGTGGTCACCCTCTTCTCGTAGTCGGGCTCGAAGCCGAGGTGGTCGAAGGTGTACTCGGTGGCGAAGAAGGGGGTCGCCAGGTCGTAATAGCCGTTGCCCACGAAGACCCTGAGCGCGGGGTTCTGGGACATGGCCTGGCGCAGGTCCTCCGCCACGTTCACGTACTGGTTCTCGAACTCGCCGTAGCTCCAGGGCCGGACGCGGTCGGTGAGTATCTCGTAGGGAAGGTCGCTCTTGAAGCCGAGGTCCTGGCGCACGTAGTCGTTGAGCACGGCCGTGAAGGGGCCCTGGATGGCGGCGTAGCTGGGATCGAACTCGTTCTCCTCCCCGGCGGCATTGCGGTCCATCCCCTTGAAGCGGCTGTCGAGCCGGCCCACCGTCGTGCGCTGGTCGCGCAGCAGCTCCTTGACGAAAGCCTGGATCTCCGGCCGCAGGTTGGTCCGCTTCACGTAGTCTGGCGACAGGCCGGTGTAGCGGGCCACCTTGGCAGCGATGTCGTTCCATCCCTGCTGCCCTAGATCATTGCCCTGCATGAGCGCCAGCGTGTACTCGCCCGCGGCGAAGCGTTCCGCCTCCTCGACCGCCTTCTGGAGACCGGCGGCCTGGAGGTCCTGCGGCAGCCGCTTGTGGTACCAGGCGGTGGCCGTGTAGGTGGGCAGGAAAAGCGGGTACGGCAGGTCGTTGCCGATGTTGAAGCGGGCGGTCTGGAAGTTGAGGATCGAGGAGATGAGGATCACCCCGTTCAGATACATGCCGTGATCGTCCTGGAGGACCCGCGAGAGCCGGGCCGAGCGGGTGGTGCCGTAGCTCTCGCCGGCGAGGAACTTGGGGCTCGACCAGCGTCCGAAGCGGGTGGTCCAGAGCCGGATGAACTCCGCCACCGCCGCGGCGTCCTCCTTGATGCCGTGGAACTTCTTGGCGTCCTCCCCCGGGACCGCCCGGCTGTAGCCGGTGGTGACCGGATCGATGAACACCAGGTCGGTCACGTCGAGGAGCGACTCGCCGTTGTCCACCAGCCGGTAGGGGGGCGGCGGCGGCGTGCCCTCCTCCCCCATCTCCACCCGCCTGGGCCCGAAGGCTCCCATGTGGAGCCAGACGGAAGAGGAGCCCGGGCCGCCGTTGTAGGTGAAGGTGACGGGGCGCTTCCCGCGGTCCTGGACGCCGTCCCGGGTGTAGGCGACGAAGAAGATGTTGGCCCGGGGCTTTCCCTCCTCCTCCCGCAGCACCAGGGTGCCGGTCGTAGCCGTGTAGCGCACCTCCCTGCCGCCGATCGTGGCCCGGTGCTGGGTGGTGACGAGCTTGTCGTCCACCTTGGGCCAGTCGGCCTTATCGGTCTTCTCCTTCTCATCCTTCTTCATGTCCCCGGCCTGCTCCTGGGCGGTGGCGGGCCCCAGGCAGAGCAGGGCGAGGAGGGCGGCGAGCCAAAGGGTTTGCTGTCGGATCAACTCGGGTCTCCTTGGGTAGGTTCGGGGGGATTATCCCCGATCCCGGCCGGGAGAGGAGGGGTTGGGGTGGTGAGGGGCCGGGCGGCGGGACCGGCGCCCCGACGGAGCCCTCAGTACCGCGGCACCGAGGGATCCACCTGGACGCTCCAGGAGTCGATGCCGCCGGCGAGGTTGATGGCCCGCGAGAAGCCCATCTGGCGCAGCAGGTTCACCGCCCGTGCCGAGCGGGCCCCGTGGTGGCAGTGGGCCACGATGGTGTCCGCCGGGTCCAGCTCGCCCAACCGGTCCTGCAGCTCTCCCAAGGGGATCAGCTTCGCGCCCTCGATGCGGCCGATCTCCCATTCCGGCGGGTTGCGCACGTCGAGCACGGTCACCGGCCGGCCCTCGTCGAGCCAGGACTTGAGCTCGGGCGCGGAGATCTCGAAGGCCTGCTCCACCTGCTCGGCCCGCGGATCGATGCCGCAGAATTGCTGGTAGTCGATCAGCTCGCGCTGGGTGGGGTTTTCCGAGCAGATCGGGCATTCCGGGTTCTTCCGCAGCTTCAGCTCGCGGAACTTCATCTTCAGGGCGTCGAACAGCACCAGCCGGCCGATCAGGGGATCGCCCGCGCCCACGATGAGCTTGATGACCTCGTTGGCCTGCAGCGAGCCGATGATGCCGGGCAGCACGCCCAGCACGCCGCCCTCGGCGCAGGAGGGCACGAGCCCCGGCGGCGGCGGCTCCGGGAACAGGCACCGGTAGCAGGGCCCCCTGGCCCCCCAGAAGACCGAGACCTGTCCCTCGAAGCGGAAGATCGAGCCGTAGACGTTCGGCTTGCCCAGCAGCACGCAGGCGTCGTTGACCAGATACCGGGTCGGGAAGTTGTCCGTGCCATCGACGACCACGTCGTAGTCCTTGAACAGCTCCAGAGCATTCGAGGAATCGAGGCGCGTCTCGTGGGGGACGATCCTGATGTGGGGGTTGATGTCCCGCAGGCGCTCGGCCGCGGCCTGGATCTTCGGCTTGCCCACGGACGAGCGGCCGAAGAGCACCTGCCGGTGGAGGTTGCTCTCGTCGACGACGTCGAAGTCCACCATGCCGAGCGTGCCCACGCCCGCCGCGGCCAGGTAGAGCCCCAGCGGGGAGCCGAGGCCGCCGGCGCCGATGGTCAGCACCTTCGCCGACTTGAGCTTCTTCTGCCCCAGGGTGCCGACCTCGGGGAGGATCAGATGCCGGCTGTAGTGGCGGATCTCGGCTGGCGAGAGGTCCGGCAGCTCCTCGACCTCCCGCGCCGTCTCGAGCAGGCTGACCGCGCCGGGCGCACCGCCGGCACCCCCGGCGATCGACGGGATGATCGACAGGGTGTCGCCGCTCGCGACGCGCGTGCCCTCGCGGTCGAGGTGCCGCACGTCCTCGTCGTTGAGGAAGACGTTGACGAAGCTGCGCAGCGCGCCGTCGTCCGTATAGAGATGGCGCTGGAGGGCCGGGTAGCGCCGGGTGAGGTCCTGCATCGCCTCGGCGACCGTGCCGCCCTCCACTTGGACCTCGCCCTGCTCGGAGGTGAAGCGGCGCAACGGGGTGGGAATGTGGATGGTGACGCTCACGAGACCGCCTCCTTCTGGATCTCCATGGATGGGCCGGCGGGGCCGACCGTCTGCTCGATCGCCTCCTCCTCGAACCGCTCGCGGTCATCCGAGAGGCGCCAGCTCCGGGCTTCCGCCGCCCTGCCACCTTCAACCGCGACGATGACGTAGGAAAGTCCCGGCCACGCGTGCTCGCGGTCGAACTCGCTCGGCCGCGCCGGATGGTCCGGGTGCGAGTGGTAGTAGCCCACCACGTCGCGCCCGAGGGCCCGCGCCTCCTTGTGGGCCGCGAGCACCGTCTCGGGATGGATCACATACCGGTTGTGGCGGCTGTCCTGCCGCTCGTTCTCCACCGGGAGGACCCGCTCCACCACGGTCGCCTCGCCGCTCGAATGGCCGATCAGGAAGCCGCAGCACTCCTCGGGATAGCTCGCCTCGCCATGGCGGCTGATCGTCTCCAGATCGGCGGGGTCGATGACGATGCGGCTCATGCCTCAGGGCTCCTCCCAGAAACGCTCGGACAGGTACTTGTCCGCGGCGTCGCACAGGATGGTGACGAGCGTCCCGCTCTGGAGGTCCGCGGCCACCTCCAGGGCCGCCGCCACGTTGGCGCCGGAGGAGACGCCGACCAGAAGGCCCGTCTCGCGGGCGAGCCGCTTGACCATGCGGTGGGCCTTCTCCGTCGCCAGCTCCCGCGCCTCGTCCGCCAGCGACGGGTCGTAGATCGGCGGCACGATGGCCGAGGCCATGTGCTTCATCCCCTCGAGCCCGTGGAACGGCGAATCGGGCTCGACCGAGATCAGGCGAACCCCGGGAGCCTTCTCCCGCAGGTAGCGGCCGACACCCATGAAGGTGCCGCTGGTGCCGAGACCGGTGACGAAATGGGTGATCGTCCCCGCAGTCTGCTCCCAGATCTCGGGGCCGGTAGTGCGGTAGTGGGACCGCCAGTTCTCCGGGTTCGAGTACTGGTCGAGATAGGCCCAGCGTTCCGGCTCCTCAGCCACCAGCCGCCGCGCCTCCAGGATCGCCCCGTCGCTGCCCGCCAGCGGATCGGTGATCCGCAGCTCGGCGCCGTAGGCCCGCAGGATCTTCTTCCGCTCCGGGCTGGCGCTCCCGGGCAGGCACAGGGTCACGGGAATTCCCTTCGCCGCGCCGACCATCGCGTAGGCGATGCCGGTGTTGCCCGAGGTCGCGTCCAGCAGCCGCCGCCCCTCTCCGAACAGCCCCCGCCGCTCGGCGTCCAGCACCATGAAGAGCGCTGGCCGGTCCTTCACCGACCCGCCGGGATTGGCGTACTCCGCCTTGGCGTAGAGCCTGACCGCCGCCTTGCCCGTCAGCTCCGAGAGGTCGATCAGCGGCGTATTGCCGATCAGCTCGGCCACGCGCACCGGCCCCTGCCGCCCCAGCGACGGCGAGAGGTTTTCCGGGGCGAAGGGCAGGGTCGTCCGCATGGCTCCGATCCGCGGATCAAGCTAGCAGACGAGGGCGGGGCTGTAAAGGTGATGAGGTTGGTCACGAATACTGTCGGAGCCCTCACCCGCGCTCCAGCACCAGCGCCGTCCAGTCGTCCTCCAGCGCCGGCCCGGTCGCGGCCTTCACCCGCTCCAGGAGCCCGTCCAGCCAGGCGAGGGGGGAAGCGCCGGCGCCGTCCACGGCCAGCAGATCGGCGAGCGCCGCATACCCCAGGGGCTCGCCGCCCGGTCGGGGAGCCTCGGCGAGGCCGTCGGTCAGCATCAGCAGGCGGTCGCCCGGCCGGAGAGCGAGCCGCAGTTCCTCGTAGGGCACCTCGCGCCGCACGCCCAGGGGGAGGCGCGGGCCGGGGACGGCGAGAGGCCGCGGAAGCTCCCCCTGCCTGATCAGATAGGGATCCGGCAGCCCGGCGTTGGCGAGGGCGAGGGTCCCCCCGGCCGGGTCGTAGCGGGCGAACGCCAGGGCCACGAACTCCCGCGGGGACAGCTCGGCGGCCAGGGCGCGGTTCAGCTCGCTCAGGGTCTCCCCGGCCGAGCGGTCCGCGGCGAGCAGGGAGAGGCGCGCCTTCGCGGACGCCATGATGAGGCTCGCCGCCATCCCCTTGCCGGCCACGTCGGCCACGGCGAGGCCCACGGCGCCGTCGGAGAGCCGGAACACGTCGAAGAAGTCCCCGGCCACCACCCGGGCCGCCAGGTTCCGCGCCGCCACGCGGTAGCCGTCCCCCTCGATCTCGGGCGGCGGCAGGAGCCGGCTCTGGAGGTCGCGGGCGAGCTCGAGCTCCCGCTCCGCGAACTCGGTCTCCTTCAGACGGGCCACGCTCTCGGCCAGCCGGTTCCTCAGCCCCTCGAAGCTGATGAAGGCCAAGCCGATGACGATGGCGAGCCCGCCGGTGGCGAGCACGTACGGATAGGCCCCCGGGCCTATCACGCGGACCCCGGGGAACAGCGCCTGCAGGAGCAGCCCGACCAGGATCCAGGAGCAGATCCCGCTGACAAAGAGCTCGGCCGTGTGGGCGGCCGTCTTCCGCACTCCCGTCAGCCGCGCCAGAGGCCTGCGGAACAACCAGCCCAGGAAGGTGGCGATGCTGAAGATCCCCAGGCCCACGAGGCCGCCGAAGAGGATGAGCAGAGGGCGCCAGGAGCGCGGCCCGGCGAGAGAGATCAGCAAGCCGATGCCGATGCCGATCGCCAGGGCGAGCAGCAGCTCGGCGATCAGGTCCCGTAGAGCCGAGCGGGGGAGGGCGGGGGAGGACATGTATCCTTATACGGCCCGCGGCATCTCAGGTTGAGGAGGATGACCATGAACGACGCTCCCCATACCGGCAAGGACCGCATCCCCCCGGGCCAGTACGTCACCGACAAGTGGCCGGTCCTCACCTACGGCGCCACGCCGCGGATCGACCCGGAGCGCTGGAGCTCCCGGATCTTCGGCCTGGTGGCCGAGCCGGTCACCCTCACCTGGAAGCAGTTCCAGGCCCTCCCGCGCGTGCGGATCGCCGCCGACTTCCACTGCGTCACGCGCTTCTCCACCCTGGACAACGCCTGGGAGGGGGTCGCCACCCGCGAGCTGCTCCGCCACGCCCAGATCGATCCGGAAGCCTCCCACGTGCTGGTCCACTGCTACGGCGGGTATACGACGAACCTGCCCCTCGAGGATTTCCTCTCCGAGCGGGCCCTCCTCGCCGACACCCACAACGGCCGTCCCCTGCCGGTCGACCACGGCGGCCCGGTGCGCCTAATCGTGCCCCACCTCTACGCCTGGAAGAGCGCCAAGTGGGTGAACGGCGTCGAGCTGCTCCCCGAGGACCGCCGGGGCTTCTGGGAAGAGAACGGCTACCATACCTACGGCGATCCCTGGCAGGAGGAGCGCTTCAGCTCCCAGGAGACCCGCGAAGCCTACCAGGTGCGTCGGCGGGCCAAGGAACTGGGGATCGTGCCGAAGGATTCCTAAAATCTCGGCACCGGGATTACCAGCGACGCCACGATCGACGCTACCGTCAAGGCCAGGCAGGCCACCGCCACGGCCGTCTGATTGCCCGTCTCCGGCTGCCGGGGGTCGACCAGGATGCCTGCCAGGTAGCCGCCCGCGAAGCCGCCGAGGTGGGCCCAGTTGTCCACGCCGCGCATCAGGAAGCCGAAAACGAGCATGAAGAGCGCGTAGCTCCAGGCCGTTCGCCTCACCACGCTACTGCCCGTGCGCCGGCCGTAGTAGACGAGCGCTCCGAGCAGGCCCAGGATCGGCGCCGAGGCCCCCACCGTCACCCCGGCTCCTCCCAGGAAGGGTAGGAAGTACCCTACCGCGCTGCTGGCCAGGAAGCCGGCGACCGAGGAGAGCGTGTAGACGATGACCATCCGGCTGGCGCCATAGAGCTCGGCGGCCTCGGGGGCGAGGAAGCGGATCCAGTAGAGATTGAAGCCGATGTGGAGGAGACCCGCGTGCAGCCAGCCGGCTGAGAGCACCGTCCACCAGCGGTCCAGGACGAAGACCGGCAGCGCGCCGGCCGCCCCGAACCGCAGGAGGCTCTCCCGGCTGGGGGCCCCCAACGAGAAGAGGCCGCCCATCT
The DNA here is from genome assembly GCA_036399915.1 of Thermoanaerobaculia bacterium. Taxonomy (GTDB): domain Bacteria; phylum Acidobacteriota; class Thermoanaerobaculia; order Multivoradales; family UBA5704; genus DATARR01. The sequence continues at coordinate 9,705 of DASWME010000027.1, forward strand.
GGATGTGCTCGGGATCGACCACCAGCATGGCCACGTAGAGGAACGCCGTCCCCACGATGACCGCCTGCACGAACCCGAGGTCCTTTCCCAGGTTGCGCAGGACGGAGGTGAACCCCCACATGCCGGGCCTCTTCCGCCCGCAGTTGAGGCAGACGTCGTCGTTGACCCCCACGAGCTTGCCGCACGAGGGGCAGAGCGTCGAGCCGGTGCGCTGGCGGCGGAGCATGGCGAGGGTACTGTATCAAGAGATCTGTCCCCGCCTGGCAGGCTCCTTCCTTGCGAGCAGGACGGTTGACGTATAATCCTTCCCAGAGAACGGTTGATCCCTTGCAGGTCCCTGCTCTCGATGTCCGTAAACCCCTTCAGGGAGATCGGTATGGCCCGCTTCACCACCCGTTGTCTCATCCTCGCCCTGGCCGCCGGCGCCGCGCAGGCTAACGCCGCGCACGCCGGCGTCGTGTACGTCCCGGCCCCCGGCCCTTCGTCGCTGGGCGGCTCCACCTACGAGGTGCAGGTCTCGGTGACCAACACCGCGCCGGACGCGCGCGACGTCAAGCAGGTGCTCCTCGCCCACGACACCGACGGCACCCAGCGCACCGGAGCGCCCGCCACCGTGCAGCTCGCGGGCGGCCGGTCTACCGTGGTGCGGCCGGGCAGCGCCTTCCGCGGCCTGCTCGAGCTGTCCGGCGGCGGCGAGCTGCGCTACGCGGCCCGCCTCGCCGGCACGGGCCCGGGCCGGCTGGGGGTCTACCTGCCGGTCATCACCTCGGACAACCTGATCCCCGCCGGCCAGACCACGACCGTCCAGGGGCTGCTCTCCGGCGCCGGCCGCGCTACCGACCTGACGCTGGTCAACGTGGCCCAGCAGGGTTCGCAATGCACGGCTTCCGTGACCCGGGCCGACGGCACCGTCCTCATCGCCCCGGTCACCTTCAACCTGATGCCGCTCTCCCAGCGCACCTTCGGCAACATCTTCGCCAACGGCGATGTCTCCGAGGCGCGGGCCATGGTGAGCTGCACCCGGGAGTTCTTTGTCTTCGCCCTGCTGACCGACGCCGCCACCGGCGAGGTCTCCTACGTCGGGCCGTCGGCCAGCGGCGAATCCCTCCTGCGGCTGCCCGGTGAGGGCCCGGTCTGCCCGCCGACCGCCGCCTGCTTCGACACCAAGGGCATCGTCCACCAGCCGACCCCGGCCACCCCCGTCCGGCGGGTGGTCTACAACCCCGTGCCGGGCACCTACAGCAAGATCCACATGACGATGGACGTCTACATCTCCGGCTTCTCGCCCCAGAACCCGGCGGCCCTCCACATGCTGTTCTGGCTGGTCAGGGACCGCAACTTCAACATGTTCGGCTATGGCGCCCTGCGCGGGCCCGACACCAACCAGGTCCTGCTGCGCCACGGCATCGGCCTGACGCACGCCAACAAGCTCAAGATCGTCCAGCCCTTCACGGCCCCCATCGTAGGCAAGACCTACCACCTCGACTACACCTACGACACAGCCCGTGGGTTCCTGGAGCTGACGATGTCGGACAGCACCGGGGTCGTGCAGCGCTTGACCGGAGTGCCCAACGTCAGCAACTTCTCCTTCAAGGCAGGCGAGAGGATCATCATCGACCTGGGCTTCCCCGGCACCAACCCCGACGAGGCCCGCACCGACGGCTGGATCTACCGCGACCTGCATCTCGAGCTGAGCAAGTAGGGGCGGGTCCTTACCCGCGGAGATGAAAAGGGCGCCGGGCAACCGGCGCCCTTCGAGTTTTGAGGTCCGGCGCCAGCCGCTTCATGGCGGACGGTCTTACAGAAGCCCGCCGGCTTTTCTCAAAGAGCCAAGGCCCAGGAGACACGCCCGTCGCCTCGAACAGGTCCGGCGGCTTTTTTCATTGTTTGAAGCCGAAAAACATTGTTTGAAGCCGTAGAACAATGTTTGAGGGGAAAAAACAATGTGTGGGAACCGTAGAACATTGTTTTTTCCCGCCAAACAATGTTTGAACGGAAAAAACAATGTTTGAGCCGAAAAAACAATGTTCTACGGCTCCGGAGCCTGGAACGGGCGGTGGGACTCCGATTCGCAGGCCGGACTTCACTCGTACCCGGTCACTTCCAAGGTCACGTGCACCGTGCCATGGCCCGCCACGAAGGGCAGGAGGGCCAGCGTGCCGGCGCCGTTCGTCGCCAGGGGAAGGGTGTAGCTGGCGGCGCGGGTCTGCCCCTTCTGGAAGCGAAGCGTGGCGGATGGCTTGTCCTTGGGCTTGGCGTTGCCCGGATAGATCCGCAGGTTCCCCTTGCCCGACGGCTGGAGGACGGTCACCTTGACCGCGACCTTCCTCGCCGTGGCCGGCACGCCGCAGGCGCCGTGGACGGCGAGGACCCTGCGAACGTCCGAGCGCAGCGCCGGAGCGTCCGCAGCGCGGCGGGTGTCGAGGAGGGTGCAGGGGACGAAGGGGCCGGGGAGGCCGGGTCCAGAGCCGGGCTCAGGGTCAGGGCCAGCCACAGGCGCGGGGTCAAGACTGAACAGGTAGGCGTCGGCACCGTGGTTGAGGTCCCCTTCCACGAGGTCCGCTGTGCTGGTGAAAGCGACCTGCCGGCCACTGGCGCTCAATAGGGGAGTCCAGGAGTTCCCCTTCACCACCGACGAGGGTATCGGGCGGCTGACCAGGATCGTTGTGCCGGCGACCCGGTCGAAGAGGAAGACATTGCTCTGGATCGGCCCGGAGAGTGGCCCTGACGGGTCGGACTGTCCAGAGACCAGGTCCGTGGCGTCGCTCGCAAAAGCGATGTACTGGCCATCGGTGCTGATGGCGAGGGAGGTGGTACGGTCATTACCGCCGCTGTTCTGGAGAACCGACCGGGTCACCAGAGAGGTGGTCTTCGCAATCCTGTCATAGAGGTATAGCTGGCTCTCGCCTCTCGGATCAAGCCCAGGCACCAGCTCCGCAGCGCTGAGGAAAGCCAAGTAGCGACCATCGCCGCTGACCACCGGCGCTGAACCGGAAAAGTAAGGGGCGATCCGCTGGTTGGTTCCCAGAGTCTGGTCGTAAAGGTAGAGGCTGTAGGTCACCCCTGGCTCCACACCCCCGTCGGTGTTGCCAAAGGCGATGAACCGTCCGTCGGCACTCATCGAGAAGGAATTCTGCGTGTCGAACGGGTCGATCGAGCCGGCGGTGACCGCTGAGCCCTGAGCGTGGCTCACCAGGGTCGTCCGTCCGGTTGTCCGGTCGTAGAGGAAGAGGTCAGGAGCGCCGTTGTTGTCGATCTGTCCAGCAACCAGGTTTGTGGCCGCGCTCGCGAACGCGACGTAGCGGCCGTCGGCGCTGAGCCTGGGCGAGAAGGAGCCCCGGTTGCCGGCCACCAGGGGACCGGCGGTGGAGTGGCTGACCAGCAGGGTGTTCCCCGTAGTCCAGTTCCAGAGAAAGACGTCGCTCGTCGCGGGGCCGGCCGCATCCTGCTGGCCGGGGACGAGGTCGGGTGCGTCGCTGGCAAAGGCGACCCAGAGTCCGTCCGGGCTGATCTGCGCCGAGGGGGACGGAACGGTTCCGGGGACAGAGGTTGTCCGTGTCCGGCCGATGAGGTAGCTCCTCCCCAAGAGGCGGTCGAAAACGAAGACGTCGTAGGCGGCTCCCTGCTGGGTCACGCCAGGCACGAGGTCCGTGGAGTTGCTGATGAACACAACTCGGCGTCCATCGGCGCTGATGGCCAGATTGAGGGATCTCCCGTTGGAGGTCCGGGTAGGAGAACTGCCGGCGCGGCTGACCAGGGTCGTGGCCCCCCTCGCCCGGTCATAAAGGAAGATGTCCGTTGCGCCGTTCGAGTCGTCCTGTCCCGCGATCAGATGGGTGGCGCTGCTCTCGAAGGCGGCGAACCGTCCGTCGGCGCTCAGCGCCTGGGCCGTGCTCAAGGCGTTCGGGGTGAGGGAGGCCAGATCGGAGGCGCGGCGGGAGACCGCGGTGGTGCTCGCCGAGGCGGTCTCGAAGGCAAAGATGTCCATGCCGCCGTTGAGGTCCATGAGACCCGCGACGAGGTCGTCGGCGGAGCTGGCGAAGACGATGCGGGTTCCATCGGCGCTGATCCCCGGGGCGTAGGAGGGGGCGTCGCCTGCGGTCGAGGCCGAAGACCTCGCATGGCTCACCAGGGTCGTCGTTCCCGAGCTGCGGTCGAACAGGAAGAGGTCCCACGAGCCGTTCGAGTCGGTCTGGCCGGCCACCATGTCCGGCTCGCGGCTGACGAAGGCGACGAACCGGCCATCCGCGCTGAGCGCAGGGGCGGCGTTCCAATTCCCGGAGACGGTGGATGAGCCGTGCTTGCGGCTCGCCAGGGTGTAGGCCCCGGAGATCCGGTCGTAAACGTAGAGGTTCTGGTAGCCGCTGCCCGGCTGAGCGGGGACCAGGCGGTCGGCGTCGCTGACCAGAGCGACGAACCGGCCATCGTCGCTGATGGCGATCGCGGGTGGGCCGAACGGATCACCCCCGGGAGTCGGAACGCTCAGCACGGTCTTCGTCCGAGTGTCGCGATCGTAGAGGTAGATGCTCTGGAAGGATTTGACGGCGATGTACCTGCCCTCAGCGCTCATCACGGCTTCCTCCCCCGGACCGATCAGGGTGACCGCCCCGGAAAGCTGGTCGTAGAGGAAGGAGCTCCCGACGGAGATCGGCTCAGGTACGAGATCGGTTGCGGAACTCGAGAAGAGGACGTACCGGCCGTCAGCGCTGACCGCCAGGGTTCTGGGATTCGCGTTCGCGTTCGACCCGGTGGTGGCGGAGGTGCTCGTGTGACTGACGAGCCGGAACGTCTTCTCCACCCGGTCATAGAGGAAGACGTTGGGCGTGGGGCCCTGCTGCCCGGGGACAAGATCGTGAGCATCGCTGGTGAACGCGATGTAGCGGCCGTCAGCGCTGATGGAGAGAGCCGTGAAGAAAGCAAAAGGATTCGAAGCCACCAGCAAGGTCGTCTCCGTCACCCTGTCATAGAGGAGGAGATCCTCTCTGCCGGAGTCGAAGACGCCACCCGGCTGACCAGGCGCCAGATCCGTGGCCTGGCTGGTAAAGGCGATATACCGGCCGTCGCCGCTGAGCACCGCCTCGAGCGAGTCGCCGTTTCCGGTCGTATTTGGTCCGCTCAGAGACCGGCTTACGAGGCTCGTGGTCCCGGTAAGGAGGTCCTGAAGAAAGACATCTCTTCCAGGGCCGCCAGCCGTCGGGGCTACGTCGCGCTGGCCCGGCACCAGATTGGTCGCCCTGCTGACGAAGACGGCATACCGCCCGTCGTCGCTGATGGACGGAGTGTCGGGGAAGGAAACGTCGAATTCGGGCGCAAAGGGCAGTGCCCCCATCCCGGTATCGGAGACCTGGCTGGGATCCACCCTGGAGACCAACTCCACCTGCTGGGCAGCCAGAGCCCCCGTCATCCCTGAGATCAGCAGCGCCGCGCACGCGCCCGGGCGCACCGCCCGGCTCAACCTCCCGATGTTCCAAACCATGTTGAACTCCTCGAAGTACGTGCTTATTCGGGGTGATGCTTTTGCAGCATACACCCTTCCAATGAAGAGTGGCAAGAGAGCGGATTTGATTTCGCCCTTTCGGTCGCGGAATCCCCTAGCCCGATTTCCTGTTACTATCTGAGGCATCTTTCGCCCTGCTTGCGCCATGCCGCTCACCGACTTTCACCCCGCCGTCGCCTCCTGGTTCGAGAAGCGCTTCAGCGCTCCCACGGAGCCGCAGGCGCGCGCCTGGCCGCAGATCCGCGCCGGGCGGCACACGCTCATCGCGGCGCCCACGGGCTCGGGCAAGACGCTCGCCGCCTTCCTCTCCGCCATCGACGCCCTGGTCCGCCAGGCGCTCCTCGGGGACGGGCTGCCGGACGAGACCGAGGTGGTCTACGTCTCGCCCTTGAAGGCGCTGTCGAACGACGTCGAGAAGAACCTCGAGGAGCCGCTCGCCGGGATCCGGGCGGAGCTCGCAGCGATGGGGCTGCCGGACGTCGAGATCCGCACCCAGGTGCGCACGGGGGACACCCCCGCCGCGGCGCGCACGGCCATGGTCAAGCGGCCGCCGCACATCCTGGTGACGACGCCCGAGTCGCTCTTCATCCTGCTCACCAGCGAGGGCGGGCGCGGCATGCTCCGCACGGTCCGCACGGTGATCGTGGACGAGATCCACGCGGTCGCCGACGACAAGCGGGGCTCCCACCTTTCGCTGTCGCTGGAGAGGCTGGAGGCGCTGGCTGCAAAACCCCTGGTCCGCGTCGGCCTCTCGGCCACCCAGCGGCCGATCGAGGAGGTGGCCCGGTTCCTGGTGGGGACCGGCAACGTCGAGGCGGACGGCGCGCCGCGGTGCGTCATCGTGGACGCGGGGCACGGCCGGCGGTTGGACCTGGCGGTCGAGGTGCCCTCCTCCTCGCCGCTCGAGGCGGTGATGCCGATGGAGGTGTGGCACGAGATCTACGACCGCCTGGCCGAGCTGATCCGCGAGCACAAGACGACGCTCGTCTTCACCAACACCCGCCGGCAGGCCGAGAGGGTCACCCGCCACCTTTCGGAGCGGCTGGGCGAGGATCGGGTGGCGTCCCACCACGGGAGCCTCGCCAGGGAGCACCGGCTGGAGTCGGAGCGGCGGCTCAAGGCCGGGGAGCTGTCGGCTCTGGTGGCGACCGCGTCGCTGGAGCTGGGGATCGACATCGGCTCGGTGGACCTGGTCTGCCAGCTCGGCTCGACGCGGTCTATCGCCACGCTGCTCCAGCGGGTCGGGCGGTCGGGCCACCACCTGGGGGGGCTGCCCAAGGGGCGGATCTTCCCGCTCACCCGCGACGAGCTGGTGGAGTGCGCGGCCCTGGTGGACGCCGTGCGCCGGGGGGAGCTGGACCGGCTGGTCATTCCCGAGCGGCCGCTGGACATCCTGGCCCAGCAGGTCGTGGCCGCCGTGGCGGCCGAGCCCGAGGAGGGCTGGCGGGAGGACGACCTCTTCGCCCTGGCGCGGCGGGCCTGGCCGTTCCGCAACCTGGAGCGGAAGGACTTCGACGCGGTGGTCGAGATGCTCGCGACCGGCTTCACCACCCGGCGGGGGCGGCGGGGGGCCTACCTGCACCACGACGCGGTCAACGGCGTGCTCCGCCCGCGCAAGGGCGCGCGCCTGACGGCCATGACCTCGGGCGGCGCGATCCCCGACGTGGCCGACTACCAGGTGGTGCTCGAGCCCGCGGGCACCTTCATCGGCACGGTCAACGAGGACTTCGCCGTGGAGAGCCTGGCGGGCGACATCTTCCAGCTCGGCAACGCCTCGTGGCGGATCCTGAAGGTCGAGCAGGGACGGGTGCTGGTGGAGGACGCCAAGGGTCACCCGCCGAACCTCCCGTTCTGGCTGGGCGAGGCCCCGGCGCGCACGGAGGAGCTTTCGGTCGCCGTCTCGCGGCTGCGCGAGGAGGTGGTGCGGCGGGCGGCGGCGGGCTCGCGGGCCGAGGCCGCGGACTGGCTGGAGGAGGAGCTGGCCCTGCCGCCGGCCGCCGCCGCGCAGGTCGTGGACTACCTCGCCGCCGCGGCCACGGCGCTGGGGACGGTGCCCACCCAGGACACGCTGGTGGCCGAGCGCTTCTTCGACGAGGCGGGGGACATGCACCTGGTGGTGCACGCGCCGTTCGGCAGCCGTCTCAACCGGGCGTGGGGGCTTGCCCTGCGCAAGCGCTTCTGCCAGACCTTCAACTTCGAGCTGCAGGCCGCGGCCACCGAGGACGCCATCGTGCTCTCGCTCGGGCCCACCCACAGCTTCCCGCTGGAGGACGCCTTCCGCTTCCTCCACTCGAACACCGTGCGGGGCGTGCTGACCCAGGCCGTGTTCGACGCGCCCCTCTTCGGCGTGCGCTGGCGCTGGAACGCCGGCCGCGCCCTGGCGATCCCGCGCCAGCGGGGGGGACGCAAGCTCCCCGCGCCGCTGCTGCGCCAGCAGGCCGAGGACTTGGTGGCGGTGGTCTTCCCCGATCAGCTCGCCTGCCTGGAGAACATCGTGGGCGAGCGCGAGATCCCGGACCACCCGCTGGTCGAGCAGACCCTGCGGGACTGCCTGGAGGAAGCCATGGACGTCGAGGGCCTGGAGCGGCTCCTCAAGCGGGTCGAGGCGGGCGCGGTGGAGCTGGTCGCCCGCGACGTGGTCGAGCCCTCGCCGCTGGCCCACGAGGTCTTGAAGGCCCAGCCGTACGCCTACCTCGACGACGCACCGCTGGAGGAGCGCCGCACCCAGGCGGTCTCCCTGCGCCGCTGGCTCGATCCCGAGACGGCCTCAGACCTGGGAGCGCTCGATGCGGACGCCCTCGTGCGGGTGCGCGAGGAAGCCTGGCCCGAGGCCGAGACCCCGGACGAGCTGCACGACGCGCTGCTGACGCTGGGCTACGTGACCGCCGGGGAGGGGGTGCGCTCCGGCTGGGAGCGGCTCTTCGAGGCCCTCGCCGTTGCGCGGCGGGCCACGGTCGCGGTCCTTCCGGGCGGTTCCCGCCTCTGGCTGGCGGCCGAGCGGCTGCCGCAGCTCCGGGCGCTTCAGCCGAAGGTGGTCCTGGAGCCGGAGATCGCATTGCCGTCCCGCCTCGCCCGCGAGTGGGCGGCGGATGGGGCGGCGGTCGAGCTGGTGCGCGGTCGCCTCGAAGGGCTGGTGCCGGCGATAGCCGAGGGTCTGGCGGCGGAGCTGGGCGTGCGGCGGAGCGCCGTCGAGGCGGCCCTGGCCGCTCTGGAGACCGAGGGGTTCGTCTTCCGCGGCCGGTTCACCCCCGGCGCGGCGGGGGAGGAGTGGTGCGAGCGGCGCCTGCTCGCCCGCGTCCACCGCTACACCCTGGACCGGCTGCGCCGCGAGATCCAGCCGGTTTCGCAGGCCGACTTCCTGCGCTTCCTCCTCGCCTGGCAGCGGGTCGATCCCGACGAACGGGCGGAGGGGCCGGAGAGCCTGCACGCGCTTCTCGACCAGCTCGAGGGCTTCGAGGCGGCTGCCGCCGCCTGGGAGGGGGAGATCCTGCCGGCGCGCATGAAGGAGTACGACCCGGCGTGGCTGGACGCCCTGTGCCTCGCCGGTCGATATGTCTGGGGTCGCGGTGCGGCGCCCGGTCCCAACGGCGGCTCCCGGCGGTCCGGCCCGGTGCGGGCGACGCCCATCGCCCTACTCTCCCGGGGCCAGCTCCCCTTCTGGCGGGAGATCGGGCCGCCGGCCGATCCTGCCGGGCTCGAGCTCTTGGCGGGCGCCCGGGCGGTGTACGATCTGCTGGGAGGCCACGGCGCGTCCTTCTTCGGAGAGATCGCCCGCGGCGCCGGCCTGCTCCACACCCAGCTCGAGATGGCGCTGGCCGAGCTGGTGGCCTGGGGGCTCGTGACCTCGGACAGCTTCACGGGCCTGCGGGCGCTGCTCGTGCCCGCCCACAAGCGGCCGCGGGTGGACCGCTCCGGGCGCGGCGGCTCCGTCTCGCTGTTCGGCATGGAGAACGCCGGGCGCTGGTCCCTGCTCCATCACCCTGGACCGGGAGCGGACGGGGCGTCCCGGGACGCCATCGAGGCCGCGGCATGGACCCTGCTGCGGCGCTACGGCGTGGTCTTCCGCAAGCTGCTGGAAAGGGAGACGCTGCTGCCCCCCTGGCGCGACCTGCTGCGGGTCCTGCATCGCCTGGAGGCGCGGGGAGAGATCCGCGGCGGGCGCTTCGTGGACGGCTTCTCGGGCGAGCAGTACGCGCTGCCCGAAGCCGTGGGGCAACTGCGCGCCCTGCGCAAGCAGCCCCGCAAGGGGACGCTCGTCTCGGTGAGCGCCGCCGATCCTCTGAACCTGGCCGGCATCGCAACCCCGGGGGACCGCCTCCCGGCCCTCGCCGGCAACCGGCTCCTCTACCGCGACGGCCTGCCCATCGCCGTCCTCGAAGGCCGCGAGCCCCGCTTCCTCGTGGACCTCGACGCCGCCACCCGCTGGCAGGCCCAGAGCGCCCTGGTGCGGCGCGCGGTCGCGCCGAAGCTCAAGGCCTACCTGGGGCGGTCGGCGTAGATTACGGCTTGATCGCCAGCGCCAGCCGCCAGCCCGGGTTCACGCCGTCGCCCGAGTAGGCGCCCCGGTAGGTCAGGATGCGCGAGGAGCTGTTGAAGTCGTGGTCCCACTCCAGCAGGTCGGAGAAGGGGGTCAGGTCGAGCGCGGTGCCCTGGAGCTTGCCCCTCGCCGGATAGAGGTCCAGGCCGGAGCCCAGAGGGGCCGTGGGGTTGTTGAGCTGCTTCCTTGCGGCGGAGTAGCTCCCCGTCACGTTGTCCCTCTGCTGGCCGCCGGAGATCGGCGCGCCGGCGAAGACCGCGTTGCCGATCACCCTCTGCGGGTAGGCGGGATCGCCGTTGTAGATGGTGATGCCGGTCCCCTGGGCCACGATCGTGTTGTTGAAGATCTCGATCCTTTTCGGCACGTCGTTGTGCGGCTGGATCCGGAGCGCGGCCGGGCCTGTGCGGTTCACCAGCAGGTTGTCGTGGAAGGCGACGTTGCCCTCGCCCTGAAACAGCGCCTCGTACGGGTTCTGATAGAGAAGGTTCCCGTAGATCTCGTAGATGTCCGAGGAGCCGGGCCCCGAGAGCGGCCAGTGCCCCACGAGGAGGTTCGGACGCGCCTCGGCGCCGGAGAGCGAGCCCGTCTCCTTGCTAAAGACGTTGTGGCGGATGATCGTCTTCGCCGTCGCCGGGATGCCCAGCGACGTGTTGCGGTTGAGCTGGTGCTTGAACTCCATGTTGTAGCCCAGCGTGTTGTAGACCAGGTTGTGCTCGACGAGCGAATTGGCAAACTCCATATTGCCGGCGGAGCTGCCGAGGTACATCCCCGTTCCCGTGCTGGTGATCTCGTTGTAACGGATGACCCAGTTCCAGGCCGGGCACTTGGTGCTGACCCCCACCGTCTGCACGGTGTGGTTGAAGTTCTGCATCTTCAGCCGCTCGATCGTGATGTGGTGCACGGAGATCGAGCCCGCCTCGGCCTTGACCCCATCCCCGGGCTTGCTCAGCCCATCGAGGGAGAGGTTCCGGACCACGATGTAGCTCGCATCCTTGAGGCTCACGACGTTCCAGGCATCGCTGCCGGTGAACAGGGCGGGCGAGCCGTTCGTCGGACCCTCCACGACGATGCACTTGCCGGGCTCGCCGCTCTTGTTCCAGAAGGGCAGGCCCTGGGTGTAGGTGCCGGGGGCGAGCAGCAGCCGGTCGCCGGGAATCAGAGTGGAGAGCAGAGAGCGGTAGTTCGAGGGGTTCGCCTGGATGGTCCTCAGGGGGGCTGCGCCATTGCAACCACTCAGGGTCTGATCGAGGGTCTGGGCCTGGGCCGCGGAGGCGACGAGAAGGACGGCGACGGCGGTCTGAAGGACGGCTTTCCTGATCATGCTGCGGTACTTCTCCTCTCAGGTTTGTTGCGTGCTTTGCACACGGACGGCGGAACGACTCCAAGCTCATCGCTGAGTGCGCATGAGTCTACACAATGGAATCGCCGAATGGAACCGGGGAGGGGGTGAGGCAAATTCCAGGCGCTCCGGGCCGCCCGCCGGGCTCAGACGTCCACGCCGGAGACGAGGGCCCCGAAACGGCTGGGATCGACGTTGCCGCCGGAGAGGACGATCCCGACTTTCCTTCCCCCCGCGACGTCGGGCACCTTGCCGTGGAGGAGCGCCGCGAAGGCGGCAGCGCCGCCCGGCTCGACGACGACCTTCAGGCGCGAGGCGAGCAGGGCCATGGCGCGCCGGATCTCCAGGTCGCTCACGGTGAGGATGCCCGCGGCGAGGGCTCGGACGATGGCGAGCGTCCGCGCCGCGGGACGGGTCGTCTGGAGAGCGTCGGCGATAGTCGCAGGCAGGGGGATCTCGACCGGCTCCCCCTTCTCGAGGGAGCGCTTCATGTCGTCCCCCGCCTCGGGCTCTACACCCCAGAGGCAGATTTCTGGCCGGATCGCCTTCGCGGCCACGGCGGCGCCGGAGAGGAGGCCGCCGCCGCCGCAGGGAGTGACGAGGACCTCCAGGTCGGGGACGTCCTCCAGGAGCTCCAAGGTCAGCGTCCCCTGGCCGGCGATGACGGCGTCGTCGTCGAAGGGAGGAACGAGGATGGCACCCTCCTCCTCGACGAGCCGCCGTGCGATCTCCTCCCGGCTCTCTCCTCCCACCCGGTCATAGAGAACGACCCGCGCGCCGTAACCCCGCGTCGCGGCGACCTTGAGGGCGGGAGCGTCCCTGGGCATCACGATGGTGGCCCGGACGCCCAGCTCGCGCGCCGCCAGCGCCACCGCCTGGGCGTGGTTGCCCGAGGAGAAGGCCACGACGCCCCGGGAGCGCTCCTCGGGCGAAAGCAGCGTCAACCGTGAGAACGCCCCCCGGGCCTTGAAGGCCCCGACCTTCTGGAAGATCTCGCACTTGAAGAAGACGCGGGCTCTGACCCGCTCGTCGATCTGTCGCGAGGTCAGCACCGGCGTGCGATGGACGTACGGTCGGATGCGCCCGCGCGCGGACTCGATGTCGGCGAGGGTGACCGAGAGGACGGGAGAGGCGATCATGGGCGGGACTGTAACCGATCCGGTCCTGCCTTTAATAGGAAATTCCTACCTCTCGGCCACAGTCAGCGGCTCCTCCGTCCGCGCTCTCCCCTGCAGCGACCGCGCCTCGACGAAGATGTGTCGGACCTCCGGGTGCTTCTCGCGGATCTCCCGCTCCAAGCGGTCGATCAACGCCGTGATCTCGCTGGCCGAGATCTCCGGGCGGAACTCGACCTCGAGGTTCAGCAGCACCTCGTCCGGCCCGAAATGCATGGTGAGCGGGCGCTTCACATCCACCACCTCCGGGAGGTTGCGGGCCAGACGGCGAACGTCCTCCACCACGTCCGGGTCCGCGCTCTCGCCGAGGAGCAGCCCCTTGCTCTCGTACACCAGGAAGACGGCCACGGCCGCGAGGATGACGCCGATCACGATCGAAGCGATGCCGTCCGCATGGGGGCTGCCCAGCCGGTGGCCCAGGAACACTCCGAGGAAGGCCACGATCAGGCCGGCGAGGGCCGCCGAGTCCTCGAAGAGGACGGTGACGATGGAGGGGTCCTTGCTGGAGAGGATCGCCTGCCACAGCCCCGCCTCCCGGATCCTGGGGAGGAACTCCCGGGCCGCGACCACCCAGGAGACGCTCTCGAAGAGGAACGCGAGTCCGAGGACGACGTAGTTCCAGGTCGGATCTTCGAGAGGGTGAGGGCGCAGCAGATGCGTGATCCCCTCGTAGGCGGACATCCCGCCGCCGACGCCGAACAGGGCCACCGCCACGATTAGGCTCCAGAAGTACAGCTCCTTGCCGTGCCCGAACGGGTGGTCGGCGTCGGCGGGCCTGCGACTCCTCTTCAGGCCCAGCAGCAGGAGGAGCTGGTTGCCCGTGTCCACCACGGAATGGATGCCTTCGGACAGCATGGCCGAGCTGCCGGACAAGCCGGCGGCCACGAACTTGGTGGCCGCGATCAGCAGGTTGGCGCCCATGGCGCCGTAGATCGCGAGCGGTTTCTCCTGGGAAGACATGGTCAGGCCGGGGACCGGGGCGGGCGAGACGCCCCCGGCGGCAATCCCCTTCTATGAACGCCCGCGCACCGGCAGGGCGGCTTCCTCCTGGGGTGCCCCGGCTTCGTCGCGGAGCTGGCTGTGGTCCGGAGCCCCCACCACCCGGTCCAGCTCGCCGGTGACGGTGCGGTCCAGCTCGCCAGCCGGAGCCGCGCCGCCCGGCTCCAGGCCCGCCGCGCGGGCGTTGTCCGCGACGGTCTGGCCACGGTCGGCCCGGTGCCGGCGGGGGCCGTAGAAGCGCTCCTGGTCGTACAGGTCGTGAGCGTAGAAGTCCCGCTCCGGGGAAGGAGCGTAGCCGCGGTCGAACCGCTGCCGCAGGCCGGTCTCGTAGTCGCGGGTCACGTCCTCGCCGTCATAGTCCGGCAGGCCCGCAGCTTCCGCGGCGCGCAGCCCCTCGACCAGGATCCGATCGCGCTCGCCGTCGAGCCGGGCGTGGCCGATCGGGATCAGGACGTGGCGGGTGCCGAACCCGTAGTTGTGCTCCTGGGTGAGCCGGTTCTCCTCGTCCGAGAGGGTGGCCCGCACCACGGTCTCGGTCACCATGGGGGCCAGCCCGCCCATGGCGGAGGTGGCGCTCAGGGGAGCGCCATAGGGCGGCATGCCAGGAGCCGCCAGAGTGCCCTCGGCCCCGGCCGCCGGGCCGGCGAGGGGCGCGGCCGTCTCTCCTGCTTGGCCGACGGCGGGACCGCGCTCTGCGAAGAGGTCAGGGTCGAGGATCACGTCTAGGTAGCGCACCCTCAGGGCCTGGGTGTCCACCAGGAGGTCGTCCACCTCGCCGATCTTCCGGCTGTCGGCGCCGAGCACCTCCCAGCCCCGCACGTCCGGATCTCCCTCGGCGATCCGGTAGTTGTGCAGCCTGCCGAGGGGTGTGATAGGCGATCCGGGGACCGCCGCGTCGAGCTCGCCCGTGGGGGTCCTGTCGTCGTTCATGAGTCCTCCTTGTCTCGTCCTTTTGAGGTCGAAGGGCGCGAAACGCGTGCCCTGGAGGGAGAATCTTGCAAAGGGCGGGCCGGAAAGGAAAAGGCCCGGGGAGTCCCCGGGCCTGGACGTCTCGTGGAGGAAGCGGCCGGGTTACACCACTTCGAGCCCCGCCCGCGTGGCGGGCTCGTTCTGCAGGCGCCGCAGGATGCCGCCGACGAGCCGGAGGACCTCCAGGGTGGCCTGGTCGCGCTTCAGGGCTTCCTGCAGCATGTGGAGAGCCGACATGGCCTCCCGTTCCACGCCGAGGGCACGGAAGGTGGCCACCATCTCCGCCACCAGGCCGCGCACTTCGGCGGTGCGGCCCTGGAGGAGCCAGACGCCGGCGAGGTCGAGCGAGACGATCGAGGCTTCGTAGCCCAGACCGGCGTCGTCGAAGTCCTGCCGGATCTGCTGGAAGGTTGCCTCGGCGGTCACCAAGTCGCCGAGGCCGGCGGCGATCTCTCCTTCGATGCAGTGCAGTTTCATCAGGTCGGGGCCCGCCGCATACGCGGCATAGAGCGGACGCATCCGCTGGAGCTGGCGCCGGGCCTGCGCATACTGGCCCAGTTCCACCCGGAACAGCAGGATATTGTGCAGGGTGTGGAAGACCAGCTTCGAGTCCCGCGTACGATCGATCATGGAGAGTCCGCGGACGAGGAGCTGCAGCCCCTCTTCCAGCTTGCCGGCGTAGCCGGTGTACAGACCCTTCAGGATGACCACCCGGCCGACTTGGTGCGGGCTGCTGTGCCGACGGTGGATGGCGTAGGCGAGATCCAGCATCCGGAACGCCTCCTTGAACCGTCGCTGGTCGCAGAGCAGCGAGGCGTTCAGGTCGGCGATGCGGGCATAGAGGAGCGGATCGCCCGTCCCCCGGGCTCGCAGGTCCAGAGCGCAGGCCATGGCCGCATCGGCTTGGGCGAAGTCGTCGTTGATGCGGTAGGCGTTGGCCAGCTCCGCCCAGGCGCGGGCCTGCATGTCCGTCCGCCGCTCTTCGCCGTAGGCTTCGCGGTCGAGCCGGTCGGTCGCCAGCCGGGCGAGATCGGCCAGGTGGAGCATGCCCACACGGTCGGAGTGCCGCAGCGAGCGGCTCTTCTCGAGCAGGCTCTCGCAGAGGCCCCAGGAAGCCGGTCCTCCTGGCAGGGCCGGAGCTTCGGACCGGCGTACGGTACGCAGAATCTCCTCGGACCTCCGCTCGGCGGCCTCGCGCTCCACCCGCAAGGTCCGCTCATGTTGGAGGGCGCGGGCGAACGCGGCCGAGATGGCGCGGTCGTAGGCCGTATCCTCGGCGGCCGAGAGCTGGGGCTCCGGCGCGCCGCCGGGCGTGAACATCGCCGTTGCGAGCGGCGACATCTCGTCCCGGCAGCGGTCGCAGCCGGTCAGCAGGTGGTTCACCGTGGCCTTCACTTCCCGCGAGGGAAGGCTGTTGCGCAGAAAGCCCTCCAGGGTGTCGCGGCGTGGATGCTCGCTCATCCGTGTCTCCTCAATTCAGTCCGGCGAAGTTGACCGATTCTCTCATATTGGAGGCTTGGTTGTCTCTCCCCGGCGCCTCAATGCGAGCCGGAAGCCATCGGATCGGTCGTCTCACCAGTCAACGGTTCCCCGTTGGGGTCGATTCCCATGCCTCGGTCCGAGGTAGCGCTGTTCGAAGAGGTCGTCTTCTCCGTTCCATCCAACCAACCTGCGAGCGTGCCCCAGAGGCCGGTCGGCTCCCCTCCGATCACCGCCGACCAGAAGCTGGCGATCCGGTCCAGGAAGCCCAGATCCGCGGCGGCCGCTGGCTGCGCTGCCGTCAGCGCAAAGACGGTGATGAGCGCCAGTGCGGCGATCCTCCGGTGAATGGTTCTGCGGTGCATCCTCTCCTCCTTTCACGAGCCTCCGCCGTCGGGGCTCCTGGTCTATCCTCAGTTCTCGGCGCTCCAGCGCGGTCCGGGTTCCCAGGAGGGGAACCCTCCACCGGCGCTGCGCCCAGTCGAAAAGAAAGCGCTTCTATGGTCTAAAGTGCCGCGCAGGCGGAAAAGCGAGCCTCCCGGCCGCGCACTTCCTGAGCAGCCGGTATTCACCCTGTGAGCCCGTAGAGTCCGCGAGCTGTGGCTACAGCTTGGCGACGGCGGCCTTGCGGCGTAGCTGCAGCACCTCGACGTCTGGATCGGCGACCACCCGTTCCGGATGGAACGAGCAGGGGATCTCGACCGTCTTCTCCTCGCCGGGGCCCAGGAACACCGTCCGGCGGGCGTCGCGATAGCCGGTCCTGGGCGCTCCCTTCCCGGGGAAGCGCTCGCCGCGGGAGGCGGCCACTTCAATGGGCACCCGGCCACTGCCGACGTTCTTGACCCGCACGGTCACCCTCCAGGGCTCCCCGCCCGCGCCGCCCGCCAGCCGGGCGTCGCTCAACCGGTACTCCGGCACGACGACTTGGTGGAACCACTGCTGCACGAAGGCGTCGTACGCCGCCGGGTCCGGCGCGAAGGGACGCATGGCGGCGGTGAAGTCCTGGAGCACGGGGTAGTCCGGCCCGTTGCCCCAGTCGGCCATGAACTTGCGCAGGCCCGCGAGCATCCGTTCGCGGCCGAGTTGGCGGTCCATCATCCAGAAGACCCAGCCCCCCTTGTCGTAGGTCGCCGTCGTATCGCCGTCCCGGGAGCCGTCGATCTTCACCAGCGGGCGCTCGGCGTCGGCCCGCCGCTCGTCGCCGTAGTTCTCCTCGATGCGCTTGAGGAACTCCATCCGCGCCCGGGCCCCCTTGACCTGCTCGAAGAGGAGAGCGGCGGAGTAGTGGGACATCCCCTCCGAGAGGAGGTTGCCTCCCGGGCCCTTGCCCGGAGTGAGGAGGTTGCCCCACCACTGGTGGGCACTCTCATGGGCGGTCACCAGGAAGACGGCGTCGGTCTTGACGTCGCTCTTGGTGAGGAAGCCGATCCCCTCCGAGAAGGTGATGTCGGTGGGGAAGCCCTGGGCGTAGGTCGCGAGGTTGGGGAACTCGGAGAGCTTCAGCTCGCGCCAGGGGAAGGGCTGGAACCACTGCGAGTACCAGCGGCGCGCGGCATCCAGGGCGCCGATCATCTCGTCGATGTTGTAGCCGTGACCGGGATGGTGGAAGATGGCCGTTCCGTGCCCGCGACGCACGGCCCAGCGCCCGCCCGCGACGTTGAAGAGGCGCACGGGGTAGTCGCTCTTCCAGACTACGGTACGACGGCCGTCCGCGACTTTCTCGCCCACCTTGGCCCCCACCGAGTTGAAGGTGTAGTCGGCCGGCGCGGTGACGGCGATCCGGGTGGTGAAGGGGTGGCCGACGCCGAAGAGGACGTCGGTGGGACCCTCGTAGAAGTCGTCGGGATAGACGCGCTCCTCGTAGTCGTTCTCGTCCTCCTTGCGCCCGATCTCCTCCATGTAGCCCACCACCGGCGCGAAGCTGGAGCTGAAGCTGGTGAGAACGACGCCCGAGACGAGGATGAACTCGCTCGCGCCGCCGCCGTTCTTGGTGATCCCGTGGGGGAAGCTCCCCTCGAACTGCCAGCCGACGCGCACGCGGTCGCCGGGCTTCAGGGGGGCCGGAGAAGTGAACACGTAGAGGCCGGAGCGGTTCTCGGGCTTGTAGGCCTTGCCGTTCAGGGTCCAGCTCACCTTCTCCCAGTGCGGGCCGCCGGTCAGGGCGAACTGCCGCAGCGCCTTGTCGCGGTCGTTGACCAGCGCGTAGCTCCCCCGGCTCGCCAGCCAGCGGCGGCCGGGCTCGATCCGCAGGTCGACGTCGACGTTGGCGATGGCCGGCTGGGGGGCGTCCTTCCAGGTGGCGAGGTTCTGCTTCCAGTAGTCCCTGGCCTTCTTCTCGTAGGCCCCGCCCTGGAAGCCGTCGCCGACGGCGAGCCCGAGGACGACGCCGGCCACAAGAGGCACTGCGGCGAGGGGCGCCAGGCGGAGCGCCCGCCGCCAGAGCGGCACCGGCTGCAGGCGGTGGATCGTCCCGATGGCGTCCGCCTGCCGGCGGCCGAAGGCCTGGACGGCCACGGCCGTGAACAGCGCGGCGAGCCCCAGCACCAGGACCCGGTTGAGCAGGAGGGCCTTGCGGTTCAGCTCGAAGAGCCCCATGTCGCTCCATTGCAAGGTGCCCCAGATCCACCAGTTCCCCACCCAATTCATCCGTTCGGTGAATTGCAGGTAGAAGGTCAGGGCGATCGCTCCCAGGCCGATCCCGTAAGTCAAGTATCGCTGCCCGCCCACGGCCTGGACGGCGAGGACGAAGGAGGTCCAGACCAGCAGGGTGGGCGTCAGCAGGACGCCCCAGACCAGGAGGTAGGGTCCCAGGCTGAGGGAGACCTTTCCCTGCACGAGGATGGCGATGGCGCACCCGAGGAAGGTGGCCACCACCATCACCAGCCCGGCCATGCTGTTGGCGAGGACCTTGCCGAAGAGCAGCGAGGCGGTGCGCGCCGGGGTCGAGAAGGAGATGGCGGCGAGACCGGTGGACCGCTCCCGCTCCAGCGACTCGACGGTGTAGAACATCAGCAGCAGGCAGAGGAGCAGAGACAGGGTGTTCAGGCTGCGCACGGCGGTCAGCCCCGGGGTGAGCAGCAGCTCGGTCTGGAAGGCGCCCAGGGCCAGCAGGGTGCTCCCCAGCGTCTGGATCAGGATGAGCGCTCCGAACAGGTAGAGCCCGGGGGACGACAGGAGGTTGCGCAGCTCCGTGCCGGCCACCAGGGCGGCGCTACGGAGGATGCCGGGCTCGCCGCTGCGCATGCCCATCTCGTTGAGCAGGCGGGGAAAGGGGAGGACAGTGCTGTCGGCCGGCGCCGTCCCCTGCCGCCGGGCGCGCCGGCGCCAGAGCCGCCAGCGCGGCTCGGAGGTCGTCTCGCCCTGGAGGTGGGCCGCCAGGTGCCGCTGGGCCAGAACCACCCCCAGCAGGCCGAGGGCGGCGAACGCCAGCCGCGAGATCACGAACGGGGCGTCGAGGCCGATGCGGGCCCGGTTGTAGAAGTCCGCCCCGCGGTCGAGCTTGAGCCAGGTCTCGTTGAGCCAGCGGAAGCCCGCCGGATCGACGAGCATCAGCGCCCGGTTGATCCGCGGGTCGAGCCAGGTGGGGGCCCAGTCCCAGAGGAAGAAGCCGTAGAGGATCAGCAACGCGATGGGAAAGAGGTGCACCGCCACGGGCCGGCGCCAGCGCTCGCCCAGGAAGAACGCCACGCCGAGGTAGAAGATCAGGCCCGGCAGGGCGAAGACCGGGACGGGGCGCAGGTAGTTGACGAGTTGAAAGGGGCCCTGGATCTCCGCCGCCTCCGGGTTGGGCAGCACGTGGTTGAAGAAGACGGCGAGGAGCAGGTGGATGCCCAGCGCGCCGAGGAAGCCGGCGAGGATGGCTGCGAACTTGCCCCAGACGTACTCCGCCGGCCGCAGGGGGGTCGCGAGGAGCATCTCGCTGATCTTCGACTCGTCGTCGGAGACGACCGCCATCCCCGAGGCGATGGAGCCGAAGAAGGAGTAGAGGATGGCCACCAGCATCGCCAGCGCGAAGGCGAAGCTGAACTCCGAGGTGATCCAGGCCTTGGTGCCGCCCACCGAGGCGTCGCCGGAGGAGATCTGCATGTTCCCTGTGGAGAGCCCCCAGGTCATGAGGACCAGCATCAGGACCAGGGACCAGAACAGGGGGCGCTTGAGGGTGTGGGCGAGTTCCTGGGAGAAGACGGTGCGGGCGCGGGCGAGGCTCATGCGGCGCCCCCCAGGGCCACGGCCCGGGGCTCCTCCGCGGCGTCCTCCCGCCGCTGCTCCTGCTCGGCGTTCTGCATCAGGAGGAGGTAGGCGTCCTCCAGGGTGGCGGGCACGGGCTCGAAGCCCGCGAGCGGGCTGCCGTCCGGCTGGTAGACCCGCACGCGGTTCTTGCCCTCGACGAGGACCGACTGGACGACGCGCAGCCGGCGGCGGTGGATCTCCTCCAGCTCCTCGCGGCCGATGCGCCCCTCGAAGACCTTGCCCTCGATGGCCCGGCGGGCGTCCGAGGGGGAGGTCTGGGCCACCAGGCGGCCCTTGCGGATCACCGCGAAGCGGGGGCAGAGCACGGCCACGTCCTCGACGATGTGGGTGGAGAGGAGCACGATGCGGTCCGCGGCCAGCTCGGCGAGCACGCGGTAGAAGCGCAGCCGCTCCTCGGGGTCGAGGCCGGCCGTGGGCTCGTCCACGATGATCAGCCGCGGATCGCCCGCGATCGCCTGGGCGATGCCCAGCCGCTGGCGCATGCCCCCGGAGTAGGCCTTGACCTTGCGCTTCGCCGCGTAGCCGAGGTTCACCCGCTCGAGCAGCTCGGCGACCAGCTTCTTCGGGCCCCCCGGCGCCTCGACCCCCTTGAGCTTCAGCAGGTAGGCGAGCATCTTCTCGCCGGTCAGGTGGGGATAGAAGCCGAACTCCTGGGGGAGGTAGCCCAGGCGCCGCCGGATCCGCTCGGGCTTCGAGAGCACGTCCTCGCCGTCGAGAGTCACCGCTCCGGACGTCGCCTCGAGCAGGCCCGCCAGGATCTTCATCAGAGTCGACTTGCCCGCGCCGTTGGGCCCGAGCAGGCCGAACATGCCGGGCGGAACGTCGAGATTGACCCCCTGGAGGGCGGCCACGGGACCGGGGTATATCTTCACGAGATCGCGGATCGTCAGCATGGAATGTCTCCTTTGCCGGGGCGCGGCGGCTCCGTCTGGAAACAGTACGAGGAATGAGGGGAGAAGGTTACTACGTTATCCTCTTGCGCCGATTGGAGGTGACCCGTGACCGTCAGACGCCGCCGCTTCCTCCCGCTCCTCCTCCCCCTCCTGGCCGGGGCCGCCCTGTGGGCCGCCGACGCCAAGGCTCCTGCCCCGGACAGGCCTGATCCTGAGGCCTACCGCAAGGAGATCGAAACCTGGCGCAAGGAGCGGGTCGAGGGCCTCAAGAAGGAGGACGGCTGGCTCACCCTGGTCGGGCTCTACTGGCTGAAGCCAGGGGAGAACCGCTTCGGGAGCGATCCCGGCAATCCGGTCATCCTGCCCCAGGGGAAGGCCCCGGGCGTGGCGGGCACCCTGACCCTCGAGGGCGACAAGGTGAGCGTGCGGGTCGAGCCCGGCCTCGCCCTCACCGCCGACGGCAGGGAGGTGACCCCGGGCATGGCCCTCAACTCGGACGCCGAGGGCAAGCCCACCGTTCTCCAGCTCGGGTCCCTGACCTTCTACGTCATCAAGCGGGGCGACCGGCTCGGCGTCCGGATCAAGGACAAGGAGAGCCCGGAGCGCGCGGCGTTCAAGGGGCTCGACAACTATCCCATCCGGCCGGGGTGGCGGGTCGTGGCCCGCTTCGAGCCCTACAAGGACAAGAAGATCCCCATCGCCAACATCGTGGGCCAGGTCGAGGACACGCCGTCGCCGGGAGCCGTGGTCTTCGACTGGCAGGGGAAGACCTACCGGATCGACGCCCTCGAGGGCTCGCCCGAGGGGGGCCTGTTCCTCATCTTCGCCGACCCGACCAACGGCAAGGAGACCTACGGCGCCGGCCGTTACCTCGACACCGACCCGCCGAAGGACGGCAAGGTGGTGGTGGACTTCAACACCGCCTACAACCCGCCGTGCGCCTTCACGGCCTTCGCCACCTGCCCGCTGCCGCCGCGCCAGAACAAGCTGCCGATCCGCGTCGAGGCGGGCGAGAAGAAGTTCGCCGGCGGACCGAAGCACTGAGGCCCGTCAGGGGCCCTGACGCAGGATCGGGTAGGGGTTGAGCGCTTCGCCCTCCCACCAGTTCTTCCGCGCGTCGAGCCGGGTGATGGCGAAGTGGAGGTGCGGGCCCTCGGGCGAGGCGTTGCCGGTAGCGCCGACGTAGCCGATCACCTGCCCGCGGGCGACCTGCACCCCCTCCCGGATGCCCGGCTCGTAGTGATCCAGGTGGGCATAGTAGTAGCAGTAGGTCTCGGTGGGATCGAACTGGTAGATCGTCAGCCCTCCGCGGTCGCTGTTGAAGAGCTTGACGATCCGGCCTGCCTCCACGGCGAGCACCGGCGTGTTGCGCGGGGCCATGATGTCGATCGCGTCATGGACCCGGCCCTGGCCCCTGGCGTCGGTGAACGTGTCCTGGAGCTCCTTGCGCGCCACGCCCAGCACCGGCACCAGCAGGTCGCGCCGGGCGAGATCGGCCGGGAGGTCCGCCGCCGAGGGCGCGGGGCCCGGAGGCGGCGCCTGGGGCTGCTGGACCGGCGGTGCCGGGGACGGCGCCGGCGTGGTGGGGACTGGAGCGGAGGCGGCCGGCGGGGCGGTGACGACCGGGGGCGCAGCCCCAGGGAACCGACCGCCGCCGTAGAGCCAGAGGATCAGCAGCACCGTGGCCGCGCCGAGCGCGAAACCGGCCAGCCCCGCCAGGGGGACCTTCCAGCTTCCCCGCTTCCTCTCCCCCGCCACGGCGGACCTCCTACTCCGTGAAGATCACGGGCGTTCCCACCTTCACCAGCCCGGCCACGGTCAGAGCGTCCCAGTTGGTGAGCCGCACGCAGCCGTGGGAGGTGGTCTTGCCGACCGTCTTCGGCTCGGGCGTGCCGTGGAGCCCGTAATGCTCCTTGGAGAGGTCGATCCAGACGACCCCCACCGGGTTGTTGGGCCCCGCCGGCACCTTGGCCTTGGTGTGCTCGGGGTCGGCGTCCCAGAAGAGGTCGGGGTTGTAGTTGAAGGTCGGGTTCGGGGCGATGCCCTTGACCTTCCACTCGCCGATCGGCAGCGGGTCGTGCTCGCTGCCCGAGGTGACCGGCGCGAAGAAGACGACGCCGTTGCCCCGCTCCACCCGCAGCGTGCCGGCGCTCTTCGAGACGACGACCCGCGTGCCCTCCTGCTGCCCGTTGGTTCCCGGCTGGCCCTTGCCGGGAGGGCCCACCTGCCGGACGTTGGGCACCCGGATCCGCTCGCCCGCCGCCGCGAAGCTGGCCCCGGGATTGAGCCGCTGCAGGAACTCCGGGGTGGCATGGAACTTCTCGGAGAGCAGCTCGAGGGGCGAGGTGTAGGCGAGCGCCGGAAGCTTGGCCTTCTCCAGCATGTCCTCCGGGATCTCGTCGACGAACGGTCCCTTCACGTCCTCGGGTGAGATCGTGTAGGGCATGACCACCTGGTTGCCTCCCGCGGCCAGCAGCTTCTGCCAGGTGGCTGGATCGACTTTCCCGCTGGCCTGCAGGCCGTTCGCCGCCTGGAAGGCCGAGATGGCCTTGCGCGTGTTCGAGCCCGAGCGGCCGTCGATGGCGCCCGGCGAGAACCCTGCCCGGTCGAGGAGGACCTGGACGTCCCCCGTCGCCTTGGGCGAGGGGTTTCCCGCGGCGGGTGCCGGCGGCGCGGGATTGGGCGGGACGGGCATGGGCTTCGGCGCCGGTTGCACTTGCGGAGCCGGCTGAGCCGCGGGCCGGGTGGGCGCGGGCTTCGCGGGTGGTTTCTGGTCGGAAGGCAAAGGCGGCCTCGCCACCAGGGCCGCTGGTGCCAGGAGCAACAAAGTCAAGAGTTTCGCCGTAGGTGTCTGCATGGTGTCTCCTCTTGGGATCCGCCTTGCCAGGCGGATCGCCCGGGGAGAATGCAACCAGCGAGCCACGCGCGTCGTGAAAGAATAGGGGTCGGACATCCCCATGAACGAGCAAAAGCTCAGCCGCTACTTCTTCATCGCCGTCCTCATCGGCACGACGGTCGTCTTCTTCCGCATGGTGCGGATCTTCCTCGTGCCCGTGGCGCTGGCGGCGGTGTTCGCGACTCTGTTCTACCCGCTCTACGAGGCCTTCCTGCGGGTTTTCCGGGGACGCAAGACCCTGGCCGCGTTCTTCTGCTGCTTCGTCCTGCTGCTGGGGCTGATCGTGCCGCTCTACGTGGTGGCCGACCTGGTGACGCGCGAGGCGATCGAGTTCTACCGCATCGCGCAGGATCAGATCGCCGAGTTCTTCCAAGAGGGACGGGCTGGCCCCCTCAGTCGTCTGCGGAGCCTGCCCCTGGTGCGCGAGCTGCGGCTCGACCAGATCGACTGGCGGTCGACCCTCCAGAAGGCCGCGACGTCGGCGGGCAGCTTCATCGCGACGGTGATCAACAG
>DASWME010000028.1:0-19257 GCA_036399915.1 Thermoanaerobaculia bacterium
GTTTCCAAGCTCTATACCACCTGAAAAGTCGGTCCTGGATACGACGGTAGTACGCCGTGAAGAGGAACTGCCGCTTTCAGAAACGGTCGTTCGGCTGTCTTGACTGCCGTGGAAGGGTCTCGATGTTGGCTCCTCGACCTCCCGGCAGCCGAAATCTGGAGATGAGCCCCTCTCCAGCTACGGGATCTCAAGATTAGGGTGGTACCCTTTCCCAGGGTGCAGGGGCGGTGTTATGCGAACTCACGTGGCTTTGTTTATCCGATCGGCCATGAACACGAGAAGAAGTCCCACTACAGCTGCGACGGAACTGAAGATAAGGCCGTTCTGCCGCTCCTGCATTAAGCCGAGATTGTGAACACGACCACCGCCGATCTGCTGTCCAAAGATTTCGGTTGTTGGAACGGCGACGATGGTATCGAAGTAGGCGAAGTAATAGACAGCGAAAGCAATACCTCCCAAGAAGAGCAATGCGCCTACAAATTTTAGGAGTAGACTCCCCTGCGGCTTCTCCCCTGGAAGTACGAGGCTAGACTCAGGTTTTACCTGAGGTCTCGCAGCAACCGGTCGTCCACAGTTGGGGCAGGCATCTGCTTGGTCCGAAACCATCCTACCGCAGTCAGGGCATTCTACTAGAGGCATCTCTGCTCCTCTTGCACCGAGGGAAGTACGTCCCTCCCTCGTGGCTAGTCGGTGGACAGGCAATCGCCATATTGTTCCCCTGCCAGTCTTCGTTAGGTCTACTCGGATCTATTTGTCTGCGTGGCATGTGTCCTCACCCGCATAACGCTGTGGCGGCTCAGCGCGCGGCGTCAGCCGTCCGCTGGAGCCGCCGGTTAGAAGTCTCAGGCATTCAGTCGGAAAATTGATGCGCGGCTGCTAGCCATGTTGTAGAACTTTGCGCTGACGCTTGCTAACTCGTCGGGAGCAGTCAGTCGTTTACCTAGGGCAACGTTCTCTGCAAACTCATTTACGTCCTCCGCGCGGCCAAAGGAGACCAGGTCCAAACCATAGATCACATCTAACTGAAACTCTGACGAACTTGTGTAGAGGCTACCTGCAACGTTTACACCCCATCCCCCTCCTTTTGCGCCCGCTTCAAATTTCCTATACTTTTTGCTTGTTAGGTATTTTTGGACGACCCCTGTAACGACAGAGACCGAGCCAACTTTTTTGTTGTTGATCAACTGTTGACTAAGCGGGTTATCAAGCCACTTCTTCAGAGCCTGGTCCCAAGCATCGCCGCTGTCTTGGGCACGCCCTGCGGCATTGTTGATTACCCTGAGTTCGTATAGCTCATCATTGCTCAGCGAAAGCGACACGAAGGAGAGCACCTCCGCAGAGGCACTCATCTTTGAGTCGATTACTAGCTCTGACATGGTTTGAGGGCTCTTTAGAAGCGAGCGTTCATCCACTGCAACCGTAATGCGAGTGTGGAAGGGTATCAGCGCATTACTACCTACCTTTTCGTAGTAGACGCGTCCAAGAAGTAGCGTAGGATCTGCAATGAATGTGTCGTTCTTCACGTACCTAAGAGTGTCAGTCGTAGGGAGTGCCTGTCTAAGGTCGTTCAAGGTTGCTACTGGTTTTGCAGTAGCAACCTCGCTGTTCATGGTTTTGTTGATGTGCTCTGTTGATGAATTGCCACCCATGACTTGCTCCTTTCGATTTGTGTTACATAGGGCAGATGATGCCTGACTTCTAACGCTCGTAAGCTCACAGGCGGATGGGCGCGAGCCCAGCCGTCCTGTGCAGCGCATGGTTGGCGGAACACAAGGTTTCATACTCGCGTATATGGCTATGACTCCACCGCGCTGCCTTTCTTTATTGTACCGCGGACCTGCCGGTTGGGGATAGGAGAGCCCCGAGTCCACGATCGGCTCCTCTGGGCACCAAGGTCCCCCAGCAGGGCTTTACGAGATTCCCAACCACTCGGCCGGTCCGCAGACCGGCAATTTGGCCGCAGCGAAGCGGAGGCCAAGTTGCATGTCTGGACTGGGAGCCGAACGACCGTAGCGAGTTGCGAAGCAATTCGCGGGCCCGACCACCAAGCTTGGGTTACCTGCAACTCGACCTGCCCGACAAACGTTCGCCTCTAGGCAGGAGGTCCTACGGTGCGGGTGCCTCACTCTCTAATTGGAGCTTACCGACAACTAATGGGCTAGACGTGAAGTTGTGGTACGCCAGCACATTTCCGGTTGTCTGGTTCAGTAGTATCACGTGGGGATGATTCTGATGATTCTCCACGTCAAGGCCGCAACTAGAACAAAGCAAAAGCAGGTTGAGCGAGCTGTCATTCCCAGTAGAAGCGTTATCTGCTGCTGAACTCGGGTTTGGGGCAGAACCGTCTTCTGAGCAGGCTCCCACGGACAGTACCAAGAGCAGCATAAAGAAACTTGCTTGTATGCACTTCATGATTACACCCTCCTTTGGTTCCTTCTCTAATTGAGCAAACCCTTCCCCCTGGGGGCACACGAACGCCAAAGTAGAGTAACCAAAGTTTACTTCGGCGGTGATCGGCGATGCGGCTTGACTGGCACCGTCTTTGGCCCAGGTTTAGGCGACTTCTTCGGCGGCGTCGATGGTGGTGAACGCCGGTGTGGCTTAACTGGCACAGTTTTCTTGGTCAAGAAGCACCTACATTACAGAGAAACACGGCTCACCGATATGTGTGAGCCCGCGCTCTGCCGGTCTCACTCTTTAGACACAGCATTGCTGCCGATGTTTAGGACAATCGTTGACCGCCAACTTGAGCTCGATCTTCCGCGGCTCCCCTGGCGTGCTTACCGATTGCCTTTGTCCCTCCTCGAACGGTCACGGAAGATCCCTATGTCACTCATTCTATGGATCATGGAAATTCTACCCCGGTCCCTCCTTCTCGTCAATGCGGGCGGACCGGTCGTGTAAGCGTTCCTTGCCGGCAGCCGCCTCCGGCCCTTCTTCCGCGCGGGCTGGTCAAGCGCGTTTCGAGCCGTATCTCATTGCAACGACGAGGACTATCTTGTGGCGCCATCCGTCGCGGTCGCCTAAGCATCCCAGGGAGGACAGGGGAGGCGGAGCGTTATCCGGCTGCCGAGAGGGCGGTATGCATTCTTCCCGGACGCCTCCCACAGTCCATATCTTCCACGGTTCCAGTCGCTTGGGCGTGATCGCGACCGGAAAAGCAGGATGCTTGGCCGTCACGGGACCGGGCGTGTAAGCCTCCACGGTAAGGCCGCCTACAGCAAGCAGGTAGAGCAAGCAGGTAGAGGTATCATGCGATTCTCCGATCCGCGGTCGTGCTCACGCTCGCCCTGGGGATCGGGGTCGCTTCAGTTAACCGCCTTCCGCTGAGCCGGTCCTGGAGCTGAGGCGCCCGCAGGTCTTGCGTGGGAAAGGCCAGGGAGCAGCCGGCCTCTGCCCCCTGGTATCCATAGGCGGGAGCCGGGGAGCGGTCGCCAGCCGCTCCCCGGCAGGATTCAGTTGTCAAAGAGCTCCGTGCCGCCTCTCGTGCTGCGCCTGTCGAGGGCAAGGCGGCCTCGGGTGGACGGCGCCTAGGACGTCCGGTCCCGCCGATCCAGCCGTCATTTCTTCCCTCTCGCAGCGCCGGCCATGGCGAGCAGGCATTCCCTGCGAGGCCGGACGGCCGCGGGCGACTCCGAGGCGCAACGGGATCATACCCTGAATTAGCCTCCATTGATGGATGCGCCATCACGAAGTCTACCATTTAGGCTTAGCTGCTGTCTAGGTCGTTCTGGAGTCCTTGACAGCTCCACACCCCTGCGGCATACTGGATCCCGTCTGCTGGGGAACCATCCATAACGAACCGGACGAGCCGCCATGCCTGCAAGAATCCCTTCCATGCACCAGCGCCGCTGGCTGGAACCGCTGCTGGAGGTCTCGCCGGAGCCGGCGGCGCAGGGCGGGGCCTCGCCGCAGGCCGTGGCGGCCGCGGGAGAGGTCCGGCGGGCGGAGTTGAGGGTCCTCGGGAGAGCGCCGCGGCGCGCTCCTGCCGGCCGCGGCGGATGCGGCCGGGCCGCTCCCGATCCTTAAGCCCCGATTCTCGCTGCTTGACCTTAAGCGGCCGTCGCTTGACCCTAAGCGGCCGCCGCTTGACCCTAAGCGGCCGCCGCTGGACCTCAAGCGGTCGCCGGCTGGGTCGCGCCGAGGGCGCGGTCCGCGCCGGAGCGCTCCTACCCAGAGATGCCGCCGTCCAGAGATCTTGCCCGCTAGAACCCCTCCGCATCCACCCCGCCGCAGAAGGTTCCCGCGGCGTTGGTGTAGGTCTTCAGCCGGCCGGTCAGGGTGTCCGTCACCTGGAGGGTGTACTCGAAGCTGGTCAGCGAGCCCCAGAGGATGCGGGTGCGGTCGTCCGCCTCGACGGTCTTGATTGCCACGTCCACACCGTTCGCGGGCTTGAAGGCGAAGCTTCCCGAGTCGCCGGAGATCTGCGTTGCCCGGGCCTTGCCGGCGCGGCCGGTTGAGGGATCGCGGAAGGCGAGCTCCACCTGGAAGCGCTTGTCGTGCAGGCAGAGACGGGTCCGTCCCGGCTTACAGGTGCCGGCCTCGTGGGGTGCCGGCAGGGAGCCGAGCTTGACAGTGGAGGAGGTCTCCAGGTCCTCGGGGATGCCGTCCCCCGGCCTCGCGAAATCGAGGATCTGCGGGTTCAGCAGACCGAAGAGGTCGTCGTCGCCGGGGCCGGGGAGGTCCGGCGTCCAGCTCCCGTCGGCCACCGAGGCGTTGGGGACCGGCTGGACGGCCCCGCAGTTGTTGGGGCCGTTGGTGAAGCGTTGCTCCGTCCGCTTCCGGTTGTCCGTCAGGCCGAGGGAGAACTGCAGACTGGTGAGCTGGCCGTAGAGGAGGCGGAATTCCCGGCCCGCCCTGGTCATGCGCACGAGCAGGTCGGCCTGCCCCGTGCCCAGGGAGAAGACGCCGAAGTTGGGGCCGCGCCGGAGGACCGTCCCCACGCCGGTCTGGCCGGTCGCCGGGTTGCGCCATCCCACGTCCACCCCGAAGCGGCTGCCCTGGAAGCAGAGGCGCTCCGGCCCGGGCTTGCAGGGAGTGAACTTGGCCGGCTGCGACTGCTTGAGGATGTAGAGCCCCTGGCCGATGCCGCTCACCGCGATGCTGCCGCTCGGGAAGAAGGGGTAGTTGCCCCAGGCGCCGTCGAAGCGCGGCTCGTCGCTGGCCGGCACGATGTCGAAGAAGCCGACCTCCCGCAGCTCGCCCGCCGCGATGCGCGAGATGTCGAGGATGCGCAGGCCGGCCATGTAGTTGGACTGGAAGACCTGCGTGCCACGGACGTACTGGTTGTGGTCCACCGCGCGCGTGGGGTGCTCGTAGGTGGCGAACGGGTCGGGCGCGGTCAGGTCGGAGAGGTCCCAGAGATAGGTGCGGGTGTTGTGGCCGTCCTGCTCGTCGAACTCGTCGTCCATCAGGAAGTACTTGTGGTCCTCGGTCAGCCAGCCCTGGTGGGTGAACCCGACCCCGGGATAGCTCGTCCGCGAGATCTTCTGCACGGCTCTCTTGTCGGTCACGTCGAGGATCAGCAGCGCGTCCACGGCGCTGGCGAAGCAGATCTCATGGCCGGCGAAGCGCCGGTCGGGCCCGCGATAGATCACGCACTGGGTGTCGTGGATGTAGGCGAGGACGGGATCGGCCCAGCAGCCGACATCCTGGAGACTGGGGAGCCCGCGAAGGTCGATCATGTTGAGGCCGCCGCCGCAGTTGCCGCCCACGGCATAGGCGAAGCCGCTCTCGGGATTGACGGCGAGGTTGTGGATCCGCCCCGACCCGGAGACCAGTCCGCCGGCCGTGTTGAAGTGGAGCGGTGGACCGGAGGCGTCCCGGAGCTGCGTCAGGTCGAAGAACTGGATGCCGTTCGCGCCGGCCCCGTCGGCGACGATCAAGGCGTAGTTGCCGTAGACGTTGACCTCCCGGTTGGGAGTCCCGACCGCCACGCCGCGCAGATCGCCGAGGAGCCGCGGGTTCGTCGCGTCGGTGATGTCGACAAAGCTGACCCGGTTGCGCAGGGCGATCAGGGCGTACTCCCGGCCGGTCTCGGGATCGGTCCACCCCCAGATGCCGGCCGCCCGCTCGCCCGGATCGGCGCCGAGGTCGGCGAGCGGCATGAAGCTCTCGAGGTCGACGTTGCTGCACGGGTAGACGTCCGCGAAGCCGTTGCGGCACGGCGTGGGGCCGAGCGCGGCGAGAGCGGCCGGCGGACCGGCGGGTTCCAATCCTCCGTGCCCCTCGTGCTTCGCGGACGCGGAGCCCAGGCCCGGCGCCGGCATGGCCAGGACGGGGACCGCGAACAGCCCAACACAAAGAAGAACACCGAGGCGCAATCGACTGCTCATCCTGAAACCTCCCATTGCGCCCTCCTTGGTGTTACGCAAAGGAATTCGTCTCAGGGTTATTTTAAGGGAAAACTGGTGCGGCGGGCAGGGGCTTCTTGACGTGGGCCGTTCTGCGTGGCTGGAGCGTTCTCCGCCGCCCCGAGCCCTCACTCCCCCTGCCCCCTCTCTCCCATCCTCCCTCCCGCCCTTCCGGGAGAGAGGGGGATTGAAAAGAAGAATTTGGTTTTGCTCCCTCCTCTCCCGGCGGGATGGGAGGGAGGATGGGAGAGGAGGGCCGGGGAGGTGAGGGCCCGGCGGCATCGGCACTGGTCGGATCCAAGAGGTCCTGGGGATCGGAGCTTGGCTTCACTCCTCCCACCCCACCTCGTCCCCCACCCGGATCTCGCCGCCCTCGACTACTTCGGCGCAGGCGCCGCCGCGCCAGTGCGGACGCAGGGCCGCCCGCAGGCCGGAGTGGGCCTCGTCCATCTGGTGGCAGGGGGCGCACTCGCTCCAGATCCGCAGGCGGACGGGGCCGACGCGGAGGAGCCGTCCCCGGGTCCCTTCCAGGGAGACGCCCGAGATCATGAGGTTGGCCCGCCGGGTCGAGGGATCGAGAGCGGCGTTCAGCTCGGCTGTCGCGTCCGTCCAGGATTCCTCTGCGATCAGGACCACCTGGCGGCGGCCGCCCTTGTTCGCGTTGCCGGCGAGCCCGTGGCCGGCCACCAGGATCGCCGCGTCCCGGGGGTCCATGGGACCGCCTTTGAAGCGCTTGGCCCAGATGGCGCGGAGGTGGCCCCGCTCGACAGCCGCCGTCACTTCGCGACCGGCTCGGGCGAGGTGAACACCGAATCCGGGAGCTGGTCGGGGACCGCGATGTCCGACAGCTCCAGCTTGCGGTCCCCGCCGACCTGGACGCGGTGCGGGGCGAGCATGACGTTGCCGTACTTCTGCCAGCCTTCCCAGAGCCAGGTCATCGGCGGACCTTCCTTCGGCATGTCCTCCAGGATGAAGGACCAGCGGTCCATGAGGCCGGTGTCGCGGTTGATGTAGGCCCAGTAGCGGTCGCCCGGGGTGAGGCCGACGTTCTGGAAGGAGAGCGCCAGCTTGTCGTAGGTCTTGCCGTCGATCGTCTCCTCGCCGGCGTAGGAGAGGTTGACCCCCGGATCCTGGAGCTTGTAGGGCATGATCAGCCAGTAGGTGTCGTTGACCCAGGCGCCGTAGGCTCCCTTGAGCAGCTCCTGGGCCTTTTCGCCCTCCACCTTCTGGCCGTTCAGGTACGCCGTGCCCTCCTTGGTATTGAGGTTCTCGAGGACCACGTAGCGCTCGCCCTCCTTGGTCTGGCCCTCGACGCGGTGGCGGCCCGTCCACTTGTCCCACCAGTGGGTGCGGCGGCCGGCGAAGGTGAAGCGGAGGTAGCGGGTCTGGTCCCAGGCCTGCTTGCCGCCGAGGGCCTGGATCACCCGCCCGACCACGACCTGGACGGACTGGGCCGATCCCGGCCGGGGAGCGAGGGCGAGGACGGCGATCAGGAGCGAACCGGTGACGACGGCGATGCGTCGGGGCATGAGGATCTCCTTTCGAGGTCTCTCCAAGGCGGAGATGGTAATACAGAGGTCCGATCGCCGTCGCGCCAGGGCGGGGCGGATACAATGCGGACGAGGGGAGGACTCACCATGAGCGCACAGCAGACCGGCCACACCAACCGCCTCGCCAACGAGAGCAGCCCCTACCTCCTGCTGCACCAGCACAACCCCGTCGACTGGTACCCCTGGGGCGAGGAGGCGATCGAGCGGGCGCGGCGGGAGGAGAAGCCGATCTTCCTCTCGGTGGGGTACTCGACCTGCTACTGGTGCCACGTCATGGAGCGGGAGTCGTTCTCCTCGCCCGAGACCGCGGAGCTGATGAACCGCGATTACGTCAATATCAAGCTGGACCGGGAGGAGCGGCCCGACCTCGACGAGATCTACATGACGGCCACCCAGGTCCTCACCGGCCAGGGGGGGTGGCCGAACTCGGTCTTCCTGACGCCGGAGCTCAAGCCCTTCTACGCCGGCACCTACTTCCCGCCGGACGACCGCTATGGCCGCCCCGGCTTCCGGCACGTGCTGGAGGACCTGGCCGCCGCCTGGCGCACCCGGCGGCGGGACGTGGAGGAGCAGGCGGAGGAGATGGCCCGGGCCCTGCGGCACTACCTGGAGGAGCGGGCCCATGCCGCGCCCGAGCCGCCGGGGGGCACCGTGGCGTATCGGGCCCTGGAGTCGCTCGCCACGCGCTTCGACCGGCAGTGGGGAGGCTTCGGCGGCGCTCCCAAGTTCCCCACGCCGTCCAACCTCTACCTGCTGCTGGACCTCTCGGACGAGCGGCCCGAGGCCGGGCAGATGCTCTCGGTGACCCTGGACCAGATGGCGCGCGGCGGCATCTACGACCAGCTCGGCGGCGGCTTCCATCGCTACGCCACGGACCGCGAGTGGAAGATCCCCCACTTCGAGAAGATGCTCTACGACAACGGCCTGCTGCTGGAGCTGTATGCGTGCGAGCACGCCCGCACGGGCGATCCCCAGGCGGCGCGCATCGCGCGGGAGACCGCCTCCTGGATCGCGCAGGAGATGACCTCGCCCGAGGGAGCCTTCTGGAGCGCCATCGACGCCGAGACCCACGGCCACGAGGGGGCCTTCTACGTGTGGAGCCGGGAGGAGCTGCTGGACGTGCTCGGCGAGGAGGACTTCACCTTTCTCGCTCCCCTGCTGGGCTTCGACGGCCCGCCGTTCTTCGAGGGGACCCATTATGTCCTCCACCTCCCCGAGCGCCTGGAGGAGGCGGCGGGCCGCCGCCGGATGACGCCGCAGGACCTGTGGGAGCAGATCGACGCCGGCCGGCGGAAGCTCTACATGGCCCGCGAGGGACGGGAGCGCCCGCTGACGGACGACAAGATCCTCACCGACTGGAACGGCATGGCGATCACCGGCCTGGCCGCGGCGGGCCGGCTGCTCGACGAGCGGTCCCTGGTGCTGGGGGCGGCGCGGGCGGCGGACTTCATCCTCCGCGAGATGCGGCCCGGGGGCGGCCCGCTGCTGCACGTCTGGCGCAACGGCCAGGGGAAGATCCCCGCCTATCTGGACGACTACGTCTACCTGGTCCGCGGCCTGCTCGCCCTGCACGAGGCCACGGGGGAGGAGCGCTGGCTGAAGACGGCCGACGATCTGACCTGCGAGCAGTTGAAACGGCTGCGCGACCCCGAGGGCGGCTTCTTCGTGGCCGGCGCGAGCCCGGACGTGCTCTTCCGCAGCAAGGAGGTCTTCGACGGCGCCACTCCGGCGGGAAACGCCGTGGCCGTGCTCAACCTGCTGGAGCTGGCCCGGCGCACCGGCGACCTCGGCTGGCGCGGCGAGGCGCGGGCGGCCCTGCGGGCGTTCGGCCAGCTCGTCGAGAGCCATCCGGATGCGGTGCGGATGATGACGGTCGCCGCCCGGCGCTACCACGAGACCGGGGCCGGCCCCGAGGAAGCCGACGCGGAGTACGGCGAGATCCGGGCGGCCTTCGAGCGCAGCGCCGAGGCGGCCGGGGTGAGCAAGCTGGAGCACGAGGCGGAGAAGATGGTGAAGGCGCGCCTGGAGCTGGACGGCGAGGCGGCCGGGGGCTGGCGCCCGTTCAGGCTCGTCCTGGAGATCGCGCCGGGCTGGCACTTGCAGGCGAACCCCGCCACGGAGCCGTACCTGGTCGCGACCGAGGTCCGGGCCGAGGGCGGCGGGCTGCGCAACGTCCGCTATCCGGAAGGGGAGCCGCTCCCCTCGCGCCTCTCGCACGAGCCAATCGCGGTCTACACCGGGCGGGTGGAGATCACCGGCGAGGTCTCCGGCGCGGAGCGGCTGTCGCTCACCTATCAGCCCTGCGACGAGACGCGGTGCCTGCCGCCGGTGACGAGGGCCCTCTGATTTCCTCGCTTGCTATACTGATCCTCCGAAATGTTCCGCAATCCGCACCCCTCCCGCCGCCCCGTTCGAACCGCGGCCCTGGCGTGCCTCGTCCTGGGCCTGACCGGCATCCTGGCCCCCCTCGTGCTCGCGGCTCCCGCGGCCGGCTCCGGGGACGTGCTGGTGGTGAAGGTCAAGTCCGCGATCCATCCGGTCTCGGCCGAGCTGATCGAGGACGCCGTCCAGGAGGCGGACCGCTCGGGCGCCGCGGCGCTGGTCGTCGAGCTCGACACAGAAGGCGGGCTCATGACCTCGACCCGCGCCATCACGACGGCCATCCTGGGCGCGCGGACGCCGGTGGTGGTCTACGTGGCTCCCAGCGGCGCCCAGGCCGCCTCGGCCGGGTTTTTCATCCTGATGTCGGCCGACGTGGCCGCCATGGCGCCCGGCACCAACGCGGGCGCGGCCCATCCCGTGGGCGCCCAGGGCGAGGACATTCCGGAGATCCTGGGCAAGAAGGTGGAGCAGGACGCGGCGGCCAACATCCGCTCGCTCGCCGCGCGCAACGGCCGCAACGTCAAGCTGGCCGAGGAAGCCGTCCTTCAGAGCCGCTCCTACACGGCCCAGGAGGCGCTCGCGGGCAAGCTCATCGACCTCATTGCGCCGAACCTCCCGGGCCTCGTCAAGGCGCTCGACGGCCGCGCGGTGAAGCGGGGGGAGGTGGCCGTGGCGATCCGCACGGCCGGGGCCGAGGTGCGGCGGTTCGAGATCTCGCCGCTGCGGGAGTTCCTGGGCGTCCTCGCCGATCCGAACGTCACCTACATCCTGTTCGGCCTCGGCTGGCTCGGGCTGCTGTTCGAGCTGATGCACCCCGGGGCCGTGCTGCCGGGCGTGGTGGGCGCGATCTGCCTGATCCTCTCCTTCTACGGCCTCTCCGTGCTGCCGGTCAACTACGCGGGCCTGGCGCTGATCGTCCTCGCCATCATCTTCTTCATCCTGGAGATCAAGATCACCAGCTACGGCATGCTGACGGTGGCGGGCGTGGTCTCGCTGGTGATCGGCTCGCTGATGCTCTTCAAGAGCCCGGAGCCGGCCCTGCGGGTCAGCGTGGAATTGATCGCCATGCTCTCGGCATTCACTCTCCTGGTGGTCGGCTTCCTCGCCTTCATGGCCCTCAGGGCGCAACGCGAGCCGGTCCGCACCGGCATCGAGGGGCTGGTCCACGAGGTGGGGACCGCCCGCTCGCCCCTGAATCCCCGGGGCAAGGTCTTCATCCACGGCGAGATCTGGGACGCGATCGCCGAGGAGCCCGTGGCTCCGGGAGAGCCCGTCGAGGTGGTGGCCGTGCGCAATCTCACCCTGGCTGTGCGCCGCCGGGATTCGCTGGCATAAGGGAAGGGGGCCATTCCATGGAATACGGGTTCGTCGTCATCATCTTCATCGCGATCTTCCTGTTTTTCAAATGGGTCAACATCCTGCGCGAGTACGAGCGCGCCGTCACCTTCTGGCTCGGCCGCCTGTCCTCGCGGCCGAAGGGGCCGGGCCTGGTGTTCATCTTCTGGCCCTTCGAGACCATGATCAAAGTCTCGCTGCAGACGGTGGTGCTCGACGTGCCCCCGCAGGACGTCATCACCCGCGACAACGTGTCGGTGAAGGTGAATGCGATCGTCTACTTCCGCGTCGTCGACCCGCAGAAGGCCATCGTCGAGGTGCAGAACTTCCTCTACGCCACCAGCCAGCTCGCCCAGACGACGCTGCGGTCGGTGCTCGGCCAGGCCGAGCTGGACGACCTCCTGTCGGAGCGCGAGAAGCTCAACGCGCAGCTCCAGGAGATCATCGACCGGCATACCGATCCCTGGGGCATCAAGGTCTCGATGGTGGAGGTCAAG
This sequence comes from Thermoanaerobaculia bacterium, assembly GCA_036399915.1. Taxonomy (GTDB): domain Bacteria; phylum Acidobacteriota; class Thermoanaerobaculia; order Multivoradales; family UBA5704; genus DATARR01. The sequence continues at coordinate 12,118 of DASWME010000028.1, forward strand.
AACGTCGACCTGCCGCCGGACATGCAGCGGGCCATGGCGCGGCAGGCCGAGGCCGAGCGCGAGAAGCGGGCCAAGATCATCCATGCCGAGGGCGAGCTGCAGGCCTCGGTGAAGCTGGCCGAGGCGGCGAACATCGTCTCCGCGAACCCGGTGACCCTGCAGCTCCGCTACCTGCAGACGCTGACCGAGATCTCGGCGGAGAAGAACTCGACCATCATCTTCCCCCTGCCCATCGAGCTGGTCAGGTCTTTCCTGGGAAGCCCTACGCCCTAGAGGAGTCCACCGAGTGGCTGAAACGCACGAGCCGAGCTATTACGAGATCGCCCTGACCAACCGCCAGGTGGTCGTCGCTTTCGCGGTCCTGTTGATCTGTCTGCTGTCCGCCTTCTTCTCCGGAGTCTGGATCGGCCGGGAGAGCACCGCCCGGGAGGGCGAGGAGCAGCTCGTCCGCAAGGCGCCGCCTCCTCAGGCCCCGAAGGAAGGCCAGAACCTGGAGGAGCTGGACTTCTTCGATGCCCGCAGCAAGGCCGCGAGCGCGGAGCCCGGCAAGGCGCCAGGAGAGGACCAGACCCCGCCGCAGACCGCCAACGACACGACCCTGCTGGAGGACCTGAGCGGCGAGCCCGCGGCCGCGCCCACTCCCGCTCCCCAGGCGGAAGAGCCCGCCGCCGTCCGCGCTGGAGCGGACGATGACGCCGCCGCCTCCCAGGCGGATGAGGACCGCGCCGAGCGGCGGCGGAACCGGAAGAAGCGGAAGGCGGAGGAGACCGCGGCAGCGGCTGCCGCGGCGGCGCCGAGCGGCGCCACCAAGGCCGCTCCGGCCCCGGCTTCCCGGACGCCCGCATCGCCCGCGCCAGTCGCGCCGGCCGTCCCCAAAGGCTCGGTGGTGATCCAGGTCTTCTCCTCGGCGGACCGCGACCAGGCGGAGCGCATCCGCGACCGGCTCGCCGGGGGCGGCTACAAGGTCTACCTCTCGCCCGTCGAGCGGGGCGGGCGCACCATGTACCGCGTGCGCCTCGGCCCCTTCGGCTCGCGCGCGGATGCCCAAGTGGTGGCCGACCAGGTGCGCAAGGGGTACAAGCTGGATACCTGGGTGACGGAGTAGGGGCTGAACCGCTACCTCCTCGCCGCCGCTGCCGGCGTCCTGTGGGGGCTCTGCTTCGGCCGCGAGCCCCTGTCCGTGGCATCGTGGCTGGCGCTCGCGCCGCTCCTGCTGATGCTCTCCTGGCCGCGGCCCGGGCGGCTCGGCTGGGTCCACGGTTTCGCCTCCTGGATGACGGGCCTGTACTGGATCGTGCCGACGCTCCAGACGTACGGCGGCATGCCCCTGCCGCTGGCGGTCGTCCTCACCGGCGTGCTCGCCGCCTACCTCTCGCTCTTCCACGCCGCGTTCGCCTGGCTGGGAGCGCCCGTCTGGCGGCGGTGGAGCTGGGGAGGGCGGCTGCTCGCGCTGCCTGCCCTGTGGGTGGCCCTGGAGTGGCTGCAGACCTACCTCGGCGGGGGCTTTCCCTGGAACCTCGCCGGCTACGTCTGGGTGGACGTGCCCGGCGCCCTGCCGATCTCGGCCTGGATCGGCGTCTATGGGGTCTCGTTCCTCGTCCTGCTGGCCAGCACGGCGGTGGCGGCCGCGGTGGAGCGGCGGCGCTGGGAACCGGCGGCGGCGGGCCTGCTGGTGCCGTTCTTCCTGCTCCCTCTCGCCGGACGGTGGAGCCTGCGCGAGACCGCCGCCGAGGTGCGGGAAGCCCGGGGCCTGGGCCATCCGGTGAGCCTGCTGCAGCCGAACATCCCGAACCTGGTCCAGTTCGACTCGGCGGCGGTGATCCGCAACTACCGCAAGGTGATCGACCTCTCGCTCGACTCCTGCCAGCCGGGCTCGCTGGTGGTCTGGCCGGAGAGCGCGGCCTGGCCCTTCCTCTACGGCCGCGATCCGCGGCTCGACGCGGACCTGGCCGCCTTGGTGGACCGCGGCTGCACGGTGCTCTTCAATTCGAGCCACCCCATCGGGAACTCGTTCTACAACTCGGCCTTCCTCCTCTCGGCGTCGCGGCCGGCGGCCCGCTACGACAAGCGCCACCTGGTGCCGTTCGGTGAGTATGTGCCCTTCCGCGGCGTCTTCGGCTGGATGGACAAGCTGGCCAGGAACGCCGGCGAGTTCCGGCCGGCCGACGAGACGACCCTCCTCCCCTGGGGCGGCGAGGAGATCGGAATGTCGATCTGCTACGAGGTGGTTTTCCCCTCAGAGGTCGCCGACCTCGTGCGGGCCGGAGCCACGCTGCTGGTGACGATCACCAACGACGCCTGGTACGGCGACACGTCGGCGCCCTGGCAGCACTTCCGGGCGGCGCGCTTCCGGGCCGCGGAGAACCGCCGCCCCCTGCTGCGGGCGGCCATCACCGGCGTCTCGGCCTACGTGGGGCCGGACGGCTCGGTGCGGGCCCAGATCGGGATCTTCCGCGAAGGGATCATCCGTGCCCGGGTGCTGGGGGAGAGGCGCCTCACGTTCTTCAGCCGCCTGCCGTGGCTCGTGCCGGCCCTGTGCTCGGCGGTCGCGGCAATTGCGGTATATTTCGCGCGAAGGAGCCAGACATGATTGCCTATGATGTCCAGCAGAGGATCGATACGCTCTCGGAGCAGCTTGCCAACCTCCGGGGGTATCTTTGAGAACGCCGACCTCGAGCGGGATCTGGCCGAGATCGACCACCAGATGCAGGAAGCCGGGTTCTGGGACAGCCCGGCGAAGAACGCCCAGGTCCTCCAGAAGCGCCGCGAGCTCGAGCGGCGTCTCCAGACCCTGAACCAGCTCCGCTCCGACGCCGACGAGCTCGCCACCTGGCGCGAGCTGCTGGCGGAGGGGGAGGCGGACCCCGACTTCGACCGCTTCCTCGAGCGCCTCGAGGGAGAGCTGGGCGCACTCGAGCTGCAGCTCAAGCTCTCCGGCCCGGACGACGACAAGAACGCCATCGTGGCCATCCACCCCGGGGCCGGCGGCACCGAGTCGCAGGACTGGGCCGAGATGCTGCTGCGCATGGTCCTGCGCTGGGCCGAGCAGCACGGCTACGAGGTGGAGCTGCTGGACCGGCAGGAGGGCGAGGAGGCGGGCATCAAGAGCGCCACCTTCGCCGTCCGCGGCCCCTACGCCTACGGGTACCTCAAGAGCGAGCACGGGGTGCACCGCCTGGTGCGGATCAGCCCGTTCGACTTCCAGGCGCGGCGCCACACCTCGTTCGCCTCGGTGGACGTCTACCCCGAGGTCGACGACGACGTGGCGATCGAGATCAACGACAAGGATCTCAGGGTGGACACCTTCCGCTCCTCGGGCGCCGGCGGCCAGCACGTCAACAAGACCGAGTCGGCCGTGCGCATGACACACCTGCCGAGCGGCATCGTGGTCTCCTGCCAGAACGAGCGCAGCCAGATCAAGAACCGCGCGATGGCGCTCAAGATCCTCCGCTCCCGCCTCTACGACCTGGAGATGCAGAAGCGCCGGGCCGAGCAGGCCGAGCGCGAGGGCCAGAAGATGGACAACGCCTGGGGGAGCCAGATCAGGAGCTACGTCCTCCACCCCTACCGGCTGGTCAAGGACCACCGCACCGGCGCCTCCGTGGGCGATGCCGACGGCGTGCTCGACGGCAACCTCGACCCCTTCATCGAGGCCTACCTCAAAGGGCAGATGGCGACGGACAAGGACGACCTGGTGGTGTAGACCGCAGGCGTGGGGAGACCATGGACATCGACTACGTCTCCCCCCTCCCGCCCGTCCGCTCGGGGATCGCCGACTACAGCCTCGACCTGCTGCCGCACCTGGCGGCGGTCGCCGACGTGCGGCTGATCCGGTTGCCCGGTCTGCCGGTCGCTCCCGAGATCGAGCGGGCCTGGCCCATGGCGCCGGCGGAAGAAGCGGGAGAGGGCGGGCGGCTGCCCCTCTATCAGATGGGCAACAACCGCTATCACGCGGCGGTGCAGGACCTCGCCCTGCGTCTGCCCGGCGTGCTCACGCTCCACGACGTCGTCCTCCACCACCTGCTGCAGGACCGCACCCTCGGCCGGCAGGAGCCTGACTCGTTCCAGGAGTACAAGGAGCGCCTCACCCGCGACCACGGCTGGATCGGCGAGGCCGCGGCCCTGGCCAAGCGCTGGAACGCCTGGGGGAACGCTCCCCTCTTCGAGCTGCCGGCCCACCGCACCCTGCTGCGGCGCCAGCGGGGAGTGCTCGTCCACAGCGAGTGGGCGGCGGCGTCCCTGAAGAACGAGGGTCTCGGCGTGACGGTGCGGACCGTGCCCATGGGCGTGCCGCTGCCGCCCGAGGCGGACGAGGCGGCCGGCCGCGCCCTGCGCGCCCGCTTCGGGCTGCCTGCGGACCGGCCCGTGCTGGGCTCCTTCGGCTTCCAGACGCCGATCAAGCGTACGGCCTCGGCGGTGCGGGCCCTGGCCGCGCCCGGCCTCGAAGAGGTCCACCTGCTGATCGTGGGAGAGGCCGCGCCGGTGATGGACCTCGAGGGCGAGGCCCGCCGGGCCGGCGTCGCGGAGCGCGTCCACATCACCGGCTTCCTGCCCTTTGCGGACTTCGCGGCCGCCATCGCCGCCGTGGACCTCTGCTTGAACCTCCGCTATCCCACGGCCGGCGAGACCTCGGCCTCGCTGCTGCGGGTGCTGGCCGCCGGCCGGCCCGCCATCGTCTCCGACTACGCCCAGTTCGTGGAGCTGCCCCGCGAGACCGCCCTGCGGGTGCCGCTGGGCGACGGGGAGCATGAGGTTCTGGCCGCCCTCCTGCGCGAGCTGCTGGCGGACCCCGGGCGGCTGCGGGCCATGGGCAGGGCGGCGCGCGAGTACGTGCGCGCGCGGCACGACCCGGCGCTGGCGGCCCGCGCGGTGGTGGAAGCCTGCCGCGACTTCGCCGGGCTGGAGCCGCCGGGGGACGACCCCGAAGGCCGGCCGTACGTCCCGCCGCCGTCGAGCCTCGGCTGGTGGCGCCTGCCGGGGAAGATCGAGGTCGAGGGCGCGGACCTGCCGTGGCCTGAGGGCGAGCGGCGCCGGCTGCGCATCCGCCTGCGCAACGCCAGCGGCGCCCGCTGGCTGGGCGACGGGCGCGGCCCGGGCGCGATCTCGGTCGTCGTCAAGGTCTTCCTGGCCGGCGAGTGGGACCTGCTCGAAGAGCGCCCCTGGCTTCCCTTGCCGCGGGACCTCGCGCCGGGCGAGGAGGTCTGGCTGGAAACCGACGTGCGGCGCCCGCCCGGCCCGGCCCGCCTCTCCATTGAGCCGCACCTCATCGGCGGGGTCAGCCTCTCCTACCTGGGCGGCCCGTGCTGGGAGCAATGGATCTGAAACGGTCTCCCCTGGAGGTCGCGGGCTGGACCGTCCTGGTCCTCCTGCTGCTCGCGACCCTGATCGGCGCCGTGCGGCTCGACCGCGCCCGGCTCCCGCTGCTGGGGGACGAGGCTACCTACGCCATGCAGGCGGCGAGCCTCGCCTGGGACTTCGATCTCGCCTACTCCCGCAAGGACTACGACCGCTTCGTCGCCCACTGGGGCCAGCCGCCCGAGGGCCTCATCCTCCAGAGCCGGCCGGGCAGCGGCCGTCTGGTCTACGGCAAGCCCCCGCTCTACGCCCTGGTGATCGCGCCCTTCGTGCGGGCCGCCCCGGTGCGGGGTCCGGTGGTGGCCAACGCCCTGATGCTGGCGGCGGCGGCGCTGCTCGCTGCCCGCTCGCTGCGCAACCGCACGGGTGAGGCGGCGCCGCTCTGGGTGGCGGCCTTCGTCTTCGCCTCGGTGGCTTTCGCCTACGTCTTCTGGGGGGAGTCCGACCTCTTCCTCATGGCGGCCGTGGCGGCCGGCTACGCCCTGGTCTATCGGGGCGACCGCCGCTGGACGCGAGGGGAGACCCCGCAGATCTACGAGGGGGAGGACACCGAATCCGCGCGCGAGTTCTTCGCGCGCTGGCTCGCCGCCGGCGTTCTGCTCGGCGTGGCGGTGGCGTACCGGCCGCTCTACCTCGTCCTCCTCCTACCCGCTTTCCTGTCCGCGCGGGAGTCTCCGGCGGGCCGGCGCGGCCCGGCCGTGGCCGGCCTTGCGCTGGGCGCCCTCGGTCTCCTGCTCGTCTCCATGGGCATCCAGTGGCTCGCGGGGGGCGACGCGACCGGCTACGGCGGCCAGCGCCAGGGGATCTACGCCCGCGAGGCCTATCCGGAGGTGGACTTTCCCGCTGCCGGCTGGTCCGAGCGGGTGGCGCGGGAGGGCAACGCCTCCTGGCTCCAGCGCGAGGCGGTGCGGCCGGAGCTGAACCCCAGGCTCGCGGGCTGGAACCTCCTCTACTTCCTGGTGGGCCGGAACGTGGGCGTGCTGCCGTACTTCCTGCCCCTGCTGCTGGGCTTCCTCGCCTTCCAGGCGGACCGCGGGCGCTGGGCCATTCCCCTCGCTGTGGCCGCGGCGGCGCTCGCCTTCCTCCTGCTCCGGCCGTTCAACTTCTATGGCGGCGGAGCGCTCGGCAACCGCTACTTCCTGCCGCTCTATCCGGCGCTCTGGTTCATGGCGGCCCGCCCGGCGCGCCCCGTCTGGGCCGTCGTGATCGCCCTGCTGGCGTCTCCCTTCCTGGGACCGCTCTGGAAGGACCCCACCGTCTACCCGGTGGGGCAATACGGCGAGTACCGGCACGTCTCCGCGATCGCCCAGCGGTGGCTCCCCTACGAGACCACCCAGAGCAGCGCGCCCGGCCAGCAGCTCTCCGTGGGAGGCGGCCTCTGGGTGAAGCTGCTCAGCCACAACCTCTGGCCCGCCGGCCAGGGCGGACGCCTGCGGATCGCGGGCGGCTCCCGGGGCGAGCTGCTGGTGGGGAGCCCGCAGCTCCTGGATGCGATCCACATGGAGTTCGACGAGCGGGCGCCCACCCGCCTGCGGATCGGGGGCGGCGAGCTGCGCCCGCTCCTGCTCAAGCCCAACGGCTACGTCCTCTTCGAGGTCCCCCTGGGCAAGCCGCGGGCGGTCCACCCCCTCTGGTGGGGACCGTACGATTACCACCTCTACGCGCTGGATTTCCAGCTCCCGGGAGTACCGGCTGCGCCCATCAGCCTGCGTGTCCTGCCGCCCCGCGATCTGATACAAAAGCGCTGATGGAAAGCGTGCGGCAGAGCTGGATCCTGACCCTGCG
>DASWME010000029.1:0-21162 GCA_036399915.1 Thermoanaerobaculia bacterium
TTGGAGGCGGGCGCCACCGCCTACATCAAGAAGCCGTTCCACAGCGAGGAGATCCTCGACGTGATCGCTCGCCTGGAGACGAAGGGTTCCGCCGCTTGAGCGAGAGGAGCGCCACGGAGACGCTCAGGGCGCGGCTCGACGCGGCCGTGGCCGGGCAGGACCTGATCGCCGAGCTGCGGTCCACCCTGGAGCGCGCCGGCGAGCTGGTCCGCGTCGTCGAAGCGAACCTGCAGGAGACGGCCGGCCGCGAGGAGCCCTCCGCCGCCGAGCGCGTCGTCGAGCTCGAGCGCCGCCTCGCCACGGCGGAGTCGGACGTCAAGGAGCTGGCGTCCCGGCTGGTCGACTCCGAGCACCAGGGCGGCCGGCTGATGAACCTGTACGTGGCCACCTATCAGCTCCACGCCACCCTCGACCCGGCGGAGGTGCAGGCCACCATCGCCGAGATCGCCATCAACCTGCTGGGGGCCCAGCAGTTCGTGCTGCTGCTGCGCCGCGATGAGGAGGGGGACGGCTGCGAGATCGCCCTCATCGAGGGGATGTACGACGGCGTCAAGTCCCCCTATGACGGCGAGACCTACGCCGGCGGCGATCCCATGGTGGACGCGACCCTCGGGGACGGGGTGCTCCGCCTGGGGCCGACAGCCGAGTCGCCGGTGCTCGCGGCGGTGCCGCTGCGGGTCCACAACGACATCGTGGGCGCCCTCGTGGTGCTCAAGCTGCTGGACCACAAGCCGATCCTGCGCGCCGAGGACCGCGACCTGCTCGACCTGCTCTCCGCCCACGCCGCCATCGCCCTCTTCGCGGCGCGGCTCTTCGCCACCAAGGACCGCAAGCTCCGCACGCTGGAGAGCCTGGTGAAGCTGGCGCGCGGGGAGTAGCAGGGAGCACCGACGTTTCCGAGGACCGGGCGCCCGCCGTTCTGAACCGCCTCCGACACCGCGATTCCCATGGCCATCTCCGGCAGCCTCAAGGACGTCTCCGTCGCCGATGTGATGCAGTTCATCCACCTCGGCCGCCGGACTGGCACGCTGCTGCTGATCCGCGGCCACGAGCGGGCGATGATCGGCTTCCACGGCGGCCGGCTGGTCTCGGCCCAGGCGCCGCGCACCCCGAAGCTGGGCGCCCTGCTGGTCTCCTCGGGGATGATCGACCGCGGCATCCTGGAAGGCGCGATCCGCGCCCAGAACGAGGAGCGCGAGCGCCGCTCCCTGGGGCAGATCCTCGTCTCCTCCGGCTCGATCGACGCCGAGGGGCTGCGCCAGGTCATCGCCCAGCAGATCGAGCAGGCGGTCTCCGAGGTCATGGTCTGGGAGACCGGCAACTTCGAGTTCGCCATCGACGACCTGCGGCCCATCGACGACATCGCCCTTTATCCGAGCGACGTCCTGCCGGACGCGGACATCAACACCCAGATGGTGCTGCTCGAGGCGGCGCGCATCTTCGACGAGCGCAACCGCGACAGCACCAACCCCGCGGCCGAGGTGCGGCACGCCTCCTCCCCAGGCGGCAGCTACGCGGCCGGGGACTCGACCCACCCGACGATCCTGGAGGCGGCGCCCGCGCCCAGCACCGCCCTGGTAGTGGCCGAGCTGGAGGAGCACGAGCTGGGTGGGGGGCCCATGCACGCGGCCGAGCTGCTGCGCCTGCACGTGACCTCCGAGGACGTGGCGTTCGGGGAGGCGCTGGCCGACGCCCTCCAGCACGAGGTGGCGGGAGTCGAGATCGTCGGTCCGGGCCAGGCCGGAATCGTCGAGCCCGGCGAGCCGCAGCCGATCGTGCTGCTCGACCTGCGGCGCGGCGGCATCACCCTGGAGGAGGCCGCCGCGCTGCGGCGGTCCCGCCCGCGGGCGTCGTTCATCGCCCTGGTGGACCCCGGCACCTCGTTCGCCCGGGTCTATGAGACCGGCATGCTGGCCGCCCTGCCTGCCGAGGTCGACGCGGTGGTGGCCTGCGTCGAGAACGTCATCGAGAGCCGGCGCGACCTGGTGCGCGGCGCGCTGCGGCCGGACACCCGCTCCGGGGTGGCGCGGCTGCGGCGGGTCTTCGGCGACCTGCGCTCGGGCCTGATCTCGGCCACGGTGGCGCTCAACCTCATGCACATCATCTCGGAGTCGGTGGAGCGCGCCGTGCTCTTCCTGGTCAAGCGCGACCACCTGGCGGTCCTGGGCGCGTTCGGGAGCGATCCGGCCGGCCGGCCGCTGGCCGAGGTGACCCGCGGCGTCAAGGTGGCCCTCGACCTCGACAGCGCTCTCATCCGCAGCCTGGGCACCGGCGAGGTCCAGAACGTCACCTTCGAAGAAGCCGAGCTGCCCGAGCCCTTCCGCTCCATGGTCGGGACGCCACGCAACCGGCAGGTGGTGGTCTTCCCCGTCCTGGGGGCCCAGCGGGTGATCTCCGTGATCTACGCGGACAACGGCGACAGCGACCAGCCGATCGAGGACATCGACATCCTGGAGCTGGCCACGGCCCAGGTCGGCATGGCCTTCGAGAACGAGCTGCTGCGCCGGCAGATCTCGCAGGGGAAATAGGTCTACCGCGGCCCGGCCGCGAACGGCTGCGCCGTGTAGCCCGCGGGGACCTCGTACGCGCCGGCCGGGGCGTCCCGGGTCTCGACGGCGACCAGCTCCTCCCGCGTTCGGAAGCGGCTCGTGCCCATGGTGACGTCGACCTCCTGGACGACCGGGAAGCCCTCGATCTGCTCGAGCTTGCGGGCCCACTCGGCGGAGCCCGGCTGCAGGGCGGCCAGGCTCGCGGCCATGCGGCTGTACGCCTGGTAGGCGGCGATGTCCTTGCTCGCCCAGATGGTCGTATCGAGGCGCAGGCCCGCCGGGTTCGAGATGTCCACCTTGTACTTGCGGGCGGTCCAGTCGCCGATCCTCTTCGTCTCGCTGGTGGTGGTCACCTGGACCTTCATCTGCGCCGCCGCCGGAGCGGCGATCTTCGAAAGGTCGATCGGCAGGGGAAGCTCGCTGTAGGTCCTCTCCCCGTGGTTGACGACGTAGAGCCGGTTGCGGTCCAGGCGGAGGATGTAGGAGGCATCCCCCTCGTCGCGCCGCAGCTTCTCGCCCGCGATCCAGATCTTGATGTCGGGGACCTGGGGCAGGTCCATCTTGAGCCCCTCGATGCTGCTGCGCACGGTCAGCAGCGTGTCAGCCCGGCCGGCGGAGGCGGCGAGCAGCAAGGGCAGGGCCAGCAGGAGACGGAGTCTCGGCATACGGAGATCCTCGTTCAGCAATCAGGGAAAGCTGGACGTAGCTTAGCCGCCATCCTCCGGCTTGGCAAGGCGGCCTGCGCTGCAACTTCGACGGCCCTACGACCTGTGGAGCATTTCTCGCCGTAACGACCTGCCCTGTGGGTTGACGCTCGGATCCGAGGGGAGCCGTCCGTCGCCGGGGCGGTGAGGGCCTGCGGCGGTGACTTCGACGCGGGGTCATGGGCCCGGCGCCGCGTCCTTCCGCCGCACGTAGAGGAGCTTCTCGATCTCGGCGACGACCTCCCCCCGCTCGTCCACCACGTCCACCCGGAAAGTGGGCTCGACCCTGCCCTGGGCGTCGGCGGCGGCGCGGATCTCCGCGACCCGCTCCGGGGGGACGTGGAACGTGGCCTGCACCGTGCCGCGGCCGGGACGGCGGAAACGGATGGTGGCGGCCTTGTCCCACACGACGTAGTCCCGCCCCAGGGCCTGGATCAGGATCAGCATGAAGAAGGGATCGCACATCGTGTAGAGCGAGCCGCCGAAGTGGGTGCCCACGTAGTTGTGGTTCCACCAGCGGAGCTTCATCCGCACCTCGAACGTGCGCAGGTCGGGCGAGGTCCTGACGCGCACCCCTGCGCCGATGTAGGGCGGGTAGAGGTTCAACAGCCGGAACAGCCAGCGGCGGGAGGGCATGGGGCGGGATTATCCCCCGATCGGCCCCGTTTCTGTCCCTCGGGGCGCTCCCCGCCCGGCCCTCACTCCCCCTTCCCCCTCTCTCCCAGCCTCCCGCCCGTCCGCCGGGAGAGAGGGGGATTGAAAGAAAGTGGCTTTCTCCCTCCTCTCCCGGTCGGGGGGAGGGAGGATGGGAGAGGAGGGCCGGGGAGGTGAGGGCCCGGCGGCGCCGCAACCGGTCCAATCTACGAAGGCCTTCGAATCGGCATCCCCCGCAGGAAATCCTCCCCTCCCGGGTTTCAGGTGCAGAATGGAGACGATGCGACCCCCGACCCGGAGCCCGCTCATGAAAGCAGCCTGCCTCACCGCCCTGACCGTCGCCGTCCTCGCCGTCTGCGCGGCCTGGGGCGGAGCGACGATCGACGAGAAGCCGCCGACCGTCCACCTGCCGTGGAAGGAGGCGGGGCTCACCGAGCGCCAGGCGGCCGCCCACCTGCTCAACCGGTTCGCCTTCGGCCCCCGGCCGGGCGAGGTGGACGCCGCCGTCAAGATGGGGCTCGACCGCTGGTTCGAGCGCCAGCTCGCCGGCGGCCTGCCCGACGGCCGGGTGGAGGACGACCTCCGCCGGCTGCCGGCCCTGCGCCTGTCCACCGCCGAGATCCTGGAGACCTACCCGCCGCCGGGCATGGTCCTGATGCAGGCGAAGCAGGCCGGGATCCTCCCCGACGACGCCCGCCGCAAGGACCTCAAGGACCAGGACCGCGCGGAGCTCAAGGCCAAGGTGATGGGCTTCGCCCGCGAGCAGGGGTACCGCTCCCAGAAGGAGCTGCTCGGCCAGCTCATGACCCAGAAGCTGGTGCGCGCCGTCGAGTCCGAGAACCAGCTCGCCGAGGTGATGACCGACTTCTGGTTCAACCACTTCAACGTCTCGCTCACCGACAACAAAGCCCGGCCCTACCTGCTCCCCTACGAGCGCGACGCCATCCGACCCAACGCCCTGGGGAGCTTCCGCGACCTCCTGGAAGCCACGGCCAAGAGCCCGGCCATGCTGCTCTACCTCGACAACGCCCAGTCCTCCGCGCCAGAGGACGCCACCACGACCCTGGAGGAGGAGGTTGGCCGCGGTGGCCGCTACGGTGTCCGCGGCGACTTCGGCGGGCGGCGCGGCAGTCCGATCGCCAGGAGGAGCCCGGCGGCGGCCATGCCGGACGCGCCAGAGCGGCGCATGCGACCCCGCGGCCTCAACGAGAACTACGCCCGCGAGCTGATGGAGCTGCACACCCTAGGCGTGGACGGCGGCTTCACCCAGCAGGACGTGGTCGAGGTGGCCCGCGCCTTCACCGGCTGGTCGATCCTGCCTCCCGGCCGCAGGCGGGAGATGGCCGAGCGGCGGCTCGCCCGCGCCCAGCGGGCCGGCGGTCTCGGCTTCCGCACCGAGGGCGACTTCCTCTTCCGCGCCGACCAGCACGACGCGGGGGAGAAGACCGTGCTCGGCGTCCGCCTCCCGGCCGGCCGCGGCATCGAGGACGGCGAGGCCGTGCTCGACCTGCTGGCTGGGCACCGCGCGACCGCCCGCCACGTCGCCGCCAAGCTCGCGGCCCGGTTCGTCTCGGACACCCCGCCGCAGCGGCTGGTGGACCGGCTGGCGGAGGTCTACCTGAAGACCGGTGGCGACGTGCGGCAGCTCCTCGTCACGATCGCCGGGTCGCGCGAGTTCTGGAGCCGCGAGGCCGTGGGGGCCAAGATCAAGTCCCCCTTCGAGCTGGCCGCCTCGGCCCTGCGGGCCACGGGCGGCGAGATCGGGGACCCGCGCGAGCTCCTCAAGTGGATCGCCCGCATGGGCCAGCCGCTCTACGCCTACCAGGCGCCCACCGGCTATCCCGACCGCGCCGAAGCCTGGGTGAACACCGGCTCGTTGCTCAACCGGATGAACTTCGGGCTCCAGCTCGCAGCCGACCGGGTGAAGGGAGTCGACCTCGACCTGCCGGCCTTGAACCGTGGGCGCGAGCCCGAGTCGCGCGAGGAGGCCCTGCGCGTCTACGCCGGGCTCCTCCTGCCCGGCCGGGACCTCGCCTCGGCCCTGAAGCTCCTCGGGCCCATGGTGAGCGATCCCAGCCTCGCGAAGAAGGTGGACCAGGCCGCTCCCAGGGACGCCAACCGCAAGGACAAGGACGCCGATCCCGACGAGGCCCTGGTCTACGGCGACGTGGAGATGGGAGCGCCGCGCTCGATCAAGGTCCGCGACCGCCTGGGCGACGCCCCGCCCGAACCCGTCGACCGCCGTCCGCCCACGCCGCTCGAGCAGGTCGTGGGGGTGATCCTGGGCTCGCCGGAGTTCCAGCGGAGGTAATCATGCTGACGCGCAGACTCTTCCTCAAGGCCGGGGGCGTGGCCCTCGTCACCGTGGGCGTGGGGGGCGGCCCCGGCTTCCTCGCCCGCGCCGCCCTGGCGGCGCCGGGCACCGGCTCGACCTCCTCGCGCCGGCGCAAGGTCCTGGTGACGATCTTCCAACGCGGCGCCATGGACGGCCTCGCCGCTGTGCCGCCCATCGATCCCGCGGACTTGAAGACCCTGCGGCCCCGCCTGGCCCTGACCGGCGCGCGCTCGGCGGGCGAGGCGGCGCTGCTCGACCTTGAAACCGGCTTCGGCCTCCATCCCGCGCTCGAGCCCCTGCTGCCGCTGTGGAAGGAGAAGCGCCTGGCCGTCGTCCACGCCGTGGGCTCGCCCGACCCGACGCGCTCGCACTTCGACGCCCAGGACTACATGGAGACCGGCACTCCCGGCCGCAAGGGCACGCCCGACGGCTGGCTCAACCGCGCCGTGGGACTCCTCGGACACGAGGGCTCGCCCTTCCGGGCGGTCGCCATGACCCCGGCCCTGCCGCGCTCGCTCTACGGCGACGAGCCCGCCCTCGCCGTGACCGACCTCGCGGACTTCAAGGTCCAGCTTCCCGGCGCGGACCGCACGGCCGCCGCCGCCGGCCAAGGCTTCGAGACCCTCTACGAGCAGGCTTCCCAGGACCTGCTGCGCGGCACCGGCAACGAGACCTTCCGCGCCATCCACATGCTGTCGGCGGCCGAGATCGAGCGCTACCGCCCGGCCAACGGCGCCCTGTACCCGCAGACGCCGCTCGGCAACGCCCTGCGGCAGATCGCGCTGCTCGTCAAGTCCGACGTCGGCCTGGAAGTGGCCTTCGCCGAGTCGGGCGGCTGGGACACCCACGTGCAGCAGGCGGCCACCTTCGCCCGCCAGGCGCGCGACCTCGCGCAGTCGGTGCGCGCCTTCTGGACCGACCTCGGCCCCTACCAGGACCAGGTCCTGCTCACCACCATGACCGAGTTCGGCCGCACCGTGCGCGAGAACGGCGCGGGCGGCACCGACCACGGCCACGGCTCCTGCCTGTTCGTGCTGGGCAACCAGGTGGACGGCGGCAAGGTCCACGGCGCCTTCCCCGGCCTGGAGCCCGGCGCCCTCTACGAGGGCCGGGACCTGCCGGTGACGACCGACTTCCGCGCCGTCTTCTGCGAGCTGGCCGGCAGGCACCTGGGCGTCAAGGACGACGCCCGTCTGTTCCCGGGGTGGGCGGGCAAGCGGGTGCCGCTGATCAAGGCGTGAAGGCCTCGAAGCGCAAACCCCCCGCTCTACGCTGTCCTTACCGACGCCGCTTCACCATCTCCGTCGTGAAATAGACGGTCAGCACCGCCCGCCGCTCGCGCTCGGCCGGGCCGCTCTCGAACGGCGCGAGGACGACCGTCTCCTGCGGGCCGCGGACCAGGACCGGGTTGATCGGCCAGCGGCCGGCGCCCTGGGCGCAGTCCCGTCCGGCGAGGCAGTCCAGGCTGTCCCCGCTGGCCTGCACTTCGTAGCGGTAGCCGGTGTAGCGCGCGCCGGCCGGCAGGGTGAGCTTCAGCACGTGGCAGCCAGACGGCAGGCCGGCCGGCACCTCGCCCCCCTTGAGCTGCGCGGCGATGTCTCCGCCGCAGCCGGATCCGCCGCCGGGAGGGACCACCCGTTCCGTGGACAGGGCCGACTCGCCGGGCGGGCAATCGGCACAGGTGCGGTCGCGGGAGCTGCGCAGCCGCACGGGGTCTGGGGAGGGAGCCGGGGCCGGTGTGACCGGTGTCGGCCGGGGTGCGGGCTCCACGGCGGGAGCCGGCGCGGCCGCCGGCGGCTCCGGCATCTTGGGAGCGGCGGGTTGCTCCCGCGGCGGCTCCGGGGCCGGCTGGACCTGGGGCGCTGGCTCCGGGGCCGGCGGCGTCGAGGGTGCTGTGCTGGGAGCTGCCTCAGCCGGGGGCTCCGGCGCCGGCCGCGGAGCCGGAGCGGGCCGGACCTCGGGCCGCGGGGCCGGCGCAACGGGCTCCGGGCGGGGAGCGGCCTCGGCGGGCCGGGCCGGAGCCGAAGCCCGCGCCGCGCGTCCGCGGGAGAGCTCGACCCGCATCGTGCGCAGGGCTCCGGGGACGTTGACCTGCGTGGCCAGGATCACCGTGGGGCGGCCGCCCTCGCGGACGTTGACCTCGGCCATGTAGGTCATGAACCCCTGGTGGCTCACCTCGAGCAGCCAGGAGCCCTCGGCGAGGCCGCCTACGGTCGCGTTCCCGCGGCTGTCGGTGACCACGGGCGGCGGACCGTCCTTGGGATCGAGGGCGTTGTACTGGAGCTTGACCTGGGCCCCGGCGACCGGGAGGCCCTTCTGGTCCTGAGCCCGGACCTCCACCGCCGCCCTGCCGCTCCAGAGCTGCGCCTGGGCCGCTGGCGCGGCTATCAGCAGGAGGATCGCGATCTGCCAAGCATTGAACCGCACGATGGGCCCCCTTTCGGAACGGGACCAGGCGATTCTACCCCGGCGCCGGTCAGGAATTCCGGCAGGGGGAGCACCGCGCCGGCGCGGTTCCCATTTGTCAATGGAGGCCCCTTAAAAGATTCCTTGGAACGTAAACCAGAACTCGTGTACCATGGGATCTCACGATGGACCCCGAAACCGAGCGCCTCATCAACCTGCTCCGGGTGTGCCTCCGGATCCTGGGCATCACCAACCGGGACATCGCCCGCCGGATCGGGCTGAGCCCGAGCTACGTCAGCAAGCTCTTCTCCGGCTCCAGCGAGATGCGGCTCGACCACGTGATCCGCATCTGCCGGGCGGCCGACCTCGATCCCTCGGAGTTCTTCAGCCTCGCCTACCCGCGGCCGACGTTCAGCGGTTCGGTGGCCGCGGACAAGCTGCGCGAGCTGCTGCAGAGCGTCCAGCCGCCGCCTCCGCCGTCCCGCAAGGAGACCCTCAGCGAGGAGGAGGTCGCGGAGATCATGAAGAAAACCCTGGAAAAGCTGATGGGGCGGAGCAGCGGAAGCTAGGCGCTTGCGCGACAGAAGATTCCGGGAAGAACAGCAAGGACGGCAAAGACAATAGGGACAAGAGATACCGGATCTCGGCGGCATCCTTGTCTGCGTTGACGTCCTTGCCGTCCCTGTTGTCCTTTGCGTCCTTGTTGGGGGTTCTGCCGCTCAAGCTCTTAGCGGGCCGTCGGGCTTCTGCACCCGAGGGCCGTGTGCGCCCCCGTGGGGGCGAGTCGGCCCCGGCGAGGGCGGAACCGTCCCTCGCGAGGGCGAGCCGGCCCTGGCGAGGGCGGAAACAGCCCTGGCGAGGGGCGAGCCGGCCCCCGCGAGGGCGAACGCGTCCCGGCGAGGACTGAACGGAAATCCGCGAGGGCGCGGACGGCCCCGGCGGGGGCGGGACGGAAATCCGCGGGGCCGGACCGCCCCCCGCGAGGGCCGTGTCCGCCCCCGGGGGGCCAGCCGGCCCCACCCAGGGGGAATCGCGGACAGTCACTCCCCGCGGCGGCCGAGCACCCGGCTGCCCAGGATGCGGCCGACATGCCTCTGCGCGGTCGGCCCGCAGGCCTCGACGAGGAGCGCCATGCTCAACGGGGTGCGGGCGAGAAACGACGCGAAGTGCCCGCCCACCACCGCGTCGGCGTTGAAGCTCAGGAAGCTCCCCACGAGCTGCCCTTCCTGCTCCAGACCGTAACCCTCCGGAGTCGGCGCCTCCCGCAGGCGGAACAAGCGGCTTCGCCCGGCCGCCGGCCAGATGGCCTGGAAGAGCAGGGCGGTCTCGCGCTGGTGGAAGACCGCCTGCGGCGCGTCGCCCGTCCTGTAGCTCTCCCAGGCATGGAACAGGGCGAGCATCCCCTCCTGCTCCACGAGCGAAAACGGGCCCGCCGTGTCGGCTTCGAGCGACGTGGAAGGCTCGTCGTGCTCCTTGACCGCGTCCAGATACTCCTCGCTGAAGGCGTTGAGGGGCTCGGCCCGGCGCGTGCTCATGTTCTTCCTCCCCGAGTTGGTTTGCCGAGCGGCGCGACAGGCGTCGCCGGCCCGCCGGAGGAAATCGCGGATGTCCGCAACGCTCCGGCAAGGACCATTTGTAGATCAGAAGTTCCCATCTGTCAACAGAGATCTACGAATGAGATCCCTTGTAACCTAAACAGAACTCGTGTACCATGGACCTCACGATGGACCCCGAAACCGAGCGTCTCGTCAACCTGCTCCGGGTGTGCCTCCGGATCCTGGGCATCACCAACAAGGACATCGCCCGCCGCATCGGGCTGAGCCCGAGCTTCGTCAGCAAGCTCTTCTCCGGCTCCAGCGAGATGCGGCTCGACCACGTGATCCGCATCTGCCGGGCGGCCGACCTCGATCCCTCGGAGTTCTTCAGCCTCGCCTATCCGCGGCCGACGTTCAGCGGTTCGGTGGCCGCGGACAAGCTGCGCAAGCTGCTGCAGAGCGTCCAGCCGCCACCGCCGCTCCGCAAGGAGACCCTCAGCGAAGAGGAGGTCACGGAGATCATGAAGAGAACCCTGGAGAAGCTGATAGGGCGGAGCAGCGGGACTAGCCCGGGGTAGGCGGTCGCCCCAACCCCGCCCCTACGGCTCCGCCGGCGGCTGGGGGTGCGGGTCGCGCTCCGCCTGGTGCAGGGACTGGATGACGGCGTTGAGGAGGCCGAGCGTCAGCCTCCTCCTCCTGGCGGCCTTCCTGAGCAACAGGACCGAGGCCAGGACCTCCCGCTGGATCCGCAGGCAGACGAAGACGTCGGTGGATTCCAGGACCACCCTCTCCGCCTCCTTGAGATACCCCTGCCGGAGCCAGACCGCTCCCAGCTCCAGGCCGGCGAGCGCCGCCTTGTATGTCAGCCCGGCCTCCTCGAACCCCTGCTTCACCTGCCGCAGGGCCCGCTCCGCGAAGTCGAGCTGCTCCAGGCCGACGAAGATGTGCCCCTCCAGCCAGCGGACCTTCAACTCGTTGACGCGGCCGCCCATGTCGAGCTTGCGCTGCCTCAGGTTCCAGAGCGCAAACCGGGCCTCGCGGAAACGGCCGCAGTCCACGAGGAACCACGCTAGGGATTGTAGTGCGGAGAATACGAGCCGGGGATCGCGCCGCTCGTCGGCAGCGGATAATCCTTGTCGGATAAGGTGGACTGCCTCTTCGGCGTCGCCCTGGTAGCCGGTATATATCCCTTTCTTAACGAGCGCGCGGCCGGCGAGGTGCTCGTCGCCGTACCGATGGTGGATGTCAGCCACGATGCCCAACAGGGTGAGTGCCGGGGCGAAGGAGCGGCGGGCCCCGAACTGAGAGGCAAGAGCGGTGAAAAGGCGCGCTCCAAGGATCTCGTCTCCGGTGCCCAAGAGGAAGAGCTCCGTGGCCCGGTTGAGGGCTTCCTCGGCCAGATCCAACTCGTCGGTCACACGGTAGGCGTTGCCGAGCTCCACCCAGGCACGGCACCGGAAATCCGCGACCTCCTGGCTGCTGAGCCCTCGTCCATTCAGATGGTCGGCCAGTATCGCCGCGCAACGCGCGAACCGCAGCATCTCGTCCGGGTCTTCGTGGCGAAGGGCCCAGCTCCGCTCCAGGAGCGCCTCGCAGGTGGGGCGGCCCTGGAGATGGCGCGGCGCCTTGAGGAGCCCCTCCAGCCCGCCCGAGGCGAGCAGGTCCAGGGCGTGCCGCTTCTTCTGCTCCGGCGTCTGGCGCGGCGGGAGGGCCCTGCCGCGCTGCCCCGCGGAGGCGAACGCCCGGTCCAGAACCGCGTCATAGACTTTCTCGGAAGGTGGAGGGGGAGTCCCGAAGCTCTCGCCCCGACCGGACAGGAGGCTGAGGTGCTGCCCCAGCTTCAAGCTGCACGCCTCGCAGCCGCGCAGGAGATGCGCGACCACAGCGCGGGCACGCTCGGCGGAAATGCCGCCAAACACAAGGGTTTCCAGATCCACCGGAGAGGGATGCTCCACGCAGGTTCCTCCTTTGCTGCGCATTCTCTCATAAGGTGGAGCCCGTTTCCAATTCCGAACCTTGGGGCGGGTTGAGTACCCGCCCTTCTAGGGGTGGATCACTTGGCACCATCGGGATCGATCATGTCGCCCTCCTCCGTGGCCGGGGCGGGAGCCGTTGAACCCGGCTTCGGGCTGCCGTCGGGATCGATCGCCCCTCCTTCCTTCTCCCACCGAGCCGTCGGCGGGGGAGCCGCCGCGCCTGGCCACAGCCGGGCCAGCCAGATCCAGGCCCGCTCCAGTGCGCTGATCGCGGGGGTTCTTCCCTCCCCGAAGCCGCCGGCGCGGGAGGGCGCCGGGGCTGCCAGGGAGAGAACCGCAACCAGGACGGTCGCGGCGAAGACGATCCGATTCCGCTGAGACATTCCAAACCTCCTCCACCCGCGGAGCGGGTCCGGAGCCGGCATGGCCCGGCCGCCCGCAGGACGATGTCCCTCACAAAGAGCAAGGTGCTCCGGGTCTCGCGGACAGGGGCGGATTTCTCCCCTTCAGGGACGTAATTCTCCCCTTCCGACCGCGGCGGTCGATTCCGTACATCCAGGACGATGGTCCCGGCTGAGGGATACGCGAGTTCCGGTGGGACGGAACTTAATCCCGAGGGACAGGTTTGTCAATAGCGGCTCACTGAGAGACCAGCGAAACGCGATGGAGATTTCTTATTGACAAATAGAGATCAGATAAAGACCATATGGCGCCAATGAACACTCACGATGGGGCGCGAGGGCGGGAGCCGAAAGGCTCTCTACGGAAGGAACTGGGCCACCGGATCGTCCAGATGCGGAAACGGCGGGGGTGGACGCAGGCTGATCTGGCGAGGCGGCTGGGGGTGCCGCGGGAACGGCTCGGCAAGTGGGAGAGGGGGCTGAACGCTCCCTGCCTGGAGGATCTGGCGGCGCTGAGCGAAGTCCTGGAAGTGCCGCTCGGAGAGCTGGGGCTCGGCCGCTCCGTCCAGGGGGTGCTTTCCGCCGGGGAGCTGACCCAGATGGTCTCCCACTTCAACGAGATCGCCCGGCTGCTGAGGCCGAAGGTGGAGCGCCGGAGCCCGCAGGCGGTCGGCGGCGCCCGGGGAGGACCGAAGACGTGAAGTCCTCCGGTGCCATGGAGGCGCTGGAGTTTTTCGACCAGGAGGTTGACATGAACAAGCAGGACCAGGGATTCGAAGTGTTGATGGCGCAGGGAGCCGGCAAGCTGCGCCGGCCGCCCCGTCCCCGGGGCAAGCTCAAGCCGGAGCGGGTGGAAGAGGAGCTCAGGACCATGCCGGGCTGGAAGCTCGCTGCCGACGGCCGGGCCCTCGAGCACGCCCGCGAGTTCGCTCAGCCGGCGGCGGCCGCGAGGTTCACCGCGTTCGTGGCCGAGCTGGCGGCGAGCCAGCGCCAGCCCGTGCAGGTGGGGATCTCCGGCAACTGGGTGCTCCTCACGCTGCACCGCCGCAAGCGCGCCGGCGGCCTCACCATGCCGGTCATCGACTTCGCCCGTCAGATCAGTTGACGGACTGGACCCAACGATGGACTAGACACGAAAGGAGACCACGATGCCGAACAACTCGATTGCCGACGTGATCCTCGACTGGGAGAAGCTCATCGCCACCGTGAAGGCCAGCGCAGCGGAGGCTCCCGGTCTCAACGTCCACATCCCGCCGCTGGAGCAACTGCTGGAGGAAGCCCGGGTGATCAGCGCGCGGTTGGAGACGCAGAAGGGCATCAAGCAGCAGATGGTCCAGGAGCGCAAGGCTCTGCTGAAGAAGGGGCAGGCCCTGGCGTCGCGGGCGCGTGCCGCGCTCAAGGCCCACTTCGGGCTCGACAACGAAAGACTGGTCGAGTTCGGAGCGAACCCGATCCGGCCGCGTCCGCGGGCCAGCAAGAAGCCGCCGGCGCAGGGCAGTGGGACGCCGGCCCCCCCGCCGACCGTCGAAGGCAAGCCGAATGACAAGCCGGCTCCCCCGGCGACCACCACGGAGGGTAAACCGCAGTAGGCAGTGAGGCCGGGGGTGTGTCTGCAGCACACCCCCGGCTTTACCAAGGGAGCCTGGAAGGACTTTACCGCAGAACGAGGTCCGAGCGCCAGCGCGCCTCGAACCGCGACGTTCTTTGACAAACGAAGTACCCGATAGTGCCCAAGGGTGGTGCGGTCGGGGCCCTTCGCGCCGGTGACCCGGGGCGGAGGGCCCCCTTTTTTCCCAGCCCGTGGGCCGGACGGGTCTGCGCTTCGAGGCCTCACCCCCCTGGCCCCCTCTCCCTGACAGGAGAGGGGGAATGATTCCGCACCGACGAAGTTCATATCCGGCAACACCGCCTGCTGAGGATCCTCCCTCTCCCGTCAGGGAGAGGGAGAAAGAGGGTGAGGCTTCGGAGGGCAGACCGCTCCGTCCGGCGGAGGCGAGGGGAGGCGAGGTCGCCTCACTTTCTCGATGGCAGCTCGCCACAGGGAGTGCCCTCCCGGAAGGGTTCTCCCGGCGGCGCGTAGGTCTTCCACTCCTCCCGGGTCAGGTTGCGGCCGGCCTGCTCGCAGGCGCGCCGGACCATCTCCTCAGGGTCCAGGGGCCAGCGGCGGACCGCGTCGTTCTCGCCTGTCGAGATCAGCTCCTTGCCGTCTTTGGTGAAGGAGAGGCATCGGATAACGCTGTCGTGCCCGCGCCAGACCAGCGGGACGCCTACACCTTCATCGATGTTCCAGAGCTGGAGGATGCCATCCTCGCCGCCGCCCGCGAGCTGGCGGCTGTCTTCGCTGAAGGCCAGAACGCGGAGCTGCCTGTCCTGGTTTTCGATCGGTCTTTCCTGCCCCGGTCGCCAGAGCCGGGCATTGTCCTTATTATCCGTGATCGCCAGCCACTTCCCGTCCGGGCTGAAGGCGAGGGCGGTGACGGTTGCATCGCGAGCCGGAGGCGCCTCGATGAGAGGCATGTCCGGATCATTCAGTTGGAAGATCCGGACGGCTCCTCCCTCCCAGCCGGTCGCCAGTCGGGTGGCTCTGGAGTCGAAGGCGAGGGCGGTCGCGAAGCTGTTCTGGGGGTCACGGACCAGGAGCCGTGGGGCCCGTCGTCCTTGAAGGTCCAAAAGCCAGACAACCGCTTTGCCGCAGGCGGCCAGCCAGTCGTTCTGTGGGCTGAAGGTCAGGGTCCAAACGGGTTCGGGCAAGCGAGAGACCCGCGGCGTCAGATCGCCACTGGCGAGATTCCAAAGGAGGAGCCGGTCCTCCCGTCCGGCGGCGAGCCAGGAGCCATCGGGGCTGAAAGTCCAATCTTCACCAAAGGCCTCGGCCGCCTCGGCCGTCTCGAGGGCTCGAGCGGGCTTCCCGGATTCCAGGAGTTGGACGCCGCCGCGGGGCTGACGGACGGCGAGCCGGGCTCCGTTGGGGGTGGCGGCGAGAATGTCACCGTAGTGGCTCAGGTCCCAGAGGCGTGGAGCCTCGATGCCGGCCTGGGTGACGAGCCGGCCGTTCCCGTGGGCGAAGAATAGGTCGAGGACAAACCCGCCCTGACCTGGCAGCTCGATAGCCAGAGAGGAAGGTGTCCAGAGGTGCACTGTACCGTCCCGCCCTGCCCAGGCCAGCCACCGCCCATCGACGCTGAAGTCCGCCGCCCTTGCGGCGGGGAACTCCTCGAGCACAGGACGAGCGCCGCTGTCCAGATACCAGAGGCAAGAGGTGTTGCCGGAGGGATTTCCCCATGTGAGGGCTTGGGCGCCGTCCGGGCTCATCGCGACCCGGCTATTTCCCGTGCACCCGTCCAGCAGGAGGGGCTCTCCGGCATTCCCGCTGGAGTCCAGGCGCCAGACTCTCGCGTTTTCCCCTGCGCCTTTCCGGATTACCGCCGCCAGCCAGAGGCCGTTCCGGCTGAATGCCAGATCTCCGACGTACGCCCTTGAGCTGGGAAGGCGCCTGCGGTTGCCGGGCGGCAGGTCCCAGACCTCGACCGTACCTCCCTCTTCGAAAGCGACGGCCAGACGACGGCTGTCCGGGCTGTAGGCCATGGCCGAGAGCCGAGGCACTTCCTGCAGTTCCCGGGTAGAGGGGCCGCCGTGGAGATCGTACAGCGCCGATGTCTCCCACCGCTGGAGGATCAGCCATCGGCTGTCCGGACTGAAGGGCTCTCCAGGAGGCCAGCGGTTCTCGGGCGACACGGTAGGAGCGGTCTTCTCTTCCAGGTTGCGGAGACGGACCAAGCCGTCTATATCCTCGAGGAGCAGCCAGCGGCGGTCGTTGCTCAGAGCGAGCTTCTCGACGGGTGCCTCGATGCGGAAAGTCCGCAGAGCTTTGGGATTCGCTGCTCCGAGGTCCCAGAGGGTCGCCGTCCTATCGTGACTCACGGTCACCATGGAACGGCGGTCCGCGCTTGCCGCAATGGCTGCAATCCCAGGACTTCCTAAGGGCTGCGCGTCGGAGCGGGCCAGCGCGGCCAGGAGGGCGCCCTTCACGTCCGGGTACTCCCCGGAAATACGGGCCGCTTCGGTCGCCAAGAGGAGGCTGACCAGGGGATTCGAGGCAAGGTTGAGCTTCGCCTGGCCCGCCATCTGCGTGGCGAGGTTGATCCGCTGCTGGCGCTGGGACTGCCACCAGAGCCGGCCCATCACCGTGGCAACGAGCACCGCCGCCACGCCTGCCGCCGCGAGGAGGATCACGGCCCGCCGCCGTTGCCGGTCGCGCCGGGCGGCGCTCGCCGCGAGGAACTCCCGAGCTTCCGGGCTCAGCTCGCCAGGGCGGCGGCCGGCCCACTCCTCGGCCTGGGCCAGGCGGGCGCCGGTATAGAGATAGGAAGGCTCGCGCCGGTTGTCGAGCCATTCGCCGACCGCGGCGTCGAGCCGGCGGCGGGTGCGCAGGGCCTCGTGGTCGGCGTCGATCCAGTCGCGGAGACGCTTCCAGGCGGTGAGGAGGGCCTCGTGGGCTACCTCGACCGTGCGTCGCCTCTCCTCGCCGGCCGCCTCTGTGGTGAGCAGGCGCTCGTCGGTGAGCCGGTCAACGACCGTCTCCGTAGCCCGGCGCTCTTCTTCCGGATCGGCGGGGGAGACGAGCGCGTCGCGGGCGAGCCGGCGCCGGGTGGCGCCCCGCGCCTCGTCCACCTGTACCAGGCGCAGGAAAGCGCACCGGCAGGCCTCGCGCTCGGTTTCCGTGAGACCGGTGAAGATTTCCTCAGCGTGCTGCTCGAGGGCTCCGGCCACCCCGCCGATCTCGCGGTAGGCGGCGACGGTGAGCCGCCGCGCTTGGCGCCGCTCCCAGATCTGGAGCAGAGCGTGCTGGAGCAGGGGGAGGCTCCCGGGCTGGTCCTCCACCTCTCCCAGGAGGAGATCGATGAGGCCGGACTCCGGTTCGAGGCCTGCGAGCCGCGACGGTCGCTCGATGGCCCGCCGAAGCTCTTCCGGGCGCATCGGCCCGACGAGGATCTGGGAATTGGGAAGCACCTTCGCGAGATCCGTGTAGGCGGCGCAATGGCCGTAGAAGTCTGCCCTCAGGGTGAGGAGCACCACGGTCTTCCCGTCAGCCACCCTGGCCGCGTAGAGGAGGTTGTCGATGAACGCCCGTCGGGTTGCCTCCTCGGGGCACAGCGTGAAGACCTCCTCGAACTGATCGACGAGGATGACGAATCGCCGGTCCGCCGGGGCATCGCGGAGAGCGAACCCGGTCGTGAGGTGCAGAACCTTGGTATCTGAGGCGAGATCTTGGATCAGCTTGAGGGCGTCCGCGCGGGACTCGCCAAGACGCTCCCCCAGCCGTTCGAGCGGCTGCGCACCGGGCTTCAAGACGGCGGCCGGCCAGGTTTCGCTGCCAGGGATTTCGCCCCGCTTCAGCGCGGCGAGGAGCCCGGCGCGGGCCAGCGACGATTTGCCGCTGCCTGAGGGTCCGATCACGGCGAGGAACCGGCCGCTGGAGAGCTTGCCGAGCAGCTCTTGGATCAGGTCCTCGCGGCCGAAGAAGAAGCGGGCATCGTCCACGTCGAAGGGTTGGAGGCCGCGGTAGGGGCGGGCGCCCTCGGCGATCGCCTCGCCGGGGTCCGGGCCGGGCTCGATACCCCGGATACCGCAGATCAGCCGGTGCAGGGCCCGCTCGTCCTCGATGGTGTCGCGGAACTCGACCCAGGTGGTGGCGGTCAGGAAGGCCGGAAGCCCATCTTGCTTATGCGGCTTGGCTCCGGGGAGCAGCACGGGGATGACGTGAAAGCGGCCGCGGTCCCGGGAGACCCGGCGGTTGATGGCCGCGCGCATCTCCTCGTTTTGCCATGGGCCGATGCCGCTCGGGCCGAGGCAGACAGCGCAGGAGGCGCAGGCATCCAATGCTTTCTCGATCGCTTCCTGCCAGGGTCTGCCGGGGATGAGGTTCCACTTGTCGAGCCAGGGCTCGATCCCACGATTCTTGAGCAGCCGGGCCAGCGCCTCCACCACCGGCTTGTCGCCGCTCATGTGGGAGAGGAAGACGTCGAACCGGGGTCCGTCCACGAAGCCGCGGCTCAGGATTCCCTGAACACGATCCGGATGTTGTCCGGGTCGTGGGTGACGAAGGTGAGGCGGCCGTGGTCGTCCTTCTGGAGACCGCCGGGGATGTTCTTTTCGCGGAAGAAGATCTCGTCGTAAGCCTGCTGGGCCGAGGGGACGTCGAAGACGAGGGTGGTCTTGACGTACGGCTCCTCGGTCTCGAAACGCTCGTCGCGCAGGCGCGGGTCCTCGCCGGCGGGACGGCCGAGGATCTCGAGGACGGCCGAGCCGGCCTGGAAGAGCGCGCCGCGCCCGTCCTCGCGGTCCCAGCCCTGGAGCCGGGGCAGCGCCAGGGCCCCCTCATAGAATTTCAGCGCGCGCTCGAAGCTCTTCGCGCGGATCACCACCCGGAATTGCCGGATCTCCATCGCTTTGCTCTCCTTGGGATCGGATCTCAGTCCGCCGGTCTCTGGGGGCGGCGGCGATCCAGCATTTACCACACTCGGCGAGACGGTTCAAAGGCAGCGGCTGCCGGACGGATCCGCCCTTTGAGGCCTCACCCCCTGGCCCCCTCTCCCTGACGGGAGAGGGGGAACGATTCCGAACTGACGAAGCCCAGATCCGGCAATACCCGCCTACTGAGGGTCCTCCCTCTCCCGTCAGGGAGAGGGAGAAAGAGGGTGAGGCTTCGGAGGGTAGACCGCCCCGTCCGGCAAGCCGCCCTCCCCTGCCGGTGCCCGTCCATAGGGCTCTCGGTGGTATCCTCTCCGGCGTGAAAGACCGCCGGATCTGGGCCTCTCTGGGCGTTCTCTGTCTGGTGCTGCCGGTGCTCGTCGCCGCCCAGGGCGAGCGGCCGCAGCCGCCGCCGGTGCCCGCCGCTCCGCCGGCCGGGAGCCGCGCCTCGGTGACGCTGGAGGGGCGGGAGATCCCGGTGCCGGTGACGATCAATCCCAGCGGCCCGATGTTCGGCCTCTCCCCCCTGGTGGAAGCCCTCGGCGGCAAGCTGACGAGCGACGTGTCCGGGGAGAGCGTCACGCTGCGCGTCGCCGACACGGACGTGGTGCTCGGTCCGGGCAACGCCATCGTCACCGTGGGGGACACCATCGTCTCGCTGTCGCAGCCGCCGGCGCCGGGCGAGGGCGGGCTGCAGGTGCCGGTGGACTTCCTGCGCAAGACGTACGGCGACCTCTTGGGCTACGCCTTCGAGTGGCACCCGGAGACGCAGGGGCTCACCATCGCCCGGCGGGGCAACCGCGAGCTGGGCGTGGCGCTCGACGTGGTCCATCTCCAGGGCATGACCACGGTGGTGCTCCAGTTCCCCGAGGAGCCGAGCTACCGCATCAACCGGGAGCAGCCGGGGATGATCGTGGTGGAGATGCTCTCGGACCGTCTGACCCCGCCGCCGCCCCGGGAGGTGGAGGACCCGCTGGTCGAGAGCGTGGCCATCGAGCCGCAGCAGATCCGCATCCAGCTCGCCGCCGGGGTGCAGGCCGCGAGCTACGTGCTGGCGGACCCCTTCCGCCTGGTCTTCGACGTCCATCCGACGTCGTCCGTGGAGGTGCCCACGGGGCCGGCCGTGCCGCGGGAGACGGCGCCCGGCATCCGCACGATCGTCATCGATCCCGGGCACGGCGGCACGGAGACGGGAGCGATCGGCCCGAGCGGCGTGCCCGAGAAGGAGCTGACGCTGCAGCTCTCCCGCGAGCTGGCGTCGAAGATCGCGCAGCGGGTCGGGGCGCGGGTCGTCCTCACCCGCTACGACGACGCCACCCTGCCGCTCGACACGCGCACGGCGATCGCCAACCAGAACCAGGGGGACCTGTTCATCTCGGTCCATCTGAACTCCTCGCTCGGCTCCGGCGCCTTCGGGACGGAGACCTACTTCCTGAGCCCGCAGGCGACCGACGCGCGGGCTGCCCGTGCGGCCCAGGCGGAGAACGCCGGCAACGCCGGCGCGGCGGGGAAGGCCCCGGCCACCCCGGCGACGACGGGGGAGGACGCCGCTGCGCAGCAGGACCTGCAGCTCATCCTCTGGGACCTGGCGCAGTCCCATCACATGGCCGAGAGCCAGCGCTTCGCCAACCTGGTGCAGGGGGAGCTGAACCAGACCCTGCAGCTCAAGGACCGCGGGGTCAAGCAGGCCCCCTTCCGGGTGCTGATGGGCGCCACCATGCCGGCCGTGCTGGTGGAGCTGGGCTTCGTGAGCAACCCGGAGGAGGAGAAGAAGCTCAAGGACCCCGCCTACCGCGACCAGCTCGTGGACGCGTTGGCGCGGGCAGTGGCGCGCTACAAGGCCCTGGTGGAGCACAAACCCGAGCCGGTGGAGGCGGCGCCGGGAGCGGCGCAGGCGCCGCAGCCTCCCGGGGCGCAGCCGCCTGCCGCGCCGACGGCTCCCGCTCCGGGCGCGCCGCCGCCGGCCAAGCCCCCCGCCAACCCCGCAAAGAAAACGGACAGGCCCGCATGAGCCGCCGCGCGGCGAGCTTCATCCTGGGCTTCGCGCTGGCGGTGCTCGTGGGGGCCGCGCTGTGGGGGTGGCTCTCCGGGCGCGCCGGCGGGCGGTCCGGGGCCGGGACGCCGGAGGGGG
>DASWME010000030.1:0-3847 GCA_036399915.1 Thermoanaerobaculia bacterium
GATGTCGATCGGCGCCGGGGCCGAGCGCCAGGCGCTGGCGACCATCGAGCGGCTGGGGCTGCGCAACGTGCTGGTGCGCGCCAAGACCTTCAAGGACGACGAGCTGCAGGAGATCCGCCAGACCTCGCTCGGCGTCTCCCAGCGGGACGCCGCCGCCATCGCCGAGGCCGTGCCCGGCGTCGAGCTGGTGGCTCCCCGCATCCGCATCGAGCCCTACAAGGTGCTCTCCCCGACGGGCAAGTCGGACGGCGCCTCGGTCTACGGCGTCACGCCGGGGTATGCCGGGCTGGCCGACCTGGCTCTGGCCGAGGGGCGGTTCCTCGACGACCTCGACGAGACCACCCACGCGCAGGTGTGCGTCATCGGCCCGGCGGTGCGGCGCGACCTCTTCGGCTACGGTCCGGCCGTGGGCAAGCTGGTGAAGATCAACGACGTCTGGCTGGAGGTGGTGGGCGTGCTCGCCGCGGAGGAGGCCCCGGCGTCCGGGGGCGGACCGGTGAAGCAGGAAGCCGCGCCGGCCGGCCCGGCCTCCCGCGAAATCTACCTGCCGCTCAACACGGCGGACCGCAAGTTCGAGCACCCGCAGCTCGCCTCGCCGCTCGACGAGATCGTCGTCCGCTTGAAGGAAGGGGCGGGCGGGCAGGAAGCCGCCGCGCTGATGCGCGACCTCCTCGACCGGCTGCACGGCGGGGCCCAGGACTACGAGCTGGTCGTCCCCGAGGCCCTGCTCGCCGAGAGCCGGCGCACCCAGCGGCTGTTCAACGTGGTCATGGGGGCCATCGCCGGCATCTCCCTGCTGGTGGGGGGCATTGGCATCATGAACATCATGCTGGCCACCGTGCTGGAGCGGACGCGGGAGATCGGCGTCCGCCGGGCCGTGGGCGCCCGCAGCCGGGACATCCGCTTCCAGTTCATCGTCGAGTCGTTCGCCATCAGCGTGATCGGCGGGCTGGCGGGCATCGTCGTCGGCCTCGCCCTGTCGCGCGGGGTGGCGGCCTTCGCCGGCTGGGAGACGATCGTCACCGGCGCCTCGATCCTCCTCTCGACCGGCGTCGCCATGGCGGTGGGGCTCGCCTCGGGGATCTACCCGGCGGCCCGGGCCGCGGCGCTGGACCCGATCGAGGCGTTGCGGTACGAGTGAGGCTCCTCATCCTCGGCGGCACCCGCTTCGTCGGCCGGCACCTGACCGAGGCCGCGCTGGCGGCGGGGCATCAGGTCACGCTTTTCAATCGCGGTCAGACGAATCCGGATCTGTTCCCCGAGGCCGAACACCTCCAGGGGGATCGGGGAAGCGATCTCTCTGTGCTGGAGGGACGGCGGTGGGACGTTGTCCTCGACGTCAACGGCTATCTGCCGAAGCAGGTCCGGGCCTCGGTGCGGCTGCTCGCGGACGCGGTGGAGCATTACGTCTTCATCTCCACCATCTCCGCCTACGCCGACTGGAAGACGCCGGGCATGCGCGAGGATGCACCTCTCAAGGAGCCGCAGCCAGGGGATGAGGAGGCCGAAGAGATCCCGCCGGGCGGCGGCTACGGCCGGCTCAAGGCGCTCTGCGAACGCGCCGTCGAGGAGGCGTTTCCAGGCCGCGCCCTGGTCGTGCGGCCGTGCGTCATCGTGGGGCCGTGGGACCACACCGGCCGCTTCACCTACTGGGTGGAGCGGACCGCTCGGGGCGGCGAGGTCCTGGCGCCCGGCCGGCCCGAGCGGCCGGTCGAGCTGATCGATTCCCGCGACCTCGCCGCCTGGGTCGTGCGCATGGCGGAGCGCGGCGCGACCGGCACGTACAACGCCGCCGGCCCCGGGGACCTCCTCACGATGCGGGAGATGCTGGAGACCTGCCGCGAGGCGACCGGCGGCGGCGCCCGCTTCACCTGGGTCCCTGACGATTTCCTGGCCGAGCGCGACGTGGGCCTGCCGTTCTGGTATCCGGAGCAGAGGGTCGGCTATGACCTGGTGGACAACCGCCGCGCCGTCTCCCAGGGCCTCGCCTTCCGCCTCCTGGCCGAGACCGTGCGCGACGTCCACGCCTGGGCCGCCGCGGACCCGGAGGAGCGCGACTCCTACGATTTTCCCGCCGAGCGCGAGGCCGGGCTGCTGCGGGAGTGGCGCGGCCGGGGCTGAGGATCCGAGGCGCAGCCGCTGCAGGTCAGGCGGGTCGACTGCCAGCCGCCGTCCTCTGAAGTCTCGAGGAGGATCGCGAGGGCCGCGCCGCAGGCCGTGCAGGTCAGGTCCTTGAGGCCGAGGGCCGCGGCGAATCGCTGGGCGTCGTCCAGGGAAGGATCGATCCGCAACTGGTATGGCCGGCGCTCGGGGCAGCTTTCATGGAGAACCTTGCGGATCTGCTGAACCACCTCGTTGGGAGGGGTGGTCGACTTGATGATGTAGTCCCTGGCGCCGAGGTCGAAGGCTCTCTGAAGCTCCACGCTCTGGCTCTTGCCGGAGAAGATGACCACGGGCACCTCTTTGAGCCGCGGCTCGCGCTTCACCACCTCAAGGATCCTGTACCCGTCGACGTCCGGCATGAGCAGGTCCAGCAGGATCAGGTCCGGTGTCTCTTTCGAGAGGATCCGCAACGCCTCCAGACCGCCCCCCGCGATCAGGACGCGGAACCGCTCCTGCGTGAGCTTCTGCCGATAGATCTCCTGCACGAGTCGCGAGTCATCTATGAACAAGATGGTCTGCGTCATGGCTGTCTCCTGGTTTCCACAGCAGCGGAGCAAGGGACGTACCAGGACGGGATCTGGCGTCCCAAGCCCGGACGGCCCGGCGAGCTCCGAACCGACGGGAGCGGCTGGCGTCCGAAGTCTGGATGGCGGGCCAGACTTCAGACGTCCAACCGTCGACTGGCTGCACGGCTCTGGTTGAGTTCCTGGTAACATTCTTCTGAAAGGCCACGCCCAATAAGAGGCCATGAAGAAGGCTCCGCCCTGGCTGTTCTTGCTGGCGGGACTGATGGTGGGCTATCCGGCAGCGCGGATCGTCACGGCGCCGGCGGAGAAGCCCCAGTCATCCCGCCCTCCCGCGCCCTCCAGCTCCGAAACCGGGACGGCAGGGCAGGGGTCTCCCTGCGCCGGGCTCCGGTGCGAGCCGGTCCGGATCCTGGGGGAGTTCTTCGGTCTGCCGGGCGAGCCGGACCCCGCCGCTGTGACGGACGCGGCAGGGAAGGCGGGCTACGGTTTGCGCTTCCTGGTGGCGCTCGTGCCGGCGCCGCTCGATCCGCGCCTGGACCAGGCTTTGGATGCCCTCCAGCAGGGGTTCGCCCAGTCCGGTTATCGGGTCGACCACGTCTGGCTCCCCTGGACGGGCGCCAGTGCGAGCCCCGGGACGCTCGCCCAGAAGGCGCCCGGGATCCTCCTGTTCCGCCGGGGAGAGTCGGACGGAAGCCGGAGCCTGGCGCTGGTGTTCCTGGTCGGCGAGACGCCCAAGGCCGGCATCCAGAGGGACGCCTTCCGGGAGGCCCTGAACCTCGCCGCGGACCTCCAGGGAGCCGCCAGCGACCCGGAGGTCGTCCTTCTGGGACCGTCGTTCTCCGGTTCGGTGGAATCGTTGCGCGTGGCGCTGCTGAGCTGGCGCCGCGGCGAGCGGGAGCGATCTCCGGCGCGGCCGCCGCTTCGCTTCCGCGCTGCCAGCGGCTCCGCCACGGCGAGCGATCTGCAGAAGGGTTTCCAGGAGGTCGGGGTGTCCTTCTGCCGCACCGTGCTGCCGGACGAGGAGCTGAACGACAGGGCCATCACGTTCCTGCGCGACGAGATGAGCTGGGACCTCGGGCACGTCGCCCTGCTGATCGAGTCGGACACCGCCTACGGCCGGAGCCTGCTGGAGAACGAGAAGAAGCACGAGGACGTCG
>DASWME010000031.1:0-8254 GCA_036399915.1 Thermoanaerobaculia bacterium
TCTCGCCCTGCTCGGCGCAGGGGGCAACAACCGGCCGTTCACCTTCAACCTGGCGCCGTTCCAGTCGCCGCAGGTGTTGAACGACGAGGCCCTCCTCGACCGCGTCGACCTGCTGCTCTTCGCGGGCGCGATGTCGGACGCGACGCGCAACATCCTGCGCAACGCCCTCGCCGACGCCGATTTCCCCACGCAGGCCGATCAACGCGTGCTCACGCTCTTGTGGCTCGCGAGCCTGGCCCCCGAATCCGTGGTGCAGAAGTAGGAGGACAAGAAGATGACCCAGATCCGTGGTACCACGCGCCGTCAGTTCCTCCGCCAATCGGCCTGCGCCGCGGTCGGCATGACCGCGATGGCCAATACCGTGTTCGATCTCGAGCGCATCGCCGCGGCGGCGCCGCTCGTCGATTACAGGAGCCTCGTCTGCGTCTTCCTCTACGGCGGCAACGACGGCAACAACATCGTCGTGCCGACCCTGGCCGGCGACTACGCGCAGTATGCCGCGGCGCGCGACGCCTTGGCGCTGCCGCAGAGCGCGCTGCTGCCGCTGAAGCCGCTTGTCACCCCGCCGGGCGACCCGCGGCAGTGGGGGCTCCACCCCAGCCTCGCCAAGATGCAGGGAATGTTCAACTCGGGCCGGGCGGCGCTGGTCGCCAACGTGGGGCCGCTCGTCGCGCCGCTCACCCGGGAGGAGTACCTGAACCGCAGCGTGGCGGTGCCGCCGCAGCTCTTCTCGCACAGCGACCAGACCGTGCACTGGCAGACCTCGCTGCCCGACCAGCCGGCGCGCACCGGCTGGGGCGGGCGCACGGCGGACCTGCTACACGCGCTCAACGAGAACGCCCGCATCTCGATGTCGATCTCGGTGGCGGGCACCAACACCTTCCAGGTCGGCAACGTCGTCACGCAGTACCAGGTATCGCCCGAGGGGCCGGTGGGCCTGACCTCCTACGTCCCCGCGGCCCAGGGCGCCGACGCCTCCTCGAACGCCATCCGCGGCCTGCTCGCGCGCAGCTACGGCAACCTCTTCGAGCGCGGCTACCGCGGGATCTTCCAGCGCGCGCTCGACAACCAGGAGCTGCTCTCGGGCGCGCTGGCCGGGGCGCCTCAGCTCACCACCGCATTCCCGGACACCGATCTCGGGCTGCAGCTCAAGATGATCGCGCAGCTCATCTCCGTGCGCGAGGCGCTAGGGCTGCGCCGGCAGGTCTTCTTCTGCTCCGGCCAGGGCTACGACACGCACGGCAGCCAGATCGGGGCCAGCGCCCTCGACGGCACCCACGCCGACCTGCTCGCCGAGCTCGACGGCGCCCTCGCCGCCTTCGACGCCGCCATGACCGAGCTCAACGTCGCCGACTCGGTGACCGCCTTCACCGCCTCCGACTTCGGCCGCACCTACGTCTCCAACGGCGACGGCTCCGACCACGGCTGGGGCAGCCACCACTTCGTGCTCGGCGGCGCGGTGCGCGGCGGCCGCTTCTACGGCCAGCTCCCCACGCTCGCCGTCGGCGGACCGAACGACGCCGGCGAGGGGCGCTGGATCCCGACCACCTCGGTGGACGAGTACGCGGCGACCCTCGCCCGCTGGTTCGGCGTGGCGCAGAGCGATCTGCCGCTCGTGTTGCCGAATCTCGGAAGGTTCGCGACGCCGGATCTGGGGTTCATGGGCTGAGGCGGCCGCGGAATCGTCGCCTGTGGAGGACAACTCTTGCTTTTTCTCGACAGTATTCCCGTAGAACATTGTTTTCCGACTCAAACATTGTTTTTTCCACTCGAACAATGTTTGAAGCCAAAAAACAATGTGTGGGCGTTCCCAAACAATGTTTTTTCCGTTTAAACATTGTTTGGCGGCTTCAAACAATGAAAAAAGCCGCCGCGGCTCGTTCGAGCGGACGGGTGCCTGTCAGACCGCCTTTGCCACTGAAAAAGAGAAAAGCCGGCGATCGAGCCGGCTTTTCAGTGAAGATTGGAGCCTGGCGCCGTCATCGGCGGCGGTCCCAGACGCGCGGCCTCTACCGCCCCCGCTCCGTCGGCAGCTCGCCGCCCACGACCCGCTTGAGCTCGGCCCCGGCCGGGAAGCGAGTGTTCGTGTCCGCCTGGTTGATGATGGCGAGCGTCTCCAGGTCCACCGTGGACGGGTAGCGGCGGGCGAACTCCTCCAGGGTCATGGGCTCCCGGAGCGAGACCACGTCCACCCGCTTCGGCTGCACGTCCAGAGCGCGGCGGTCCGTCACCCGCTCGAAGCTGCCGAGCGAGCTGGAGAGGACGTCGTCGTAGCGCCGCCAGTTCTGTGCCAGGGTGTAGCCGAGGATCTGGTAGACCTTGTTGTCCTTCTCCACGAAGGCGGCGATGCCCCGGAGATCGCCCGACTGCCCCCGCTGGACGCCGAAGACCCGCGCCACGGACGGATAGCCGCCGAGCTCGGCCCGCAGGGACTGGCCGGCCTGGATGCCCTGTTGCGAGAAGAACTCCTGCGCCGCCTCCTGGGGCGAGCGCCGGCCGGAGAGGGTCACCACCACCACCGCGTCCTGATTGGGGCTGATCGCCCCCACGGCCTGCTTCTGGTTGCTGGTCCGCCACCCCTCGGGGAAGCGGACCTGGAAGCCGAGCTCGGGGTGGATGAAGGTGTTCCCCACGAAGTACCCCTCGCGCGGGTTCTGGCCGAAGATGACGTTGTCGATGGCCTGGAGGTAGCGCTCGCGGCCGACGGTGGCCTGCGAGAAGTCGCGGCCCGACTTGGCGATGTGGGCGTTGATCCGCTGGATGCGGTCCTCCGGCGCGGGATGGGTCGAGAGCCAGTTCGGGATGCGCCCCTGCTTCTGCTGCGCGCTCACCCGGCCCAGGGTCGCGAAGACCTCGGGCATCTGGCGCGGGTCGTAGCCCTCCCGGTCGAGGTAGCGCAGGCCGAGGTCGTCGGCCTCGCGCTCGTCGTCGCGGCCGTACTTGAGGAACATGAGCTGGAGGCCGGTCTGGGCGAGGTCGCCGTAGTTGGCCAGCTCGGGCCGGAGGATCATCCCCGCGATGAGGCCGATCTGGGCGATCTGCGCCTTGCTCATCTGCTCCACGCTGTGGCGGCCGGTCACGTGGCCGATCTCATGACCGAGCACCGAGACCAGCTCGGCCTCGGAGGTCAAATGGGTCATCAGGCCGCGGGTGATGTAGATATAGCCTCCCGGCAGGGCGAAGGCGTTCACCACCGGGTCGTCCACCACGCGGAAGGTCCACGGCAGGTTGGGCCGCTCGGAATCGGCGGCGAGCTTCTGGCCCAGGCGGTTGACATAGGCCTGGAGCTCCTGGTCGGGATAGAGGCCTAGCTGCTGCTGGACCTGCTGATCGGCCTCCTTGCCCATCGCGATCTCCTGCTGCTCGGAGATCAGCGCGATCTGGCGCTTGCCGGTGGCCGGGTTGGTCGAACAGCTCAGAAGGACGAGCAGGAGGGCCAGGAACCCGGAAGCCGCTCCCCGTCGCTGGATCGTCTGTCGAGGCATCATGAGGGACCTCCTTCGGTGGCGGCCGCGGCCAAGCCGGCGCGGCCTCGCGAAGAGGCCTTCTGCAAGATGAATGCCTCAAGGCGCGACCTTTGCATGGAGAAGGGCGGGATGAACGTCACTGTCCTGACGGGCCTCGAGAACGACGATCCCAAGTCCTATGACGTCGTCGTCGATCAGGTCGCCGCCGCCCTGCGCAAGAACAAGCACCGGGCATCCATCTTCGGCGTCCACGACGACCTGCGGAAACTGGTCACCGGGCTCGGCCGGCGCAAGGCGGACCTGATCTTCAACCTGGTGGAGAGCTTCGGCGACAATATCGTGGGCGACGTGGCGGTGGCGGGCGTGCTGGACCTCCTTCGCCTGCGCTATACGGGCGGCGGACCGGGGGAGCTGTACCTGCCGCAGGACAAGGGGCTCGCCAAGAAGGTCTTCGCCTTCGAGGGCATCCTCTACCCCCACTTCGCCGTCTTCTCCCAGGACTCCGACTTCGAGACGGCGGGCAGCCTCCGCATGCCCCTTTTCGTCAAGCCGCTCACCGCCGACGCCTCGATCGGCATCGACGGCGACTCCCTGGTGCGGGACACGACTTCGCTGATGAAGCGCGTCCTCGCCATCCATGAGAAGGTGGGCGACAGCGCCCTGGTGGAGGAGTACATCGAAGGGCGGGAGTTCTACGTCGGGATCCTGGGCAACCGCGAGCCGGTCGCCTTCCCGCCGATCGAGATGGACTTCTCCGGGCTGCCGGAGGGGGTGCCGCGCATCCTCGGCTCGAAGGCCAAGTGGAAGGAGAGCAGCGTCGAGTACAAAGGGACGAAGTCCGTCCTCGCCGACATCCCGGACGACCTGCGGGCGAAGCTCCAGAAGGCCGCCGTCGATGCCTACCGCGCCCTCCGCGTCCGCGACTACGGACGGGTCGACCTGCGCCTGACCGAGACGGGGGAGGTCTACGTCATCGAGGTCAACGCGAGCTGCTATCTGGAGGAGAACAGCGAGTTCGCCATGGCGGCCAGGGCGGCCGGCGTCGAGTTCCCGGACCTGGTGCAGAAGATCGTCGAGCTGGCGCTGGAGCGGTACGGCAACGGGCGGTGATCAGGCTTCCTCCGGGCACTCCTCCACCACGAACTCGTTCGCCTCGGTGACGGTCACGCAGTACAAGCGGTCGAAACCCTCCTCGCGGCTGGGGGGCTGGAGGCGCTTGTGGGTCCCCAGGATGCCCTGCACCGGAATCTTCTTCTTTCCCTCCCGCTTCTGATTCCGCCCAATCGCGTGGCGGACGGGCACCGGGAAGAAATAGCCCACGACGCGGAATCCCGCCTCCCTCGCGGGAGCGATGTACTTGGCCCGCTCGGAGGCGAGGACGTTGGTGTTGTCCACCACGAAAGGCTGCTTCGCCAGGATGCAGGCGTGGAGGAGGATCTCCGCGCGGTAGCGCGTCTTCAGCATGTCCAGGTTGATGCGGACATGGGTGTCGAAGAAGCGCTGCTGATAGAACGTGGATTTGCCGGCGCCCTGGATGCCGACGAGGAGGACGGCTTCCATCACAGTCGGGGGTCAGAGCCGCGACTTGTGTGCCAGAGGGCGAGGATCTCCACAACCTCGGCGGTGGGCCGGTAATACAGGTAGTAGTGGATGCGGTTCAGATGAATCCGCCGCACTCCTGTGAAGCGGGTACCAGCGATCCTCACTCCGATGTTCGGTTGAAGCGCGAGCAGATCGAAGGCTCTTTCCATCTCCTCGTCAAAGGCAGCAGAAGCCTTGAGCCGATTGGCCTTCCACCAAGCCGATGCCTCGGCGATCTGCCGGCGTGCACGGCGAAGAACTTTGATCCGGAGCCCCGCTCTCAACGCTGGCCCCGGAGTTCCCGCAAAACCTCCTCTCCATCAACGAAATCTCCGGCATCCGCTTCCGCCATGGCTTCGAGAAGATCGGCTTCCTCTTCGGGACTGAGTTGGACTGCCTCGTCACTCTCGGGGGCCAGAATCGTGACGGTGATCCCCTCTTCGAAGGGCTCGCCCTCGACGACGATCTTGCCTTCCACCACTTTGCCTGTCGTGACTCTCATGCGACCAAATGCTACTCCAAGTTCCTGGTTCCCGCTACTACGGCATGTAGCTCCCCCGGTGGACGTGGTTCATCGCCAGGGCGGTCACCAGGGTGGTCAGGGCGATGACAGCGGGGACCTCGCGATCTGCCGGGTAGACCTGCTCGAGCGCGTCGGCGCGCTCGGCGAGGTGGTGCAGGAGGAGCCGGGTGCGCTCGGGGAAGTGGCCGGTCCAGCGGTAGACGTCGGCCGGAAGGTCGCGGGCAAGGCGGCGGATCAGCTCGGAGGCGGGGCGGCGCGGGGCGTCCGTCGAGAGGTCCTCGGGCCGGCCCCAGTCCTCGAAGATCGACAGCAGGGCTCCGTCGAGGCCGGGCGGGAACTCGCCGCCGTCGATCTCCCAATAGCGGTAGTACTGGTCGAGCGTGTAGGAGATCTCCCCCACGTCCTCGTCCAGCTCCTCGTCGGTCACCAGCGGATCGGCGTCGCGCAGCTCGCGCATCACGGCGTCGCAGTATTCGAGCTTGGCGAGCGCCTCGGGCCAGCCGGCGTACTGGGCGCGCCAGTCGAGCCCCGGGGTCATCCAGACGGCGAAAGTCTCGGCCCAGTCCTCGTCCGGGTGCTTCTGGGCGTACCAGCCCGGCAGGTGGCGGACGTAGCGACGGCTGAACGGCTCCGGGCGGTACTCCTCGCGGTAGGGACGGGTGATCGGGCCGAAGAGCTTCACCCACTCCTCCCGCTCGTAGAGACGATAGGCGTAGTTGGCCACGTGCCCCATCTCGTGCCGGAGGTAGCGCAGGAGGTCCCACCGGCCGGCGCCCTCGACGTGGCCCGTGCGCTCGGCGTGGAGCGCGGTCAGCTCGGGCCGGGCGAGATAAAAGGGGATGGCAATCGCCACCGTCCCGAAGGGCACCCCCCACTCGGTGGAGAGATAGAAGCGGGGACGCACCCGGCGAATCCCAGCCGCCGCGAGCTCCCGCTCGAACTCGGCGATCACCGGCTCCAGGTCGGTGCCCTCGATCTTCAGGCCGAGGTCGCGGATCGGCCGTTCCCCGAGGTGGGATTCCTGGAAGGGGGCCGGCTGCGGGTTCATGGCTGGATCGTACCCCTTTCCCCTGCCGGGCGGGGACAAGCCCCGCCCCTACTCTAATCTGGGCAAGATCGGTGCCGCGATCCTGGAACCTTGGCGCGCTCTTTCCCGTAGTGCTCCTCGAGAGGAGACAAACCCATGAAGAAGACCGCTCTCATCCTGTGCACCGCGCTGCTGTGGGTGGTGCCCGCCGGCGCCGACGTGATCGTCCGTTCGTTCCGGCAGCAGATCCCGGTGGGAGACGCCGACCGGATTTCCCTCGATTTCCCGGTCGGCGAGGTCACGGTGGAGGCGTGGGACAACGCCCAGGTGGGCTCGACGTGAGGATCGCCTGCAACCGGAGGACGAGCCGCTGCGTGGACGCCGCGGAAGCTCTGCGGCTGGTGTACAACACCTCCGGGGACCAGCTCCGTGTGGAGGTGAAGAACTGGCCCAAGCTCGGAGGCAGCAGGGGCCTGCACGTCCGC
Source organism: Thermoanaerobaculia bacterium (assembly GCA_036399915.1). GTDB lineage: Bacteria > Acidobacteriota > Thermoanaerobaculia > Multivoradales > UBA5704 > DATARR01. The sequence goes on from DASWME010000031.1 coordinate 7,084, forward strand.
GCCCGGATCAACGTGCCGCGCGACCTGCCGCTGCGGGCGGAGCTGGGCGTCGGCGAGATGAACGTCCAGGGGATCGCGAACGACCTCACCGTGGACCTGGGCGTGGGCGAGGTCAACATCACCCTGCCCAAGGAGGCGATCGGCTCGGTGGACCTCGACACGGGGATCGGCGAGGCCAGCCTGATCGCCGCCGGCCGGCGCTACGAGAGCGCCGGGCTGATGGCGCGCGAGCTGCACTGGGACAAGGGGACGGGCCGCGCCGGAGTGAAGGTCGACTGCGGCGTGGGCGAGATCGATGTCACGTTGAGGTAGGGGGCGTCCAGAACAGCCACCGGACGAGCAGCGCCGCGCCGAAGAGGAAGTTGCTGGCCCCGAGGATTCCCAGCAGGATGCGGGCGTCGCTCCAGTCGTCGTGGTTCACGAAGACCCGCAGCAATCCGAGGAGCGACAGGGCCAGGAGGCTGCCCGCCCAGATGGCGATGGGCCACTTCCTCCGGAACCCGCCGTTGCGCTGGGCCTCGAACAGGATCACGATCAGGCTCACCAGGCAGATGAACGAGATGACGGCCTCGATCAACACCATGCCTCCATTTTAGACCGCCGGGCGGGCGCGACGTTGCCAGGGGCCTCCCCTGCTAGACTTCCTTGCTGCATGTCTGCAGACCTCCACCTCGTGCTCGTCGAGCCGGAGATCCACTGGAACACCGGCAACGCGGGACGGACCTGCCTCGCCGTGGAAGCCCAGCTCCATCTCGTCCGGCCGCTGGGCTTCTTGCTCGGCGAACGCCAGGTCCGGCGCGCCGGTCTCGACTACTGGCCGCGCGTGAACCCGCAAGTCTGGGACCGCTGGGACGATTTCGAGAGGGAGCTGCCGGGGCTGGGCGAGCCCTTCCTCTTCAGTGCGGAAGCGGAGCGGGACTACTGGAGCGTGAGCTATCCTGAACGGACGGTCCTGGTCTTCGGCAGGGAGAGCGTGGGCCTGCCGCCGGAGATCCGCGAGCGCTACTGGGACCGCCTGGTGCGTATCCCCATGGCGAGCCCGGAGGTCCGGTCGCTCAATCTCTCGACGACGGTGGCCCTGGCGGCCTACGAGGTGATGCGGCAGCGGCGGGACCCTCACCCTCTGGCTCCCTCTCTCTGAGGGAGAGGAGGGGCCCTTTTCAAGTCCTTG
>DASWME010000032.1:0-22183 GCA_036399915.1 Thermoanaerobaculia bacterium
GCGGCCTGCGCGAGTGGAACCGCCCGGAGCCGACCATCCAGGAGGTCCCCGACGCGGACGTCGACAACCCCGCCCCGGTGATCACGCCGCCGCCGGGAGGCGTCTACTATCGCCCCGGCGTCCAGAGCACGGGACGGCTGAGTCTCCAGATCGTTCCCGAGCGGCCGCAGCGGTCGCGGGCGGGGCGCGGGTAGCCCCTACACGTTGAACCGGAAGTGCGCCACCTCGCCGTCTTTCATGACGTACTCCTTCCCCTCCAGGCGGAGGAGTCCGGCGTCGCGGCAGGCGGCCATCGTCTTCAGGCGGATCAGGTCGTCGCAGGGCACGACCTCGGCGCGGATGAACCCGCGCTCGATGTCGGAGTGGACGGCGCCCGCGGCCTCGCGGGCGCGGGTGCCGCGGCGGATCGTCCAGGCGCGCACCTCGTCCTCGCCCACGGTGAAGAAGGAGATCACCCCCAGCAGGTCGTAGCTCGCCCGCGTCACCCGGTCGAGGCTCGGCTCGGTTAAGCCCAGATCGGCCAGGAACTCCTTCTGCTCGTCGGGTGAGAGGGTGCTGATCTCCTGCTCGATGGGCGCGCTCACGGTGACCGCGCGCACGGCCGTTCGGGTCTCGATGCCGAAGGTCTCCGGCGGCGCGGCGGCGCGGGCCTCGTCCGCGTTGATGACGATCAGCATGGGCTTGGCCGAGAGGAGCTGGAAGCCGCGCAGCCGCTTCTCGTCCTCGGGGTCGAGCAGAACCTCCCGCAGCGGCTTCTCGGACTCCAGGGCGGGCAGCAGGACCTCCGAGAGGATCTGCCGCTCGCGCTGCTCCTCGGGGGTGAGCCCCCGCTTGGTCGCCTTCTCCAGCCGCTCCAGGCGCCGCTCCACGATGTCGTGGTCCGCCAGGATCAGCTCGAGGTCGATCGTGGCCACGTCCCGGGCCGGATCGACGCTTCCCTCGGGGTGGAGGATCTCGGGGTCCGCGAACGCCCGCACCACGTGGACGAGAGCGTCCACGGTCTTGAGCTTGGCGAGGTCCAGGCTCTCGGCGCTCTCCCCTTTCTTGAGGCCGGGAATGTCCACGTACTGCACCGTGGCAGGCACGTAGCGCCGCGGGCTGAAGAGGTCCCGCAGCGCCTCCAGGCGGGCGTCGCGCACCGTCGCCACCCCCATGTTCGTCTGGCTGGAGGTCGCGTACTTGTCCGTCGCCTGGTGCGAAGCGGTCAGCGTATTGAACAGCGTCGTCTTTCCCGACTTCGGGAGACCGAGGATGCCGAGTTGCACGGGGATGTCCCTCCGGAAGGCCCGTCACAGGCCGGCCGGGAGGTTATCTGGCCGCGGGCGGGAGGTCAAATCCGGCGCGTATCCTGCATCGAGCAGAAGACGGAGGTATGCAGGACGATGACGACCCAGACCACCACGGACCGACTCATCGCGATCACCGAAGCCTCTTTCCTTCCTCTGGAAGCTCACCGGCCTCGCCGCCCGGCGATCAATCGCCGGGCTACCGAGGAAGAAGCCTCCTGAAGGAGGCTCAAGAGAATGCTTGAGCCGGGTTTACCCGGCTTCTTTGTTCTAGCCCGGGCATTGATGCCCGGGCGGGCTCCCGTGCCACAATCTCCCGTCATGGCCGAGCCCGTCTTTCCCGCCGAGATCGCGGTTGCGCGGACCGAGCCCCCTCGCGTCCGTCCGTCCCTCATCGCTCGCGTTCCCCGGGGTGGCGCGGCCGATCCTGACGCGATCCTCGACCTCTTCGTGGACTGGGCGGCGGAGGCCGGGTTCGAGCTGTACCCGGCGCAGGAGGAGGCGCTGCTCGAGATCATGGCCGGCCGGCACGTGATCTTGAACACCCCGACCGGCTCCGGCAAGTCGCTGGTGGCCTTAGGGCTCCACTTCAAGGCGCTGTGCGAGGGGAAGACCTCCTTCTACACCAGCCCCATCAAGGCCTTGGCCTCCGAGAAGTTCTTCTCCCTCTGCGACGACTTCGGCCCCGAGAACGTCGGCATGATGACCGGCGACGCCTCGATCAACCCCGACGCGCCGGTCGTCTGCTGCACCGCCGAGGTGCTCGCCAACCGCGCCCTGCGCGAAGGCGAGCGGCTGAACGCCCCCTACGTGGTGATGGATGAGTTCCACTACTACTCGGACCCCGAGCGCGGCGCGGCCTGGCAGATCCCCTTGATCACCCTGCCGCACACGCGGTTCCTCCTCATGTCCGCCACCCTGGGGGACGTCTCCGCCATCCAGGAGCACATCGAGGAGCGGACAGGCGTCGAGGCCGCCCGGGTCAGCTCCGAGGAGCGCCCCGTCCCCCTCGACTTCGAGTACCGCGAGACGCCCCTCCACGAGACCATCGAGGCGCTCATCAAGGACGGCCGGTCCCCCATCTACGTCGTCAACTTCACCCAGCGCGAGTGCGCCGAGCTGGCCCAGGCCCTGACCAGCATGCAGATCTCCAGCCGCGAGGAGCGGGAGAGGATCCGCGACGCCGTGGGCGACTTCCGGTTCGACACCCCCTACGGCAAGGAGTGCAAGCGCTTCATCTCCTTCGGCCTCGGTGTCCACCATGCCGGGCTCCTACCCAAGTATCGGCTGCTCGTCGAGCAGCTCTCCCAACAGGGGCTGCTCCGCGTCATCTCCGGCACGGACACGCTCGGCGTGGGGGTCAACATCCCCATCCGCACCGTGCTCTTCACCAAGCTCGCCAAGTTCGACGGCCGCAAGACCGCCATCCTCTCGGTGCGCGACTTCAAGCAGATCGCCGGCCGCGCCGGCCGCAAGGGGTTCGACGTCAAGGGGAGCGTGGTGGCCCAGGCACCCGAGCACATTATCGAGAAGAGGAAGAGCGAGCGGAGCGGCGGCAAGAAGATCGTCAAGGGACCGGCCAAAGGCGAGGTCTCCTGGACCCAGGAGACCTTCGAGAAGCTGATTGCCCGGCCGCCGGAGACCTTGAAGTCCCGCTTCCGCGTCACCCACGGCATGGTGCTCAACCTCCTCCAGCGCGACGCCGAGCAGGACGATCCCAACCTCCGCAACTTCGACTCCCTGCGCGACCTGATCCGCCGCTGCCACGACGAGGAAGGGGCCAAGGCCCGGCACCTCAGCCAGGCCGCCGTCCTGGTGCGCTCTCTCTACCGCGCCGGCATCATCCGCATGAAGCGCGACCTCCATACCGACTATCTCTGGGCCGTGGTGGCCGAGGACCTCCAGTGGGACTTCTCCCTCCACCAGGCCCTCTCGCTCTATCTCGTGGAGACGATCGGCCTGCTCGACCGCGAGTCCGAGACCTACGTGCCCGACCTCATCACCCTGGTCGAGTCGATCCTGGAGGACCCGGACGTCGTCCTCCGCAAGCAGGTCGACAAGATCAAGGGCGAGCTGGTGGCGCAGCTCAAGGCCGAGGGGGTCGAGTACGAGCAGCGCATGGAGCGCCTGGAGGAGGTCAACCACCCCAAGCCGCTCGCGGACTTCATCTACGGCACCTTCAACCGCTTCCGGGGCAAGCACCCCTGGGTGGGCGGCGAGGACATCAAGCCGAAGTCCATCGGCCGCGAGATGTTCGAGGGCTACATGAGCTTCGCGGACTACGTGAAGCGCTATGGGCTCCAGCGCAGCGAGGGCGTGCTCCTGCGCTACCTCTCCCAGCTCTACAAGACCCTGGACCAGACCGTGCCCGAGCCGGCCAAGACCGAAGGGGTCTGGGACGCTCTCGGCTTCTTCCGCGCCCTGGTCGAGCAGACCGACTCGAGCCTCCTCGAGGAGTGGGAGGGTCTCCTCCATCCCGAGATCCTGGTGCGCACGAAGGAGCGCGAGGCCGCCCGCGAGATCCTCTGGCTCCAGGAGCTATTGGCTGATCCCAAGACCTTCGCGGCGCGGGTGCGAGCAGAGATGCACCTCCTCGTCCGCGCCCTCTCGCTCAAAGACTGGGAAGAGGCGCCCAACCTCGTCAAGCAGGACCCGGACGATCCCTCGACCCTGTGGGACGCCGACCGCTTCGAGGCCACCATGGCCCCCTTCTTCGAGGAGTACGGCGAGCTCCTCTTCACCCCCGAGGCCCGCCGCCACCAGTGGACCCAGATCAAGAAGACCGGCGACCGCCAGTGGGACGTCACCCACACCCTCTTAGACCCGCAAGGCGACAACCTCTGGGCCATCCAGGGCGTGATCGATCTCCGCGACCCCGACGAAGCCGAGGGGCCGATTGTGCGGGTGGGGCGGATCGGGGCGTAGATGAGCTAAGATGTCCATCTGGATGGCCATGAGGAGGCCGGTATGGTCAAGAAGTACTCGATTGCGGAAGCCAGAGACAATTTCACCAGCGTGGTCCATGAAGCGGAGAAGGGGACCCAGGTGGAACTGACCCGGCGAGGAAAGCCGGTCGCCGTGCTGATCGGGGCCCAAGATTTCGAGCGGCTGTCGAAGGGGAAACCAAGTTTCCGGGAAGCCTACGAGAAGTTTCGCCGCGAGCATGACTTTACAGATCTCGATATCGACCCCGACGAAATCTTTGGCGACGTGCGAGATCCATCCCCGGGCCGGGATTTCAGCTGGTGATCCTACAATACCTGCTGGATATCAACGTCGTCTCCCAGGCCACCCTTCTTTCCCCGAACCCTGGTGTGCTTCGCAGGCTCTGGATCATGAGGGGGAGGTTGGAATCGCGACGGCGGTCTGGCACGAACTGCTGTTTGGCTGGGAGCGTCTTCCCCAATCACGCAAGAAGAAGACGATCGGGGATTACCTTTTCCAGATTGTACGCGAAACCATGCCGATCCTGCCGTACGACCAAGCTGCCGCGGAGTGGCATGCCCGAGAAAGAGCACGACTGACGGCGATCGGTAAGACTCCACCCTTTCTTGACGGCCAGATCGCCGCGACGGCGAAGGTTAATGGTCTGATTTTGGTCACAGCGAACGGCCGCACTTCGAGATTTTCGAAGACCTTCCCATTGAAGACTGGAGAGAGTAGAGGACGATCTTCGATCCACAGGACAAGGTTCTGATGGCACTGCTCAAGAACGAACTGGTTTATAACGGCGACTATGTCGCCGAGGTCGAGGTTTCGCTGATTGAGACCGAGGACGGCTGGTCGCCGTACCTGACTTTGGAGGACACCGAGAAGCTGGATCGCGTCCGAGAAGCTCTTCGACGTGGAGATGTCAAGACTGCTAGCAGGCTCGCACGTGTATTTCGTTTGACCCCAGTGTCGGCTTGAGATGATCGGTAAGAAAGCGCAGGATGTGCTGAAGAGTCATCGCCGGCTGTCTCTGAGGTTGAATTCCCGCAGGTTCCTACACTGCTCCGTGTGCCTCCTGATCTGCCTTAACTCGTCAGCTTCGGCGACACTCGCCTGATAGAGATCCCAGCGGAGCTGTAGGTTCATCCAGAAATCCGCGGACGTGCCGAAGAATCTGGGATGCGTTGGCTCACGGTGTGTCGGTACACGAATAATAGCGTGATGCCGCGCGATCAGGTCGGGCAGTTCCTCTGCAACCTGCTTCCGGACCTCACGATATTTCGCCGCCTCTTTTGGCGAGAGGCGACGATTGCGGGTGATACGCCGGAGGGGCATCGTCGGTGCCTGCGCGTGATCGTGCGGCGCGAGCGGATCGGACCCTACCTTGAGGGAAAGGATCTTCGAGACCGCGAGCCGCAGGCCGGGCAGGAGGCGCGAGACGACCGATTCGCCCACTGCCCCGCGGCTCAGCTCGACGTAGCTCTTCCCGTCCCCGCTCAGGCCGTGGACGGAAATCGTCCGCGGTTGGGGATCGGCGAACCAGACCTCCGGGACGCCCGCGTCCCGGTAGGCAGCGAGCTTGACGCCCAGGTCCAGCCGGCGGGTGCGGGGCGAGAGGACCTCGACCACGAGGTCCGGCACGCCCTGGAAGTTCAAGGACGGCCCCTTCCAGGGCTGTCAACCGCATGCGTCATTGGAAAAGCGGCGTAACGCGAGTCGCCTCGACCGGGGTTTGGCCGCACGCAAGGACATGCCGTGCGCCACAAGAGGTCGCCGAGAGATGACGATCTGCCTTCGAGGCCCGCAATGGCGCTCCATAACTACTGGGTTTATCCCTTCACCTATGCGGAGCTTGCTGCTTGCTTCCTGGGAAATCGGCCTGAGGGGTTGACAGAGGGCCACATAGTATGCATCCTAATCCCGTCCGTACCGCAGCCAGGGAGATCGGGATTCACCTCCCGCGGACTCCGGCCTCTGCAGCGCTCTGAACAGCCGTCGCCGGCCGGGGATTTGGAGAGCGATCAGGGTTTCGTCCGTCGCCACGGAGGCGTCGGACCTTGAGCCGGAACGGCTCGCGAAAAGGAGAAACGACCATGGCGAGAGAGACCACGTACGCAGGAATGCTGGGCGATCTGGCGCGGCTGGACGCCGCGCTGGAGGCGAACGCCCCCGGTACCCCCATCTGGAGGGGCCCCGCGGCAGGTTCAAGAAGATCCTCACCGAGGCCCAGGAGACGGCCACCCAGCAGGCGGCCTTGACGGCCAGCAAGCAGGAAGCCTCCAAGCGGCTCAGGGCGTTGCTCGTCGAGGGCCAGCGGATCGCCAGCGGGCTGCGGAAGTTCCTCAAGGAGCATTACGGTCTGCGGTCGGAGAAGCTGGCGGAGTTCGGCCTGCAGCCGTTCCGCGGCCGGCCTCGCAAGTCGTCGGCGGAGAATCCGGAGCCGGCGGAAGGGCCCAATCCCGACCCGCAGGCTCCCACCCCGGCAGCCGCTGTCGAGTCCAATACTTAGTTCCGCTAGTTCCGCACCCGAGGAGCGTGCCATCACGCTCCTCTCTTTTTTTGGGTTTCAGAGAAAATTACGGCGCCACGTCGTCCTCTTCGCTGGCCCGCCGCAATCTTCGCTGTGGCGCCGTAAGCCCATCCAGGGAACCGCCGCCTTCGCTGACGCGCCGTAAAGTTATCCAGGCCGCCGTCCTCTTCGCTGGTCTGCCGTCAGCTTCTCCAGACCGCCGTCGTTGTCGCCAGCGCGCCGTAAACTCATCTGGGGCGCCGTCACCTTCGCCGGCCCGCCATCACCTTCGCTGCGGCACCGTCGTCTTCGCTGGCGCGCCGTCGAGTTCTCTGGCCGCTGTCATCTTCGCCGGCCCACCTTACCTTCGCTGCGACGCCGTAAGGTTCTCTGGAGCGCCGTCGTTTTCGTTGGGACGCCGTAGATTTATCCGGGCCACCGTCATCGTCGCTGGCCCGCCGTCATCGTCGCCGAGACGCCGTCACCTTCGCCGGCGCGCCGTAGAGTTCCCTGGGTCACCGTCATCTTCGCCGGCCGTCGTCGTCTTCGCTGGAGCACCGTAAAGTTCGCCAAGGCGCCGTCTCCTTCGCTGGCGCGCCGTAAAGTTATCTGCGCTGCCGTAACCTCATCCAGAGTTGCAACTGCCAACTAGTTGGTCTATACTGTCCCTGTGAACGCCTCGAGCCCCCTTCCGATCCTGACCGAGGACCCCGCCCTGGAGCGGGATGCAGAGGAGCTGTACGCGGCCCTCTCGGAGCTGATCCGGGTCTACGAGTTCCGCGACCGGGACCGGATCTGCTGCTACGACGTGTCCGTCAGCCAGTGCTATGCCCTGGAGGAGCTGGTCCGGCGCGGCGGCATGACCCTGAACGACCTGGCGGGCCGCCTGTACCTCGACAAGAGCACGGCGAGCCGGGTGGTGGACGCCCTGGAGCGCAAGGGCTACGTGGAGCGGTCCCCCCACCCGCAGGACCGCCGGGCTGTGCTCCTGGAGGCGACGGAGGCGGGCCGTATCCTGGAGAGGACGATCCGCGAGTCGATCCTCGCCGAGGAGAGGCAGCTCCTCGCCGACTTCGACCCCGAGATCCGCCAAGCCATGACGCGGCTCATCGCCCGGCTCGCCCGCGCCGCGGCCGGGCGGGTCGAGGCCTCGGGTGGGAGCTGCTGCCGGCTCCCCTGAAGAGAGGAACGCCTCTTTTTTTAAACCAGATAGTTGCATATAACAACCAAAAGAAAGGACGATGATCATGGACAACCCCATCTTCCCCACCCCCAACTCCGATCCTCAACCCCTCGATCCCACCGCCCTCCGCGAGGCCGTGCAGGCGAAGTACGGCGAGGCGGCCCGCACCGCCCGGCAAGGTATGACCGCGGGCTGCGGCTGCGGGTGCGGCACGGGCCGCGATCCCATCGCCTCGGACCTCTATGAAGCGAAGGAGACTGCGGACCTTCCCGCCGAGGCCGTGCTCGCCTCCTTGGGCTGCGGCAATCCCACGGCGCTGGCGGAGCTGCGGCCGGGCGAGGTGGTGCTCGACTTGGGCTCCGGCGGCGGCATCGACGTGCTCCTCTCGGCCCGCCGCGTGGGGCCGGCCGGCAAGGCCTACGGCCTCGACATGACGGATGACATGCTGGAGCTCGCGCGGGAGAACCAGCGCAAGGCCGGGGTCGAGAACGTCGAGTTCCTCAAGGGGGAGATCGAGGCCGTGCCTCTCCCTGAGGCCGCGGTGGACGTGGTGATCTCGAACTGCGTCATCAACCTGTCGGCGGACAAGCGGCGGGTCTTGGCCGAGGCCTTCCGCGTGCTCAAGCCGGGCGGCCGCTTCGCGGTCTCGGACGTGGTGGTGCGCGGCGAGGTGCCGGAGGACGTGCGCCGCAGCGTCGAGCTGTGGATCGGCTGCGTGGCCGGGGCGCTTCAGGAGTCCGAGTACCGCCGGCTTCTGGCCGCGGTGGGCTTCGAGGAGATCGAGATCGAGCCGACGCGGATCTACCGCGCCGCGGACGCCCGCGACTTCCTCGCCGCGGCCGGGCTCGACCCCGAGGCCGTCGCCGCCCGCGTGGACGGCAGGTTCATGAGCGCCTTCGTGCGGGCGCGCAAGCCAGGGGTGTAGGGCAGCGGCACTGCGGCGGCCGGTCAGTCGAGGATCGACTGGTCTTTCCTGTCGCGCAGGAAGAGCGCGCCGATCACCACGGTCAGGAGCGAGACGATCACCGGGTACCAGAGGCCGTAGTAGATGTCGCCGGCCCTGGCGACCATGGCGGTGGCGAGGAGCGGCAGCAGGCCGCCGAACCAGCCGTTGCCGATGTGGTAGGGGAACGACATCGAGGTGTAGCGGATCCGGGTCGGGAACAGCTCGACCAGGAAGGCGGCGATCGGGCCGTAGACCATGGTGACGTAGAGCACCATGATCACCAGGATCAGGAGGGTCAGCGGGTAGTTGATCCGCGCGGCGTCGATCGTCGCCGGGTAGCCCTCGGTCGCCAGGGCCGCCTTGTACTCGTCCTCGTTCCATCCGGCGAGCACGGTGTTGCCGATCCGCGTCGTCACCGGCTGGCCCGCCGCCGCGGGCTGCGAGGAGAAGGAGAGCCCCGATCTGGTGAGGAAGTCCTTCGCCTTGTCGCAGTCGGAGAACCTGGTGCGAGGGCCGACGAAGACGTGGAAGTTGCAATCCGCGGCCGCGACGCTCACTGGATGGCTGCGCTGGAACTCCGCGAGCGCCGGATTGACCGCGCGGGTCAGGGCCTTGAAGAGCGGGAAGTAGGTGAGCGCCGCGAGGAGACAGCCGGCGAGGATGATCCTGAGGCGGCCGATCCGGTCCGACAGGGCGCCGAAGACGAGGAAGAACGGCGTCCCGATCAGGAGCGAGAGCCCGACGAGGGTGTAGGCCCTTAAGAAGTCGAGCTTGAGCGTGATGGTGAGGAAGAAAAGGGCGTAGAACTGCCCGGTGTACCAGACGACACCCTGGCCGGCGGTGGCGCCGAAGAGGGCGAGCAGCACGTACTTGTTGTTCGGGTAGCGGAAGAAGCTGTCCTTGAGCGGCGACCGCGAGCCTTTCCCCTGGGCCTTCATCCGCGCGAAGACCGGCGACTCCTTGAGCCGCAGCCGGATGTAGACCGAGAAGAAGAGGAGCACGAGCGAGACCAGGAACGGCAGCCGCCAGCCCCAGTCGCTGAAGGCGTCCGGGCTCATCCTGGCGCGGCAGAGGCCGATGACCAGCAGCGACAGGAAGAAGCCCAGGGTCGCCGTCGTCTGGATCCAGCTCGTCGCGTAACCGCGCCGGTTCCCGGGGGCGTGCTCGGCGACGTAGGTCGCCGCCCCGCCATATTCGCCGCCGAGAGCCAGCCCCTGGAGCAGGCGGAGGGTCACGAGGAGCACCGGCGCCACGATGCCGAGCGAGGCGTAGGTCGGCAGGAGCCCCACCGCGAAGGTCGAAGCGCCCATGACGAGGATGGTCAGCATGAAGGTGTACTTCCGGCCCACCAGGTCACCCAGGCGCCCGAACACCAGGGCCCCGAACGGCCGCACCAGGAAGCCGGCCGCGTAGGTGGCGAAGGCCGAGAGCAGGGCCGCGGTATCGTTGCCCTTGGGAAAGAAGAGGCCGGCGAAGAAGGGCGCCAGCGTCGCGTAGAGGTAGAAGTCGTACCACTCGAAGACGGTGCCCAGCGAGGAGGCGAGGATGACCTTTCTCTCCTCCTGCTTGGAGACCAGGCGGCCGGCCGTGCCGGCATCTGCGGTCGTCGGCGTCGCAACGCTCATGGAACGCCCGTCATAGTAGCAGGCCGAGCGGGGGCCGCGGGATCTCCGGCGCCGGCCGCCGTTTCCGCCTGCTTGCCGCCGCCCCGGCATCCCCCTTGCAATCTTCTGTGCGCAGGAAGGTCCCGGGGAAAGTCGTCCCCGGGAAAAGACGTAGGACTTCAAGGAGACAACATCATGAGGATCGCATCGCGAACCCTTCTGACCCTGATCCTGGGCGTGGCGCTGGCCGTGACCGCTTTCGCCGCCCAGGGCGCCAAGCCCAACATCGGCCAGGTCCTGATCATCGTCAAGGACCTCGCAACCAAGCAGGAGATCGGCTCCGTCGAGCCCGGCGGGACCATCACGATTCCGGCGGGGTCGCGGGTGCGGCTGATCATGTCGGCCCTGCCCACCGGCGCGGCCCGCGGGCCGCTCTATCCGGAGACGACGTTTTCCGAGACCTCCGCGGGCGGCGTGACCATCACCCGCTCGAACGTCGAGAACTCCTCGGCCGACGTCGAGATCCCGCGCGGGAAGGCCAACGGCCGGACCGAGGTCATCCGCTACCAGATCACCGAGAGCTGGGTGCCGGCCAACCTGCGGACCGGCTCGTTCCGGATCCGGGTCGCCCCTGCGGGCACGGTCGCTGAGGATCAGGCGAGCGGCGGCGCCGTGTTCTCGGGCTCCCGCGCCGAGCAGCTCACCCGGATGCTCTACCAGGGCATCCTGATGCGCGACCTCGACTCCGGGGCCCAAGGCAGCATCGACGCCATCGCGAACGGCGGCTACGACGCCCTGGTGAGGGTGGCGACCGGTATCGCCGGCAGCGAGGAGAGCCGGGTCCGGCTCGCCGGGACGTCCATGGAGCAGCGGCTGGCTTCGCTCTACCGGCACCTCCTGGGCATCACCCCCGAGCAGGCGGACGCCCGGCAGTGGAGCTCCGACCTGCGGCGCATGAACGACGGCCAGATCGCGGACGTGGTCGCGGACATCGTCCAGTCGGACCGCTTCCGCGAGCGGAACAACCTGGTCGGGGTGCGCTACTAGGCGCTCCGGACCGGGTTGGCCTGCACGACCCTGACCGCGTCCCCCTCTCCTGAAGGGGAGGGGGAAACGTAGACTTACGCTCAGGCGCGCGAAATACGTTGGGGCCCTCCCTCGGGAGGGCCTTTCTCTCTGGGAGGGTGAAATACAATGGCTTTAGAAAACAATCCTATCAGGAGCCCGTAGGGGGCGCGCTCTTCTCCAGGAGGATTTTCCGCATGCCGAGACCCCTTTCCCGTTTTGCTGCCACCCTGTGCACCGCTTTTGCCCTGACGGTTCCCGCCCAGGCCCAGCAGCGGCCGGCCGCCGAGCCGCCGCTCTTTGGCGAGGAGATCGACGTGCGGGTCGTCAACGTCGAGGCGGTGGTGACGGACCGCGAGGGACGTCGCGTGCCGGGGCTCAAGGCCGGAGATTTCCGCCTGCGCGTCGACGGCAAGGAGGTTCCGATCGAGTACTTCAGCGAGATCAAGGACGGCCGGTCGGTCTCCACCCCCGCCGAGGGAGCGAAGTCCGCAGGGGCGGAGACGGCCGTCCAGGGCGTGACGGAAGGGGCGGTCGGGACCTACTACCTGGTCTTCATCGACGATTTCTTTGCGATAGCGCCCCATCGCAACGCGGTTCTGAAGTCCCTGAAGGCCGATCTCTCCCGGCTGGGACCGGGCGACCGGATGGCGATCGTCGCCTATGACGGCGGGCGGCTCGCCCTGCTGTCGAACTGGTCGGGCTCCCCGGCCGACCTCGGGCGGGCGTTCGATCAGGCCATGGCCAGGACCGCCCGCGGCTTCGACCGCGTGACGGAGCGGCGCACCCACCTGCGCGAAGAGAGCTTCGCCAGCCAGGCGGTGGGCGACAACGCCCCCCTGGACCTCAGCGTGCTGAACACGGGCATCAACGAGCGGCAGCGCGCCTACGCGGACACCCTGGCCCGCCAGGTCAAGGACGTCGTCCGGGCCGCGGTGAGCGCCATGCGCGGGTTCGCCGCGCCGCAGGGCAGGAAGGTGATGCTGCTGTTGTCCGGCGGGTGGCCGTTCTCGGCCCAGGGCTACGTCACCGGGGGCGACAAGATGCCGACTCGCGATCTGCCGGAAGGCGATCAGATCCTGGGCCCGCTGGCGAGCACGGCCAACCTCCTCGGCTACACCCTCTATCCGGTGGACGTCCCCGGCGTGCAGACGGTGGCGGCCGATGCCGAGGCTGAGGTCCCCAGCGCATCCCGCTTCGGCAACCTCGCCGAGCAGGAGGTCGAGGGGTCGCTGTACTTCCTCGCCAAGGAGACCGGGGGCCAGCCGGTCCTCAACAGCAACCGCACGCTGGCGCTCGCCAGCGCCAGCGCCGACACCCGCTCCTTCTACTGGCTCGGGTTCTCCCCGTCCTGGCAGCACAACGACAAGCGCCACGAGATCAAGGTCGAGGCTCGGCGCCCCGGCCTGGAGGTCCGGTCCCGCACCGGCTTCCTCGACCTCTCGCGCAAGGCGGAGGTCTCGATGAAGGTCGAGAGCGCCCTGCTCTTCGGCAACTTCCCGGGCGCCCTGCCGATGCCGATGCGGCTGGGCACGCCGGTGCGCTCGAAACGGGGCGAGATGGAGATCCCCGTGATGCTGGGGCTGCCCGCGGACGTGATGACGGTGGTGCCGGTCGGCGGCAAGTACGCCGCCCAGTTGGAGCTGCGCTTCGCGGCGTCGGACTCGAGCGGCAACAGCTCGGAGGTCCCTGTCGTGCCGATCAGCCTCTCGTCCGAGCGGCCGCCGAGCCCCGGCAAGTTCGTCCGCTACGAGACCCGCGTCAAGCTCAAGTTCAAGGCCGACCACCTGACAGTAGCCGTCTACGACCCCCTGAGCGGCAAGGTCGCCACGGCGGCGGCGGACATCGCGAGTCCCACGACGGCGAAGTGAGGGATCATCCGTGCCGCTGCGCGAGGTAGTCCTCCCGCAGCAGGGAGTACAGGAAATTGTCCACCCGCCGGCCGCGGAGCTTGAAGTAGGCGCGCAGGCGCCCCTCCCGCTCGAAGCCGCTCTTCTCCAGCACGCGCTGGGAGCCGACGTTCTCGACGGCGCAGCGGGCCTCGATCCGCTCGAGCAGGGTGTTCTGGAAGAGGTCGTCCAGCAGCGTCGCCAGGGCGTCGCTCATCACGCCGCGGTTCTGGAAGACGGTGGAGAGGGCGTAGCCGACCTCGGCCAGGCCGTGCTCCCAGTTGCTCACCACCAGGGTGATCCAGCCGGCCGGCTGGCCGTCCACCAGGACGATCCACTGGAACTTCTCGCCCCGGCCGCGGTAGAGGTCGGCCATGCGCTGGCTGGCCACGTCGGCCCGGAGCTGCGCGGTGGGCAGCTCGTTGAGAGGCTGGAACCGCCGCACGCTCGCCTCGGCGCGCCACTGGCGGAGGAGGTCGGCGTCTCGGGGCGCCGCCGGCCTCAACGTCACCTGGGGGCTCCGGCGCTCTGCGATGGCCATGGGACCATTTTAGCCGGAGCGCCCGCGGATGCAGAAGGTCGTGGGCTCCCTCACCTTCAGGAGAAGGGGACGGCGGGCGGGGTTTCGCGGGCCGCCCGCAGCCGCGCCCGCCACTCGCGCGCCGACGGCAGGAAGCTCAGCACCGCCATGTAGCCGTAGCCCTGCATGAAGAGGAGCAGGAAGGGGATGGACATCCACAGCCCCGAGAACCACGAGTAGACCGTGCAGCCCAGGAAGTAGAGCGCCAGGGCCGTCTCGACCAGGCGGGTGGGGTCCGTGCCGGCCCGGTAGCGCTTGGCCGCCCAGTCCTGCCCCGGCCGCTCGATGCGGTACTTGGGCGTGCGGTGGAAGGTGCCGCCGCGCTGGACGAGTCCCGAGAGGACCGCCCGGGCGTTGTTCACCGAGAGGCCGATCCCCACCCCCAGCAGGGCGGGCAGGTAGCGGATCTCCCGCCGCCAGCCCCTGCCGGCCGCGACCTGGCTCGTCAGATAGAAGGTCAGCACGGACGCCGTGGCCGAGAGGAACAGCGGCAGGTCGACGACCAGCAGCATCTGGACCGAGGTGCCCCGGCGCAGCATCATGGCCGGGAAGATGAGCAGCGCGAGCAGCACCATCAGCGGGTAGCTCGCATTGTTGGTCAGGTGGACGAACGCCTCCATCTTGACGCGCAGGGGGAGCGGCGCCCGCAGGATGCGCCCGAGCAGCTTGCGGCCGGTCTGGACGGCGCCCTTGGCCCACCGGTGCTGCTGGCTCTTGAAGCCGTTGACGTCCACCGGCAGCTCGGAAGGGACCGCCAGCTCGGGCAGGTAGAGGAACCGCCAGCCGTGGAGCTGGGCGCGGTAGGAGAGGTCGAGGTCCTCGGTGAGGGTGTCGTGCTCCCAGCCCCCGGCGCTCTCGATGGCCGCCCGGCGCCAGACGCCGGCTGTGCCGTTGAAGTTGAAGAAGCAGCCGCTTCTGTTGCGCGCCGCGTGCTCGATCATGAAGTGGCCGTCGAGCAGGAGGGCCTCGACCCGGGTCAGCAGCGAGTAGCCGCGGTTGATGTGGGCCCAGCTCCCCTGGACCATGCCGAGCCGCGGGTCGGCGAAGTAGGGGACGGACCTCTGCAGGAAGTCCGGCGCCGGTACGAAGTCGGCGTCGAAGATGGCGAGCAGCTCGCCGCGCGCCCGGGCCAGGCCGGCCGCGAGGGCGCCGGCCTTGAAGCCGGCGCGGTCGGTGCGGTGCAGGTGGTGGATGTCGATCCCGCGCTGCCGGTGCCCGGCCACGGCGCGGGCGACGATGCCGGTGGTCTCGTCCGTCGAGTCGTCGAGGACCTGGATCTCCAGGCGTCCGGCGGGGTAGGCGAGCCGGCAGACGGCGTCGATCAGCCGCTCGGCCACGTACATCTCGTTGTAGAGTGGCAGCTGCACCGTGACCACGGGCCAGGCCGTCGGCTCGTCCGGCAGCTCGGGAGGCGGCGTCGCGCGCCTCCGGGTGAGCAGGTAGAGCACCACCAGCACCAGGCGGTGGAGGCCGTAGAACGAAAGCACCACCAGGACGGAGTAATAGATTGCCAGCAGGGCCGGCGCCAGGAAGCTCATCATCGACGCGGGGCCGGTGGCGGCTGGGTGCCGCCGTCCTCTCGGTGCCGCTCGCGGCGGCGAATGTCGGTCTGCTGCTCGTCTTCGATCTGGCTCATCACCTGGCTCTGACGCTGGCCCTCCTCGGGGCCGCGTTCCTCGCGCTCCCGTTCGTGGCGCGGCGGCTCGAGGCCGCGAGCGCTCCCGCGAGCGGGGCAGTCCTCCTGGGAGCCCTGCTGCTGCGGCTCCCGCTGCTGCCGCTCCCGCCGACGCTGTCCGGCGACGCGCTGCGCTACCTCTGGGATGGAAAGGTGGCGGCGGCCGGGTTCAATCCCTACGTCCTGTCGCCGGCGGCCGAGGAGCTCACCCCCCTCCGCGACGAGAGCTGGCGGCGTCTCCCTCACACCCAGGTCCCCACCGTCTATCCGCCCCTCTCGGTCGCGGCCTTCAGTATAGCGAGCCGGCTGCCGTTTCCGCTGCTCGCCTGGAAGCTGATGGCCACCGGGGCCGACCTGCTCGGCTGCTCGCTGCTCCTGGCCCTGGCCCGGAGGATGGGCGTGCCGGAGGGGCGGGCCGCCTGGTACGCCTGGAATCCCCTGGTGGCGCTGGAGGTGACGGGCATGGGGCACGTCGACGCGCTCGGGGTGGCCGCGGCGGTCGGCGCGGTCCTCTGCCTCGCCTCTCCAACCCGCCGCCCTGGAGCGGCGGCCACCTGCGCGGCGGCGGGAGCGCTCGCAAAGCTCGTGCCGCTCGCCGCCTTCCCCCTGTGGGCGCGCCAGAGCGGCCGTCCCTGGAGGTTCCTGGGGGTGGCCGGGGGCCTGGTGGCCGTCGCCGCGCTGCCGGTGCTGACCGCGACGGGCGGCCTGCCGCCGGGCCTGCTGGTCTACGGCGTCTCCTGGGAGTTCAATGGCCCTCTCTTCGAGCCGCTCTGGCGCCTGCTCGACGCCGCCGGCGCCGCGCCGGCCCTCGCCCGCGGGCTGGACCGCCTGAAGGATTGGACCGGGATCTACGAGGCCTGGAACCCCGTCTATCCCTATCTCTATCCCCAGTTCCTGGCCAAATTGGCACTGGCCGTGGGCGCCGGCGTCGCCGTCCTCCTCTCGCTGCGCGAGCGTGACCCGGTGGCCGGCACGGGGCGCCTCCTCGGGCGGCTGCTCCTGCTGTCGGCCACCGTCTACCCCTGGTACCTTCTCTGGGTGCTCCCCTGGGCGGCCCTGCGCCGCGACGCCGCCTGGCTGGGTCTGTCGGGATTCATCCTTTTCTCCTATCTGGCCCTGACGGGCGTGCCGGTAATGCCGTGGATCTATCTGGCGGTGTGGGGGCCGTTTTTCGTTCTTCTCCTTGCTGACGCCGGCCGCCGTCGCGGGCAGGGGATCGCTCCATGAACGCTTACCGCCTCCTCCTCTCCTACCGGGGAGCGGCCTACGCCGGCTGGCAGCGCCAGGAGAACGCCCTCTCGGTGCAGCAGGTGGTGGAAGAGGCCCTGGAGCGCCTGCTGGGACACCCGGTGCGGGTCGTGGGCGCCAGCCGTACCGACGCGGGGGTTCACGCCCGGGGGCAGGCAGCCCATCTGGAGCTGCCGCGGCCGTTCCCGGAGCGGGGGTTGGTGCACGGCACCAACCCCCAGCTGCCGGACGACGTGCGGGTGCTCGCCGCCGCCGCCATGCCTCCGGGCTTCCACGCCCGCCGGCACGCCTGGGGCAAGGAGTATCTCTACCGGCTGAGCCGCGCGCCCGTCCTCTCGCCGCTCGATTCGCTGTTCGTGGCCCCGGCGCCGCGGTCGATCGATCCCGAGCGGATGGCGCGGGCCGCCGCGAGCCTGCCCGGCCGGCACGACTTCTCGGCCTTCGCCGCGGCCGGGGGCTCGCACGGGCAGCCGTTCCGGCGTATCTTCTCCGCGCATTGGGAGGAGGGCGGGGAGGAGTTGCGCTTCCGGGTGGTGGGCGATGGCTTCCTGCGCGGCATGGTTCGTGCTCTGGTCGGTACGCTGGTCGAAGTCGGCACCGGGAAGAGGTCGCCCGAGAGCTTCGCCGGGCTGCTCGCCGGCCGGCCGCGGCCGGAGGCGGGCCCGACGGCGCCCGCGCACGGCCTGGTGCTGGAGCGGGTCCTCTATCCCCCTGAATGGAGCGCGCCGGGCGATCCGGGATCGCCTGTGATACCTTAAGGGCCCCAGCCATGGCGGATTTGTCCAAACTCGCAGACCCGGGATCTCCCGAAGAGCTTCTGGTGCGCCGGATCGACATGGACCGGCTGCCGGGCCACGTCGCCATCATCATGGACGGCAACGGCCGCTGGGCCCAGGCGCGCAACCTGCCCCGGGTCGAGGGGCACCGGGCCGGGGTCGCGGCGGTGCGCGAGACGGTGGAGACGTCGGCGCGGCTGGGGCTCGAGGTGCTCACCCTCTACGCCTTCTCGGTGGAGAACTGGAAGCGCCCGCGCTTCGAGGTGTGGACCCTGATGAACCTGCTCAAGGAGTACGTCCGCAAGGAGCGGGAAGCCCTGGCCGAGAACGACATCCGCTTCCATGTGCTCGGCCGCTGGCGGGAGCTGGACCCCTCGGTCGTGCGCGAGCTGGAGGCGACCCTGGAGGCGACCCGCCACTGCCAGGGGATGAGCTTCAACATCGCCCTCAACTACTCGGGACGCTGCGAGATCGTGGACGCCTGCCGCCGCATCGTCGCCGACTGGGCCGCGGGCAAGCGGGCCGACATCGACGAGGAGACGATCGGCCGTTACCTGTACACCTCCGGCCAGCCCGATCCCGACCTGATGATCCGCACCTCGGGCGAGCTGCGCGTCTCCAACTTCCTGCTCTGGCAGATCGCCTACTCCGAGATCTGGGTGACCCCCACCCTGTGGCCCGACTTCCGGCGCCGCGACCTCTACGAGGCGATCCTCGACTACCAGCGGCGGGAGCGCCGCTACGGCGCCGTCAAGAAGACGGACGAGGCGGACGTCTTCATCTCCGGCCGGCTCCAGGGCTGAGCTTCGCGGGATGCAGCGCCTCCTCACCGCGGTCCTCGCCACTCCGATCGCTCTGGCGGCGGTCTTCTGGCTCCCCGGCTGGTGGTTCTTTGTCTTCATGGCCCTCGTCATCGACTGGGCGGCCTTCGAGTACCTGGCGATCGTGCGGCCGCGGGCGCCGCGGGCGCCGCTCCGGCTCCTGCTGGTCCTGGCGCCGCTCGCGGCCTACGCGATCAGCTTCGCGCTGACGAACAGCACCGACACCCCCGTGCTGCGCCTCCACGTGCTGGCCGGAGCGCTGGTCATCTCGATCGGGCTCGGCACCCTGCTGCTGTTCAGCCGCACGCCCCTGGAAGAGACCATCCCCGCCCTTGGCATCCTGGGCTTCGGCATCCCCTACTTCGCCCTCCCCATCGCCAGCGTCTACTGCCTGCGGCAGATCGACCCCTGGGTGGTGTTCCTGCTGCTGGCCATCGTCTGGCTGGGGGATACCGCGGCCTACTACGTCGGCTCCCGCATCGGCCGCCACAAGCTGGCGCCGGTGATCAGCCCGAAGAAGAGCTGGGAGGGGGCGGCCGCCGGCTTCGTGATGGCCGCCGTCGCCGCCGTGGTCTGGACCCTGCTGCGGCTGGGCCGGCTGGACTTCGGGGTGCTCGCCGCCGCCCTGGCGACCGCCGTGGCCGCGCAGATCGGCGACCTGGTCGAGTCGATGATCAAGCGGGGCTCGGGGGTGAAGGACTCGGGAAGCGTCCTGCCGGGGCACGGCGGCCTGCTCGACCGCATGGACGCCCTGCTCTTCGCCGCTCCCGTCCTCCTCTTCGCCCTCTGGCTGATCCAGGCCGAAGTGCTGCCGAAGTAGGACGGTCCGGGAATCTCGGGAACGTTCCTGCCGTTCGGTATAATCGACCGCTACGCCTTGGCTGCGGGCGCACCGCCATGGAACACTTCATCGACATCCTCGGCAACAACCTCCTCCGGCTCCTCGCGTTCGCATTCGCGCTGGGCGTGATCATCGTCGTGCACGAGGCCGGGCACCTGATGGCCGCCAAGGCCTTCGGCGTGCGCGTGCTGACCTTCTCGGTCGGCTTCGGCCGGCGGCTCTGGGGCTTCCGCCGTGGCGAGACCGAATACCGCGTCTCGGCGGTCCCGCTCGGCGGCTACGTGCGCCTGGGAGGCGAGAACCCCGAGGAAGCCACGGGTGACCCCCGCGAGTTCCTCAACAAGCCGCGCTGGCAGCGCATCGTCGTCTACCTCGCCGGCCCGGCGATGAACGTGGTCCTCGCCATCGCGATCTTCGCCGGCCTCTTCATGGTCGGCATCGAGGTGATGAACTTGCCGGACATGCCGCCGCTCATCGGCGGCGTCGAGGAGGGCTCCTCGGCGGCGAAGGCGGGCCTCGAGCGGGGCGACCTCATCCTGCGGGTCAAGGGGGAGCCGGTCGACGACTGGCAGGACGTGGTGCTCCTCCTGATGGGATCGCCCGAGCAGCCGCTGCCGCTCACCGTCCGGCGGGGCGACCGCACCTTCGACGCCGTGGTGACCCCGCGCCGGGTCCCCCGCTACGACATGGGCGACTTTGCCGGCCTGCTGCCCAGCCTCCGCCCCCAGATCATCCAGGTCGAGGAAGGCCGGCCCGCTGCGGTCGCCGGCTTTCGACCGGGGGACGAGATCCGGGCCGTGGACGGCCGGCCGATCGCCGACAGCCAGGCCTTCGTGGAAGCGATCTCGAAGCGGTCCGGCCAGCGGGTGGAGGTCGAGGTGGTGCGCGACGGCCGGCCGCTGACCCTCACCGTCGTGCCGAAGAACGGCAAGATCGGCGTCTCCATCGGGCTCTACCAGCGCTACGGCCCGGCCCGGGCCGTCGTCGAGGGCGTGCGGTACAACGTCCAGTTGGTGAAGGACACCTTCAAGATCCTGGGCAAGCTGCTCAGCCGCGAGATCTCTCCCAAGGGGGCGCTCGCCGGCCCGATCGAGATCGCCCGCCAGAGCGGCGAGGCGGCCCGCCTCGGCTTCAAGTACCTGCTCCACCTGATGGGCTTCATCAGCATCAGCATCGCCATCATGAACTTGATGCCGATCCCCATCCTCGACGGCGGGCAGATCTTCATCCTCATGGTCGAAGGCGTGATCCGGCGCGACCTGTCGCTGCGCCTCAAGGAGATCATCAGCCAGGTCGGCTTCGTCATGATCCTGCTGCTGATGTTCGTGGTGATATATTTCGACCTGATGAAGAGCCTGCCGCTGCCCGGCTCCTGAGGAGTGGAGCGATGCCCGCACCGGTCTCGATCGGCGACGTAGCCCCGAACTTCGACCTGAGCTCGACGGAGGACGCCGTCCTGATGCTGAAGGACGAGGTGGTGCGGACGGCGGTGGTGATCTACTTCTTCGCCGACCTCGAGAGCGAGCGGGTGCGCCGGGACCTTGCAGCCCTCAACGGCCACCTCGAGGGGCTGGGCAAGCTGAACGCCCGGGTGCTGGCGGTCTCGCCGGCCAAGCTGGACGACCTCAAAAAGCTCCAGACCGAGCGCAAGCTCCTCTTCCCCCTGCTCCATGACGACCGCAACTTCTCCGCGTCCTACGGAGTCGTTTCCGCCGAGGAGGGCAGGCCCGCCGATCCGGCCCTGGTGATGGTCAGTCGCCGCCAGGAGCTGAAGTGGCTGGCCAATCCCGTCGCCTCGGTTGAGGACGCCCTGCCGCAGGTGGAGAAGCTCCTCAAGGACCTCCCCTCGCCCACCCGGAGCTACCCCAAGAGCGTCATCAACCGCTGGGTGGACCGCTGGGTGAACTGAGCCCGTAAGGGCGGCCACATAGGGCCGCCCCTACGCGCGCCTGCGGCGCTTCCGCGCCCCCACCAGTCCCCGCAACGTCTCCAGGTCCCGCCGGTGCCCTTCCATGCCGTCTCCGGGCTCGGTCTCGACGACCATGGGCACGTCCCGCAGGCGCGGGTCCTGGAGGAAGCGGGCGAAGGCGTCGAGGCCGATCTCCCCCTCGCCGATGTGGGCGTGGCGGTCGCGCCGGGAGGCGAAGGGACGGACCGAGTCGTTCAAGTGGATGCAGCCGAGGGCGTCCAGGCCCAGCAGCTCCTCGACCTGGGCGAGGAACTCCTCGTAGCCGGCGGGCTCGTGGATGGCGTAGCCGGCGGCGAAGGCGTGGCAGGTGTCGAGGCAGACCCCCACCCGGTGCGGAGCGGAGACGCGCTCGCGGATCCCCGCGAGGTGCTCCAGCCGGTACCCCAGGCAGGAGCCCTGCCCCGCCGTGTTCTCCAGCAGCACGCGCGCCGGCGTTTCCTGCAGGGCAGTCAGCACTGCGTCGAGCGACGCCGCCACGCAGTCCATGCCCGCCTCCTCTCCCGTCCCCAGGTGCGCCCCGGGGTGGAGCACCAGGCCGTTGACCCCCAGGCGGGCGCAGCGAACCAGCTCGTCGGCCAGCGCCTCCCGCGAGCGCTCGAGCAGAGCCGGATCGGTGGTGCAGAGGTTGATCAGATAACTCGCGTGGGCGACCAGCGGGCCCACGGCGCTCGCGGCGTAGGCGGCGCGGAAGGCGGCGGCTTCCTCGTCCCCCAGTTCCCGGCCCCGCCACTGGCTGGCATTTTTGACGAACACCTGTATGGCGGTGCAGCCGAGGGTGGTGGCCCGCTCGATCGCGGTCGCCAGGCCGCCCGCGACCGAGACGTGGGCGCCCAGAGGGGGAAGGTGAGGCATGGGGGCAT
>DASWME010000033.1:0-23219 GCA_036399915.1 Thermoanaerobaculia bacterium
CAGGGCAATGTCGCAATCCGCGGGGGCGCAACGCGCCCTCGCGGGGGTAATGTCTCCCCTCCCGAGGGCGCGTCGCAAATCCGCGGGGGAAATGCTGCAATCCGCGAGGGCTGTGATGCCCCCCGCGGGGTCCGACGCGCCCTCGCGAGGGGAATGTCGCAATCCGCGGGGATCGTGATGCCCCTCGCGGGGGCTGTGATGCCCCCGGCGGGGGCTGCAACGCAATCGCGGAGGGGAGCGTCGCAATCCGGCTGGGAAATGTCTCAGGAGCGCTCTTGCGTTGCAAGATCTCCTGGGTCACCGGCGGCCCCCAATCCCCCCGACCTACTCCCGCACCAGCAGGTACTCCTGGACGCCGTGCTGCAACAGGAACGAGCGGTCGACGCTGAACCCCTTGAGCAGGCCGGTGACCTCCGCCGGGGCGAGGCGCGGCGAGGGACGCTCGGCGGCCGTGCGCCGCTCGTAGACCAGGTGCTTCTCGTCCTGGATCCTGAAGCGGTACGGCTGGGCCGGGATCTGCTTGTGGTAGGAGATCAGCGCGAGGACCAGCGCCCCCGGCAGGGTGTGGCGGCGGAGCTGCTCGGCGAAGCGCGCCAACTCCTTGCGATGCAAGTAGTTGAACCGGTCCCAGGCGAGCACCACGTCGAAGCGGGTGTCCTCCGGCACGGCGAGGAACTCGGCGAAGAACTCCGGCCCGGCGAGGTCGTCCTCCCCCGACGGCACGCGGGTGGCGAGGGCGTTGTAGAGATCCTCGATGTACAGCTTGCAGCCGAACTGGGACAGGTACTCGACGTTCGAGCCGACGGCCGAGCCGAGGTCCAGCACGGTCACCCTGCGCCCGCGGATCTGGTCGAAGAGGGCCGCGAGCGCAAGGGACCGGTGGACGTCGGGCTCGACAACGGCGGTCGGAACCCGGCTCTGCTCTTTGCGGACGCCGGCGCCGCGCGTTGCGAACCAGCTCATCAGGCGGTGGCCTTCACTCCTGTGGGCTCGGGCCGGTTGACCTCCCGGTTTTCCCGGTTGGCGTCCCGGTTCTCCCGCTCCCGGTTGACCTCACGGTAGGAGTCCGCCTGCCGGACTTGCGCGCCCCCGCCGGTCTCCTTCGGCGGCTCCATGTCGATGCTGCCCTTGAAACGCGAGCCGTCCTCGAGGACCACGCGGGGCGCCGTGATGTTGCCCCGGATCGCTCCGGATTGGCGCAGGATCGCCTGCTCGCGGGCGAAGACGTTGCCGTTGACCTCGCCCTCGATGGTGACCACCCGCCCGAAGAGGTCGGCGTGCACCTTGCCGTTCTTGCCGATAGTGACGTTGTTCTGCTTCAAGTCCACCTTCCCTTCGACCCGGCCCTCGATGACGAGGTCCTCCTCTCCGGAGAGGTCCCCCTTGATGAAGATCGAGGGGCCGATCGTGGCGCGGTCGGTCCGCCGCGGCGGCGGCTCGCTGGGCGCTGCCGACACCGGCGACGGGGCCGGGGCGGGAGCGGCGGCGGGGCGCGGCGGGTTCGACGCAGCCGGTTCGGGCGGGGAATAGCTCGGCGAGTCGTCACTCTTCTTCCAGGCCATGACACGTCTCCTTCTTAGACAACGTTTTGGAGTAAGCAAGGAGGAGGGTAGGTTCCCGGAGAGCGGAAGTCAAGCTGCAAATAGAGGTCCGGCTATAATTCTCGCCCTTTTGCCCCGATTTGGGAGACCTTCTTGGAGCGGATCGGCGCCGCCGCGGGGGCCCTCACGGGGTAAGGAGTGAGGGCCTCGGGGCGGGCCGAGGAGTTCCGTCCGGGAAGAACGGCCGGCGTCACCCCCCCACCAGCCGCGCGTTCAAGGTGATCTCGACGCCGCCCAGGGCCTGGGAGACGGGGCAGCCTTCCTTGGCCTTGCGGGCGTGCTCCTGGAAGGTGGCCTCGTCGATGCCCGGCACCTCGGACTCGTTGTCGAGCTCGATGCGGGTGATCTTGAAGCCCTCGCCCACCTTCTCGATGTGCACCTTGGCCGCGGTCGCGACGCGCCGGGGCGTGAAGCCCGCGCGGCCGAGGCCGGCCGCGAAGGCCATGGAGAAGCAGCCGGCGTGCGCGGCGCCGATCAGCTCCTCGGGATTGGTGCCCCCCGCCTCCTCGAAGCGCGAGCCGAACGAGTAGCGGCCCTCGAAGGCGCCGCTCCCCAGCTTCATCGTCCCCTGTCCCTCCCTGAGACTGCCTTCCCAGACCGCGTTGGCTTTGCGTACGGGCATGGTTCCTCCTTCGGATCGATCTCTACGGGTTCCGCGGCGGCTTGGCAGCGCGGAAGACCAGTTGCGTGTCCTGCGGGAGCTCGCGGACGCGGGTGATCTCGACGGGCGTGTCCGCGTCCCAATCGACGTGGAGGGTGACCTCCACCTTGTCATTGGCCTGGATACCGTCGAGCGGGACCCCCTTGGCGACCGGAAACGGCATGGCCATGGGATCCATGCCTTCCACCTTGCCCTCGCGTCCCGCCCAGTCGTCGATGGCCTCGTGGTAGAGGTACAGGCCGGTGCGGGGATCGGGCGGCTGCACCACCATGGCGCGCACGTTGTAGTCGTGCCCCTTCGGCTGCCGGCCGCACCCGGCAGCGAGCAGCAGGGCGGCGGCGCAGGCCAGGGCGAGGTACCGCTTCAGCGCTGGCTCCCTCATCGAGGGCGGATCGTAGCATGGGGCGCCAGCCCCTACCCCGTGAACTTGTACCCCAGCCGGTGCACCGTCACGATGTGCTTGGGATCGGAGGGGTTGTCCTCGATCTTCTTCCTCAGCTTGGCGATGTGCATGTCCACCGTGCGGGTGAAGGGGATGGCGTTGTAGTCCCAGACGGTGTCGAGGAGCTTCTCGCGGGTGACGATCTCGCCGCGGTGCTGGATGAAGTAGGCGAGGAGCTGGAACTCCCGGGGGGAGAGCTCGATCGGCTGGCTCCCCTTGCGGGCCTCGTGGCGCTTGAAGTCGATCGCGACGTCGCCGAAGCGGCAGGTGTCCGGCGGCGCCGCGGCGGCCGGGCCGCGGGCGCGGCGCAGCACGGCCTCGGCGCGGGCCAGCAGCTCCATGAAGCCGAAGGGCTTGGTGATGTAGTCGTCCGCCCCCAGCTTCAGGCCCAGCACCTTGTCGATCTCCTGGCCGCGGGCGGTCAGCATGATGATCGGCACGCTGTTGCCGTTGCCGCGGAGCTGCTTGCAGATGTCGAGCCCGGTCATCTTCGGCAGCATCACGTCGAGCAGGATCAGGTCCGGCGGCTCGGCGGCGGCGGTGGCGAGCTGCAGGCCGGCCTCGCCGTCCTTGGCCACGGTCACCGCGTAGCCCTCGTACTGGAAGCCGTCGCGCAGGGCGACGGACATGGCTTCGTCGTCTTCGACGATCAGGACGCGCGTCGTCATGGTCAGGCCTCGGAGGGCCGCTCGCGGGGAGCGGCGATCGCCAGGGGTTCGGGAGAGTCGATGGGCAGGTGGATCGCGAAGGTGCTCCCCTCGCCGGGCCGGCTCTCGACCGTCACCCGGCCGCGGTGGGCCTCGACGATGTGGCGGACGATCGAGAGCCCCAGGCCGCTCCCCTTGACGTCGTGCACCAGGCCGGTGCCGACGCGGTGGAAGCGGTCGAAGATCTTGTCCTGCTCGTCGCGCGGGATGCCGATCCCCTGGTCGCGGACGGAGACGACGATGAAGTCCCCCTCCCGCCGCAGCGAGACGGTGATGTCCTGGTTGCCGTTCGAGTACTTGACGGCGTTGTCGAGCAGGTTCGAGAGCGACTGGGCGATGGCGCCGGCGTCGATGCGGGCTGGCGGCAGCGGGGTGTCCGCCCCCTCCACGAGGACGTTGAAGCCGTGCTGGCGCAGCCGCACCTCGAAGGTCTTCAGGGTCTCGCAGACCACCTCGCGCACGTCGCAACGCTCGAAGCGGTAGGTCTTGCGCCCCGACTCGATGCTGGCGAAGTCGAGGATGTTGTTGATGAGCTGGGTCAGGCGCCGGCTCTCGGTTTCGATGTAGTCGCCGTACTCGCGCACCTTGTCCGGGCCGTCGAACCGCCCCAGGCGCAGGAACTCGCCGAAGACGCGGACCGAGGCGAGCGGCGTGCGCAGCTCGTGGGAGACGTTGGAGACGAACTCGTTCTTCATCTGCGAGAGCTTCATTTCCCGCGAGGCCGTGCGCAGGGCGAGCGCGAGCCCGCCTAAGAGCACGGTCGCGAGAGCGGCCGAGAGGCCGATGTTGACCAGGAAGTTGCGCCGCGCCACCACGGCCGGGGTGGCGTGCCGGCTGGCGAGGCCGATCTTCCAGTCGGTGAAGACGAAGGAGAAATGCTTCTCCGCCTCGGTCTTCCAGGGCATCCCCCGCTTGTCCGCCAGGGAGTCGGTGGCGAAGACGACCCGGCCCTTGTGATCGCGGACGGCGACGACGGGCGCATCTCTGGGATCGGGAAACTGGTCCCAGAGCGCCTTCTTGATCGCCTTGTGGAGCACCATGTCGCGGAAGTAGTCCTCGTCGAGGACCATGCCGGCAAGCCCGACGAGCTGGGAGGAATCGTCGGTGACGGGGTAGAGGAGGATGCGGTGGTCGGGGTCCTTCTCCTCGACGATCAGGCGCACGGTCTCCAGGCGGCCCTCGTCCTTGTGAGCGAAGGTCTTCCAGGGGACCGCGGCCATCCAGGCCGCCCGCACCTCGGACGACCACCGCGGCGGCTCGAACATCGTGCAGGAAGGCTCGAAGAAGAGGAGGCCGTCCTCGTTGAGGAAGCTCATCACGAACAGGTGCTTGACGCCCTCGACCCTGCCGCCTTCCACCCCTTTCTTCTTGAAGTGATAGGTCGCCTTGTAGAGCTGGTCCTGGGTGAAGACCGCCGGGGAAAGGTCGAGCAGCCGCTCCGCGTAGCCTGAGTAGAAGCGCTCGACCTCGCCGGAGACGCTTTCGAGGAAGGCGTTCAGCGTCGCCTTGTGCACGATCTCCGAGTTCTGGTCGAGCTTGACCAGCCAGCGGTACTGGAGACCGAGCAGGATCAGCAGCGGCACCAGGACCGCCACGAAACCCACCCACAGGGTGTGCCGCTTGGGCAACGCCGAGATCTTCATGACCGGCAAGAGTCTAGAGCAAATCCGCCGGGCCAGCCCCCCGTTTACAATTAAATTACGCCCTTTGCGGCATTTTACGGCCCGTTGAGGACGTTTACGGCCCGCCGCTTCTAGGCTCTCCTCATCGACTGCGGTCCGGCGTGGCGCCGGCCCGGACACCCGAAAGAAGGAGCCTGACGATGAAGCGGAAGATCTCCCTCCTCGCCCTCGCCCTGATCCTCGCGCTCTCCTCTGCGGCCCTCGCCGGCGGCGAGAAGTGCGCCCATGAATCCCAGGCGGCCCACAAGGAGAAGGCGGCCAAGATGGCCGCCCATGGCTGGCTCGGCCTGAAGACCGAGAAAGACGCCGCGGGCGCCTGGCGCGTGGCGTCCGTGGCCCAGGGCAGCCCGGCCGCCCAGGCGGGCTTCCGCGCCGGTGACGTGCTGGTGGCCTTCAACGGTATCGCGCTGACCGAGGCCAACAAGGACGCCGTCAAGAAGGCGAAGTATTCGCTGGGCGTAGGCAAGCAGGTCGCCTACACCGTCCGCCGCGACGGCGCCGAGCGCACCCTGACGGCCACCCTGGCCCCGGTGCCGGACGAGGTCCTCGCCGAGTGGATGAAGGAAGAGGAGAAGACGGCGCAGATGGCGAACAAGCAGAACTGAAGCAGCCCCGAAGCTCCGACCCCACCCCGCGGGACCACCCCAACCGACCTTCTCCTCCGGCCCCGCGGGGGTTTTTCGCCAGCAATTTAGTTGCAGGCCTGCTGCGATATGATGGCTGGCGTCCGAGAGAGATCCAGTCCCATAACCGAATCCATTGTCGCCAGCTTGAGCTCGGCTCTCGGACGTATCCTGACGACCCCCACCTCGGAGGACGTCTGGCACCTCCAGAAAGATTTGCTTGCCGTCGGCGGAGAGACTGCGCAGCAAGCCCGCAACGTCGCGGGCGCGTTTTACAGTTGCTTGCGAAACATGCAAAGCAAGAGCGCTTCGCGGAGCGCCAGTCGCCAGGGAGCGGCATTGGGGACCGCAGCGGTCGCCAGCGTCGGTTTGCAGGAGACGTTCGCCGCCCAGAAAGACCCGCTCAGGAGCCTCCTCGCCAGCGGCGTGACCGCCATGCTGGAGGTGGGCTCAGCCCTCAAGAGCGCTCAGGCCCGGGAAGTGGAAGCATCGCTCCTGTACCACGACCTGGCCTGGTATCTCTACGGTGAGCTCTGGGAGATTTCGCTGGCTACGCGGCCTGAGCTTTCCCCGGATCAACGGCGGGCCTGCACCGATCTATTATTGCAGCCCGTCCTGGACCCCAATGTGTCTGACGCAACCAAGTCCGCATTGCTGGTCCGGTTGTTCCAGGTGGCCCTGGCGGCGCGGATGTGGCCTCTGCTGAACGGCGGAGAGGCCGCGAATCTGAAAAAGTGACCGAGCCTCAAGCCGAGGAAGGCGAGGCCTGCGCCTCCATACCGAGGCTGGCTTGGTACACGAACCACCCGACCGGCAGCCAGAGGGCTCCTTGAACGATTTGCGCCATTCCAGGCCCAAGCGGGGGAAAGATGACAGCGTTCAGCACTCCGACGGCGATGAGCCAGACGCCTTTCCACGCCACGACACGCCGGACACGCAGAGCGGCAATCCCCAACGCCAGCGGAGCGATCCACTGGTACCAGAGCCCGCCCAGGACATAGAGCAACGTGTGACGGCCCGTGAACGCCATCACGAGCCACACGGCGGCGAAGAACGCCGCGCCAATCGCTGCAAGGACCATGATGGCTCGCAGAACAGGTCCGCGCCGCGTCGCGATCGCATAGAAGCCGTACAGACCGGCCATGAAGCCGGCGGACTTCAGGAGCTGGAGGATCCCGTAGGCCCACCTCTGGAGCGCTGGTGCGGCAGCGAAGACCTCGCCGCTGGTGAGGATCGGATCTTTGAGCTCCCATGCTCCACTCAAAAATCCAGTCACCACGGCGGCTGTCATGCATGCGATGCCCAGGATTCGCACGGACTCGCGGCTTTGATCCTGATCCGCCCTCATCGAAAGCTCCCCTTGCGTTTCGTTCGGTTGAGTATATCGCAGCGGGTGGGCGGGTCTTTTATCGCAATCCCACCTTCACGCGAGCCTTGCCGAGATAGATCTCATCCCCCGCCTGCAATCGCACGCCCCGGCGGTCGTGGGCGCTGACGTCGATGGTCTTGCCGGCGCGGTAGATGCGGGTGGCGGAGGCGTTCTGCTCGGCGCGCAGCCAGTAGCCGGCCGACTCGTCGTCCCAGGTGATGCGGGCGTGCTCGCGGGAGACGGTGGAGTTGACCTCCCCCTGCTCGCCGAAGGCCACGTCGTTCCTGCGGAGGACCCGGCCTTCGGCGTCCACCACTTCCTCCAGGCGGCCGAGATGGATCCGCGGCCCTTCCAGCTCGTAGACGCGCTGGGTGGCCTTCCCCTTGAGCACCGTCAGCTCCAAGGTGGGCCGGCCGGGTCCGGCGGCCTCGGCGGGGGAGGGGGCCTCGCTCTTGCCGTACTCAACGAAAAAGCGGCGGTCGCCGAACTGCGGGAGGGGCTCGTCCTCGAAGACGATCTCCACGGTCAGGTCCGGCGGCACGGGGCAGTCGCGGTCGCGCAGGCGGCCGGCGACCTCCAGCTCGAGGGCCCAGCCCTCGCGGGCGGCGGCCTCCAGCACGGCGCGCTCTTCGGGGTCCGGAGCCAGCAGGTGGACGGTCACGCGGTTGAACGGGAAGATCCGCTGGCCCTCGCCCACGGCGACCACGTGGGCTTCGGCGTCGTCGAGCACGGCGCGGCGGATCTCCAGGGGCGAGGTCCCCGTCGTCCAGGGCTTGAGCCAGCCGCGCATCTTGCCGATCAGGTCGTCCATCGCCCCCGTCCCCGAGTCAGGCTACTGGATGATACCCATCGCGGCGGCGGCTTGCACGATCTCGCCCGCGGCGGGCGCGGCGAGGCGGCCGCCGTAGCCGCCGTGCTCGACGACGACGCCGAAGGCGATGCGCCGGCCGCCCTGGGCCTCGTAGGGCGCGAAGCCGATGAACCAGGAGTGCGAGGCCTTGTCCTCCAGCTCGGCCGTGCCGGTCTTGCCGGCGATGGCGGGCTGGACGCTGGCCAGGAAGCGCGCGGCCGTTCCCTCCGTCACCACGCGGCGCATGGCGCGGGCGAGCAGACGGGCAGGGCCGGACGCCAAGATCCGCACCGGCTTGGCCCGCCGGGTGTTGCTCTCGTCGATCACCCAGCGCCCTTCCGGCATCGCGCCGAGATCGGCCATCGTCGCCGCCACACGGGTCATCTGGAACGGCGTCGCCACCACCTGGCCCTGCCCGTAGGAAGCCTGGGGCAGGGCTTCCTTGAGCTGCTCGGCCGTGTTCGGCCTGGCCACCGAGATGCCCAGCGCCTGCGCCGTCTCGAACAGAGGCTCGGCGCTGACCGCGTAGGTGCCGAGCTGCGCAAAGAAGGCGTTGCACGAGACGATGATGCCCTTCTCCAGGTTCACCTGGCCGTGGGGGGTCTTGTCGATGGGGTCGTCGCGCACCGCGCCGCGGCGCACGAAGTTGCCTACGCGCCCGCCGGGCAGCGCCCGGCAGACGAAGAGGCGATGCGCCAACTCCGGATCCTTGCGCAGCGCCGCCATGGCCGTGACCAGCTTGAAGGTGGAGCCGGGCGGGTAAATGCCATAGCGCGCCCGGTCGAACAGCGGGCTGGCGGTATCCTCTTTCGCTTCCTGGCTTTCTTCCTGCGGCTCTTCCTCCTCCGACGCCTCGCTCGGCAGCCGCTTGGGCCATGGATGGCTGACGGCCGCCAGCAGGTCTCCCGTCGTCGTGTCGAGCACCACCGCCGCGCCGCCGAACCCCGCTTGCCTGGCGTACTTCTCCAGGGTACGGGCCGCCGCGAGCTGCAGCCGCACGTCGATCGACATGCGCACCGTGCGGTCGCGGCCCAGGATCCGCTTCACGTCGGGGTGCTCGGGCTGCCAGCGGTGGCGGAGCACGGGGATCAGCTCGCTGTAATCGAGCTGGATCTCGCGGGTGATCCTGCCGTTGGGCTGCTCGACCTCGACGATCCCCGCGAAATCGTCGTATCCCTGCAGGCGGATGCGCGAGTCGCGCTCGGCGTAGGAGGTGTTGGTGGCGGCCCAATTGACCCGGCTGTTCAAGTCCCCCAGCAGGTGGAAGGTGAGCCCTCCGAACGGGTAGTAGCGGTGGCCGCGCTCCTTGCGCTCCTGCGTGGCGTCGGCGCCCAGCCGCTCCAGGATGGCCCGCCGCTTCTCGATCTCGGCCGGATCGCTGGTGGCGAGCAGCACGCCGTTGCGGTCGAGGATGTTGCCCCGCGGGATGCTCTCGGCGATGTCCGAGAGGCGCGGGTTGTACTGGAACCGCCGGTAGCCGTCCGCCTGCAGGGTCAGCGCGCCGCGGGTCAAGAAGCGGTTGGCCTGGACGACCTGCACCTGCGCCGCCCGGGCCACCACGGCCGCCAGCACGACTCCCATGCCGACGGCGGCCCACTTCGCAGCGCCCTGGAAGCGGCGGGTGACCCCCGGGTCCCCCGGGTGCGCGGAGATCGCGGCCAGCAACCCGAAGATCAGGAAGTTCGCGAGCATGGCCGTGCGCCCCGAGCTGAGGAACGGGGAGACCACGCCGGAGAGGGGGAGCACGCCCACCACGCCGCCGGCGATGAGCAGGATCTGCACGGCGATCAGCACCGTGAGCCCCAGGCCCAGGAAGAAGCTGTAGACGCCGCCGGCCCGGAAGGCGGCGCGGAACCCGCGCCAGACCAGGAGGACGTAAAGGGCGAGGACGGTGAGCAGGCCGAGGAAGCCCAGCTCCTCGCCCACGGCCGCCAGCACCAGGTCGGTGTGGATCTCGGGCACGCGCTGCGGCTGTCCGAGCCCCAGCCCCGTGCCGGTGAGCGAGCCGGCGGACAGCGACCAGAGCCCCTGCGCCAGGTGGTCGCCGCCGCGGTAGAAGTTGTCCCACGGCGAGAGCCACATCTGGAGGCGGCCGCTGACCGTGGCGGGGTAGCCGGTCTTCCAGCTCACCGCGAAGGCGGCCGCCACCAGGACCGCACCCACCAGCGCCATCCACGGTCGGCCCCGGGCCACGCAATAGAGGATCAGGAAGAGGAAGGAGAGGATCAGGGCCGGCCCGAGGTCTTTCTGCAGGAAGAAGAAGACCAGCACGAGGCCGATCGCCAGGATGGGCGGCAGCAGGTACTCGAGCTTGGGGACGCCCAGCCGGCGCAGCACCCCCGAGCCGCGCGTCTCCGGCAGCTCGCGCAGGAACTCCCAGCGATCGAAGAAGTAGCCGGCCAGGAAGAGGACGATCAGGATCTTGATCGCCTCGACCGGCTGGAACCCGAGCAGGTTCACCTTGGCGTCGCTCCCCCCGGGGCCGCTGCCGAAGAGGATCAGGACGATGGAGAGGAGGAACGCGGCGAGGAGCGGCGCGAAGCTCAGCCTTCTGAGGGGCGAGCGCTCGGAGTCCACCAGGCTCCCGGCGAACATCAGCGCGGCGCCGCCGAGCACGCCCTGGACGAAGGTGCGGTAGAGCGGCAGGTCGCGCAGCGGATCGCGGACGCTGACCATGACGGCGAGCCCGATGCCGGCCAGGAGGAGCAGGGCGGGCAGCAGCAGCTCGTCCCCCGCGAACCGCCGCACCCGCCAGACGGCGTGGACCACCGCGAAGGCGGCCAGGAACAGGGCCGTCCAGAGCCAGAAGGAGGTGCGGAACTCACCCGGCGTGCGCACCACGAGCCGCGGCTTGACCTCGCGGATCTGCCGCAGCGTGAGGAGGGAGAGGGAGTCCGGCCCCGCGCCGCCCGTGCGGCGGCGCGCCTCCTCCAGCCGCTCGCGGAAGCCCGCGAGGCGGCGGTCGCGCTCGATCTCCGAGGCGGGCACGCGGATGCGGCCCAGCTCGCCGACGTTGGGGAGCCTCCCC
Organism: Thermoanaerobaculia bacterium; assembly: GCA_036399915.1. Taxonomy (GTDB): domain Bacteria; phylum Acidobacteriota; class Thermoanaerobaculia; order Multivoradales; family UBA5704; genus DATARR01. Next base: position 10,964 of record DASWME010000033.1, read on the forward strand.
TGGTGCACCCGCTTCCAGATCTGCTGGGTGGCGAAGGCCCGCTCGCCCGAGCTGTCGAACACGTCGAGGACCGGCAGGAGCTGGTCGGAGCTCCGCAGGGCGTTGAGGTTGACGATCTCCCCGGAGGCGATCTTCTGATCGATCCCGTCGAGAGGTTTGACGCTCGCCAGATAGACGAGGATCAGACCGAGGAGGGCCACGGCCGCCGCGGCGGCGAGCAGGACGCCCTCGCGCCGGCGAACGGGGAGCCCGGGCAGGCCTGGAAGGGTGACGGCCCGCCCCGGCAACCCCGGCAGAGAACTCCCCTGGCGCCGCCGGTCGGCGGCGGTGCTGCGGGTTATAGCCATAGCGTCACCAGACCCCCAGCTCCTCCAAGCGCGCCAGGATCCCCTGGAGCTTCTCCGCCGAGTCCGCCATGTTCCCCTTCGCGTTGGCGAAGCTGCCGACCTCGCGGTAGAGGCCGATCGCTTGGGCGTAGTGGTCGCGGGCCCGCTGCAGCAGCTCCAGCTCCTCGTCGCTTCCCCGCGCCTTCTGGGCTTGGGCGAGAAGGATCTCGGCCTGCATGCGGTAACCGTCGGCCAGCATGGCGTTCTCGCGGCGGCCTGGAGGATAGCCCCGGCGCTCCAGCTCGGTCAGCGCCGATTCCAGTTGCTTGAGGTCGGGCTGCTCGTAGGCGTAGACGCGAGCGAGGCCCAGGTAGGGATCCGGCCAGTCGGGCGCGAGCCTCGCCGCCTCGCGGAACTCCTCCACGGCCTCGCCGACTTTCTGGCGCGCCTGGTCGCGCCGGCCGCGCGACCGCAGGCCCTGGGAGGCGATGCGGTCCAGGTGGCCACGCGCGTAGAGCATTTTCGCCCGCGTCGGACGGTCCCGGCCGAGGTCCACCGCCGCCTTGAGCCGGTCGTGCGCCTTCTGCCACCCCCGCTCGGTCGTGATGGGCGAGTCGCCGTGGTAGCTCTCGAGGGTGCGGTCGGCCGACCTGAGCAGCGCCTCGCGCAGCTCCTGGCGCACGTCGCCCAGGCCCGAGCCCGGCAGGCCGAAGGTGGAGATCTTGCGGTACCGGCTCCAGAGGTCATCCAGGTCGGGCGAGGCCGCGGTCGCGAGGTCGCGGCGGATCTCCGCGGCCTCGCTGCGCACCCAGACCTGCGAGGCCAGCAGCAGGCAGGCGAGCAGCAGGACCAGCAGCCCGGAGAACTGCAACCGCATCCGGCGACGCCCCGTGGGCGCGGGGGCCGGCGGCGGCAGGGCCGGCGCCGCGGCAGCCGCGGCGGGCGCCGGGACCGTCGGCGGCGGGGGAGGGGCTACGGGCAGCTCGCCGGTACGCCGGGTGGCGTCCAGCGAAGCATCCCGGGGAGCGGCGGCGCGGTCCGTGCGCCGCGTCTGCGAGCCCGGGAGCGCGCCCGAGTCGTCCAGCGACCGCACCGTGCGCCGGGTCGCGTTGAGGTCCTCGCCGGCGGGCCTGTCGGCGCGCGGCGCCTCGCTGGGGAGGGCCTTGCCCTCGTTCCAGGCTTCCAGGTCGGCCTTCATCTCCGCCGCTCCGGGGTAGCGGTGGTTCACGTCGAAGGCCAGGCTCTTGTAGATGATCTTCTTGAGCCCTGGCGAGACGTGGTCCGGCAGCGGCCGCGGGGGCTCGCCCGAGCGGATCTTCGCCTCCAGTGCCTCGGGGTCGCCGCCGTCGAACGGCGGGTACCCCGCCGCCATGAGGTAGAGGACGACGCCCACGGCCCAGAGGTCGGAGTGACGGTCCACGCCGCCGCGGTCGAGCCGCTCCGGCGGCGTGTAGGGGAGGCTGCCGAAGAGGTTCACCGTGAACCGCCGGGTCTGCGAGAGGTGCTTGGCGATGCCGAAGTCGAGCACCCGCACGCGGTCGTCGTCCTGGAGCCGGATGTTCTCCGGCTTGATGTCGCCGTGGACGATGCCGTAGACCTTGCGGTCCGCGACCTCGGCCGAGAACTGGTGGCAGGCTTCCAGCATCTCGCAGAGCTGATACGCGATGTGGGCCGCGCGATCCTCGGGGAGCGGCCCGCGGCTGAGGAGCTGCGAGAGGTCCGCGCCCGGCACGTACTCCATGGCCACCCAGAAGAAGGGGCTGTCCTCGCCCCACTCGTAGACCGCCGCCACCTGGGGCGCGACCCCCGAGAGCTGCTTCTGCAGGGCGACGCCGTTTTTCTCCGCCTGCAGCATCTCCGGGTCCGTGACGTTGGCGCGGACCACCTTGAGGGCCACCTCGCAGCCGGCGTCCGGGTCCCAGGCGAGGTAGACGTCGCCGATGGCGCCGCGGCCGAGGAAGTCGCGCAGCTCGAACCGGTCCACCTGTTGCGCGGTGAGCATCAGCGCCCCCGTCTCCGCGGATTCCCGGAAGCCGCCGGCTGCGGCGCGGGACGCGGGGCGATAGGCACGCGCACCGCCTGGGCGCGGCTGGCGAGGCCGAAGGAGTTCCAGACGAAGACCTCGTCCGCCCGGTCGGCGTTGGGCAGCGTCACGCCGCCGCCGCCGTTGCCCTCGATGCGGTTCTCGATCAGCTCCGGCCGGGCTCCGTCGCGCACCTCGACGCCCGGCCGCGGCGGCGCGCCCGCCGCCCGGCCGTTGCGGAAGATCAGGTTGTGGCGCAGGCTCGGCGCCGCGGTCCCCTCCACCAGGATGCCGCCGCCGGGGTTGTCATGAACGTAGCTGTACCGGAGCGTCGAGCGGTCCGTGCCCACGAAGTCCACTCCCGCCGCCACGGCGCCCGCGATCTCGACCCCCTCGACCCTCACCGCCGAATCGGCAAGGCGGAGACCCACCTGGAGAGGCGTCTGCGCGTCACCGGCGATACGGAACCCTTCGAAACGGGAGTCCTGGACCCCCTGCGCCGTCACCGCCGGCACGCCGCTTCCCGGTGGCGGCAGGATCACGGCGCCGCGAGGGACCTCGCTCACCAGATCCACGCCCTCGCGGAGCTGGACAGCCTCGCGGTATTGCCCGGGAGCCACCGACACCGTCTGCCCCAGGCGGGCCTGGACGAGCGCCTCGCCGATGGTCGCGATCCCGCCGTCCCCCACGCCCACGCGCAGCACGTCCGCGGCGAAGGGGCCGTCATCGCTGCCGCGGTCGAAGATGAAACGGCCCTGGCCGAAGGCGGCGAAGGCGAAGGCCCCGAGGATCAGTCCATAGATCAGGAACGCCGGCCGGCTCGCGAAGAGGCGCAGCAGGCGTCCCGCTCCCGCGGGCCGGGAGTACCCCGCGCCCCGCAGGCCGCGCCGGGCGGGCCGGCGGCCCCGCACCGCGGCGGCGTAGCGCTCGCCCTCGACCAGCACCACCGAGACGTTGTCCTTGCCGCCAGCGGCGTTGGCCTGGGCGATCAGCTCCGCCACCGCCGCCTTGGGATCGTTGGCGTGGGACTCGACGGTGGCGAGGATCGCCTGCGAGGGCACGAGGTCCGAGAGGCCGTCGCTGCACAGCAGCAGGGCCGCCTCCGGCTCGAAGGCGATCCGGTCGACGTCGATGAACCCCTCCTCGTCCGGCTGGTGGGGGGCGGAGCCCACGTCGCGGAAGATCTCGTTGCGCCGCGGATGGCGCATGGCTTCCTCTTCCGGGATCTCCCCGGCGTCCTCGCGGGCGCCCACGGGGGAGTGGTCGCGGGTGACCTTGCGGATCTCGCCGGGGCGCAGCAGGTACAGGCGGCTGTCGCCCACGTGGCCGATGGTGGCCTGGCCGTCGTCCACCACGGCCACCGTGAGCACGCAGGCCATGCCGGCGAGGTTGGGGTTCGCCTGCGCCTGCTCGTAGATCTGCTTGTTGGCGAGCGCGATGGCCTCGCGGATCAGGCGGGCGGCGTCGGTCGTCCGCCGGGAGAGCCGGGCCTTGAGGATCTCCAGCGCCGTCTGCGCCGCGGTCTCGCCGCCGGACTCGCCGCCGACGCCGTCGATGACGGCGTAGATGCCCAACCCGGGATCGCAGAGGACCCGGTCCTCGTTGTTCTCCCGCTCGCGGCCCGGATCGCTGCCGGCCGCGGCCAGGGGGCGTCGCGCGCGAGCGGGGGACAAGCTACCTCTTCTCCCGGACGGCGAGCGCCGCGAGGGCGCCCGCCAAGATGAGCAGGGCCGCCAGGAAGGCCAGGCGGGCGAAGTACAGGGCCATCACGGCCGGGCGAGCCTCTCGAAGTCGAGGTAGACCACGCCGGCGAGGCCGATCCGGGCCTTGTCCGGCAGGTCCACCCAGCGGTCCAGGTCGCGCACGCCGCCGTCCGCCGCCTGCAGGCTCTGGGGGAGCGGCGCGCCGTTGACGGTGGTGCCCAGCTTGGAGAGGTCCTTGATGCGGAACGTCCCCGCGGGCGTGCGCTGCAGCCGCGCGTGCTCGCGCGACACGTCGAGCGAGGTGTCGAGCGAGAGGTCCGCCCACACGTCCGGTGCTTGGCGGCCGATGACGATCTCGTCCTTGGTCACCAGGAACGTGTGATTGCCGCGGTCGTCCTTGTAGAGGATGCGGGCGAACGCCGTGGGGTCGGTGGCGACCGTGCCCTCGGCCGCTCCCTCCAGAGTGTCGCGGCGGGTGGTCATCTGGCCCAGCCGGCGGGTGGTGGAGATGCGGTGGGTCTTCGAGCCGGCGCCGTAGCCCGCCTCGGGCGGCCGGGCGAACTCGGAAACCACCTCGACATCCCCGGGGTTGAGGACGCCGTTGGGGTCCTCCTGGAAGCGGATGGTCCACCGCCCCTCGGCGCTGACGAACTTCGGCGCCTGGGGCGCGCCCTCCTTCTTCTTGCCCGGCAGGATGCGGGCGAGCGCCGGCATGGAGCCGCGGTTCAGCCGCTCCAGCTCCTTGTCGAGGAGCGCCCTGGCTTCCGCCTCCAGCTCGCCGAAGAGGGAGCGCAGGCGGTCGTAGTCCTCGCCGTGGAGGTAGACCTGGTAGATGCTGGGCGCGATGACCTTGGTCACCAGCGGCTCGAGGCTCTGGCGCATGTTCTCGCCGATGGCGAGCACGACGTCCCGGCCCGTGGCGCGATCCGTGGTCAAACGTTCGATCCTCCCGAAGTATGGCGGAGCCCCCGCCGGGTGAACGCCACCGGCAGGGTCGCCGCCCCTGCGAGTATATCTTTACGAAAACCGTGCCTGGCGGGTTGCGGGGACGGGCCCCCTCTGAAACCTGTACACTTCCCCAAGCGTAGTCCAGAGGACAGGAGGGCTCTCCCCGTGGAAGACCTGGTTCGGGACTTGCGTCACAGCGGCCGGTACCTCCTCCGGAGGCCGGTCTTCACCGCCGTGGCCGTGCTGTCGCTCGCCCTGGGCATCGGCGCCAATACGGCCATCTTCAGCGTGATCAACGCGCTGTTCCTGCGCACCCTGCCGGTGGCGGAGCCGGACCGGCTCGTCGCCCTGTTCACCAAGGACGTCAAGAACCCGGGCTTCGCCCCGATCTCGCACCTCAACTGGAAGGACTACCGCGACATGAGCCGAAGCTTCTCGGGGGTCCTGGGCTACACCTGGACGGGACTGAGCGTGCAGACCGGCGGCGAGCCGGCGGTGGTCATCGGCCAGCTCGTCTCCGGCAACTACTTCGACGTGCTCGGCATCAAGGCAAGGTACGGCCACACCTTCCGGCCGGAGGAGGACGGCCAGCCGGGCGCCCACCCGGTGGCAGTGGTCTCCCACCGCTTCTGGCAGGAGAACCTCAACGGCGATCCCGCGGCCATCGGCCGCAAGCTCACGATCAACGGCAGCGGTTACACCTTGATCGGCGTGGCGCCGGAAGGCTTCGACGGCATCGACGTCGGCGGCCAGCCGCGGATCTGGATTCCCTTCGCGATGAACCGCCAGATCCTCCCCAACGACGAGTTCAACTTCTTCGACGAGCGGCGCCCGCTCGTCTTCTTTGCTTACGGCCGCCTGCGGCCGGGGATCACTCTCAGCCAGGCGCAGGCGGAGGTGGCCACCATTGCCAAGCGGCTCCAGCGCGACTACCCGGACGACAACAAGGGGCGCAGCATCGATCTCGTGCCGCTGACCCAGGCCGTCATCAACCCCCAGATCCGGCAGGGGGTGGTGGCCGGCACCGGGCTGCTGATGGCGGTGGTCGGCCTCGTGCTGCTCATCGCCTGCGCCAACGTCTCGAACCTGCTGCTGGCGCAGGCGGTCTCGCGCCGGCGCGAGATCGCGATCCGCCTGTCGCAGGGAGCCCTGCGCGGCCGCCTGGTGCGGCAGCTCCTCACCGAGAGCGTGGTCCTGGCGCTCTTGGGCGGCGCTCTCGGCCTGCTGATCGCCCTCTGGGCGCAGCAGCTTCTTCCGAAGCTCCTGCCCGCCGGCCAGTTCCCTCTCGCGCTCGACCTCGGCCTCGACGGCCGCGTGCTCGCCTTCACCCTCGGGCTCTCGCTGTTCGTGGGGGTCCTCTTCGGGCTGATTCCGGCGCTCCAGGCGTCGAAGCCCGAGTTGGTCTCGGCCCTCAAGAACGAGGCCGCGGCCCAATCGGGCGTCGCCCGGGCGCTCAGCCTGCGCGGCCTGCTCGTGGCGGGCCAGGTGGCGCTCTCGCTCGTCTCGCTCATCGCCGCGGGCCTGTTCCTGCGCAGCCTGCGGGAGGCGCAGCGGATCGATCCCGGCTACGACGCCAGCCGCCTGGCCATGCTCTCCTTCGATGTCGCCCTCCAGGGGTGGAACCAGCCCCGCGGCGAGCAGTTCTTCCGCGACGTCCGCGAGCGCGCCGCCTCCCTGCCGGGCGTGGCCGCCGCGACCCTGGCCCAGGCCGGGCCGTTCCAGGGAGCCTTCTTCCGCTCGATCTTCCTCGAGGGCGGCGATGCCACGCACGACGGCACGTTCGTCCAGGTCAACCCCATCGGTCCGGACTACTTCGCCACCCTCGGCATCCCGCTGGTGCGCGGGCGGGCCTTCTCGGACGCCGACCGCAAGGAGTCGACCCGGGTGGTGATCGTCAACGAGACCATGGCCAAGAAGCTCTGGCCCGGCCGCGACCCCGTCGGCAAGCGTTTCCACTTCTTCGGCGATCCGTGGGTGGAGGTGGTCGGTGTCGCCCGTGACGCCAAGTACAACTTCCCGGGCGAGGACCCGCAGCCGTACGCCTACGAGCCCCTCACCCAGCGCTACGTCACCAACGTGACCCTCGTCGTCCGCGCCGAGCAGGATCCGGAAGCGGCGATCGCGGCCGTGCAGCGCGAGGTGCGGGGAATGGCCCCGGGTATGCCGCTGGTCGGCGTCGGAACGGCGCCGTCGCAGCTCGACGACGCTCTCTGGGCGCCCCGCGCCGGCGCCTCCCTGCTTGCCATCTTCGGCTTCCTCGCCCTGCTCCTCGCGTCGGTGGGGCTCTACGGCGTGATGGCCTTCTCGGTGTCCCAGCGCTCGCGCGAGATCGGCGTGCGCATGGCCCTTGGGGCCCACCAGCGGGACGTGCTCCGCCTGGTGCTGCGCCAGGGGTTGACGCTGGTCGCCGTCGGGCTCGTGGTCGGGCTCGCCGCCGCCTTCGGAGTGACGCGCTTCGTGGCGAACCTGCTGATCGGGGTGAGCCCCACGGACCCCGCGGCCTTCGGCTCCATGGCCGCGATCCTCTCGCTGGTGGCCTTCTTCGCCATCCTGGTGCCGGCGCTCAAGGCGGTCGCGGTCGATCCCATCGTCGTGCTGCGGTACGAATAGAGGGTTCGGACCTCAGGGGCCGTAATTCACATCCCGCGCGCCGCCGATGTGAGCGGTGAACCACAGGGGATCGCCCCTCTCGATCCCCTGCAGCACCCAGCGCAGCTCGATGGCTCCGGCGTAGAAGCGGGCGCGCTTCAGAGAATCCTCCGCGCCGGGGTAGACCCTGTAGAACCGTTTCAAAAAGGATTCCCCGTAGTGGCTGATGACGACGCCGAAGTCGATCGCCGGATCGCCCAGACCGGCGGTCCCGAAGTCGATGACGCCGTTGACGCGCCGCCTCTGCCGGTCGAACAGGATGTGGTACGGAGGGAGGTCGGAGTCCACCATCCTGAGCTCGTACTCGAAGTTCCTCCGATCGCTCAGATGGGGCTCGAAGTGCCCCCGCGCCCACTCGCGCTGGTGCTCTTGCAGCAGAGGGAAGACCTTGTCTTGAATCCGCTGGTAGACGTCGACCCAACCCTCATATTTCATCAGCGCGTCAGCCATGGGGATGCCGGCGCCTCGGGCTTCGCTCACCGGAATGCCGTGCAACTCCCTGAGAAACTGCGCCAACTGGTCGGCGATCGCCTGTTGGTCGTCCTCCGCCAACCGCATGAGCATGTCCCGGCGCAGAGTTTCTCCAGGGATCAGTCGGTAGGCCAGGACCTCGGGATCGTCATGGAAGGGCTCCGGGACTCGCAGCGTGACGTGGTCTCTCAGCAGGCGCAGGACGCGGGCTTCCTCCCGCGGGTCCTTGTAAAAGAAGTCCCGTTTGGCGAAACGGAACACGAGCTCTTCATTGACGATGACCACGTCGTTCAGCAATCCTTCCCGATTGACGCGCAGCGTCCGGATCGCAAGCTCCGGGGCGATCTCCCGGATGCGGCTTTCGTAGGATGTGTGCTCGCTCATCTCCGTCGGCCGTCTACAGCAACCGCAACTCCAGCGACCGCAGCACCGCCTGGGTCCGGTCCCGGGCTCCGAGCTTGGAGAGGATATTCGAGACGTGGATCTTGACCGTCCCTTCGGCGGTGCCCAAGGCTTCGGCGATCTCGCGGTTGGTGTAGGCGGCGGCCATCAGGCGGAGCACTTCGGTCTCGCGGGGCGTCAAGGGCTCCACCATGGCGGGCGCGGGGCCAGAGAGCGGCGGGCGGGAGTCGAGGCCCTTCATCAGCGATTCCGAGAGCGCCGGCTGCAGGAAGGTGCCGCCCGCGGCCAGCGTCTCGATGGCGCCCACCAGTTGCGCCAGGGAGATGTCCTTGCGGAGGAAGCCCCTGGCCCCTTCGCGGATCGCCTCCAGGATCAGCGCGCGGTCGTCGAAGGTGGTCAGCACCAGGCAGGGGGGAGGCGCCGGCCTCGCCTGGAGGGCGCGCAGGACGCCCAAGCCGTCCAGCTTTGGCATACGCACGTCGAGGAGGACCACGTCCGGGCTCGTCTCCGCGATCCGCCGCAGTGCCTCTTCGCCGTCCGCCGCCTCGGCGGCGATCTCGATCCGCGGATCGAGCTCGAGGAGCTTGCGGATGCCCTGGCGGACCAGCGTCTCGTCTTCGGCGAGGAGGACGCGGAGGCTCACGCCCCTCTCCGCACCGGCACCAGCGCGGCCACGGCGAAGCCCATCCCCGGCCGGGTTGCCACCTCCAGCTTGCCGCCGGCGCTCTCCAGGCGCTCGCGCATGCCGGCGAGGCCCCGGCCGGCGGCGATCTCGCCGGCGCCGCGGCCGTCGTCGCGGGCGTGGACCTCGACGATCCCGTCCTCCTGGGTCACGTCGAGCCAGAGGTTCTCGGCCCCGGCGTGTTTGGCGGCGTTGGTGACGATCTCCTGGCAGCAGCGCAGCAGCAGGTGGGCGAGCTCCGCGTCCTCGACCGCGAGATCCTCGGCGAGGCGGAGGTGGACCCGCGGCCGCGGGATCTCGGCGGTCATCGACTCCAGGGCGCGGCGGAGGTCGAGCCGCTCCGCCCGGCCGAGCGTGTCCACGATCTCGCCGATGTCCGTCAGCAGCAGGCGCGAGAGCGACTGGGCGGTCGCGATCGGCTCGCGGGCTTCCGCCTCGGCGCGGTGGGACGCCAGCTCCAGGTTGAGCGAGAGCGCCACCAGCCGGTGCCCCACGGCGTCGTGCAGCTCGCGGGCGATGCGCAGCCGCTCCGCGACGCGGCTGCCGTGGGCCAGCAGCTCGCGGGCCGAGCGCAGCTCCGCGTTGGTGCGCGCCAGCTCCTCGCGGCCCCGGGCCTCGCGGTCGAGGACCTCGAAGGTGAGGAAGGCGAGGATCTGGAACCCGAGGTAGGGCGGCGCGAGCAGGAAGGCCGGGCGCGGCGACCAGTGGACCGCGACCGCCGCGCCGAGGACCAGCGACTGGACGGCGATCCACGCGAGGCCCGTCCGGCGGGGGACCCGCCCGGCGAGCTGCATCGCCACCAGCACCAGGAGCGTGCCCTCGTAGCCGTCGCAGAGCAGCAGGGCCAGGAGGGCGACGCACGCGGCCTGGAGCGCCAGCAGGGCCAGCTCCGCCCGGCGCGGCAGTGGGCGGCCGGCGGCCGTGGCCCAGAAGGCGGCGGCGAAGAGGAGCCAGGCGGCGAGCCAGCCCGCGAACGCCCGGGGGCTCTGGACGGCGCTCAACTGCAGCCAGATCGGCAGGCCCACCCCGAGCCAGGCGGCGAGGCCGCCCCAGCGCAGGAGGCGGAGGTGGTCGCGGGTGAGAGACGCCATGAGGAATCGATCTTACGCCTCCCCCGCGCCGGGCGCATCGGCCGAAAGGCATAGGCGCGACCCTATCTCCGGCGGCAGATGTATCGGCCCTTGCCGGTCTCTACGATGGCCGTGAAAGGAGGATCGCCATGACCCTTTCCCGCAGACGTCTACTGAAAGGAGGACTCCTCATGACCGCCGGAGCCATCGCCGGGGGCGCGTCCCCCGTCCTGTCCCAGGCTCAGCCTCAGTCCCAACCCAAGATCCCCGACCGCGGACCTCGCCTCGACGCCGACCTCGTCCGCGAGTTCGTCATCGCCGGGCACGGCAACCTCGACCGCACCCGCGAGCTGCTCGAGCAGCAGCCGGCCCTCATCAACGCCACCTGGGATTGGGGAGGCGGCGACTGGGAGACCGCCCTGGGCGGCGCTTCCCACATGGGCAACAAGCCCATCGCCGAGTTCCTGCTCTCCCGGGGAGCGCGCATGGACGTCTTCTGCGCCACCATGATGGGGAAGGTCGAGATCGTCAAGGCCTTCCTGGCGGACGACCCGAAGGTGATCGACCTCAAGGGGCCGCACGGCATCCCCCTGATCCGCCATGCCCAGGCCGGGAAGCAGGACGCGGTGGTGGAGCTGCTGCGGGCGGCTGGGGCGAAGGGGTAGGGCGAGAGAACCCCTCCTGGGATATCGTTTCCCAGGAGGGCCAGGATGCGGATCGTCTCCGTGAACGTGGGGACCCCCCGGCCGGTGCTCTGGCGAGGCCGGCGGATCATGAGCGGCATCTTCAAGCAGCCGGTCGAGGGGCGCGTTCGGCTGCGCAGGCTCAACCTCGACGGCGACCGGCAGGCGGACCTCTCCGTGCACGGCGGGGTCCACAAGGCGGTGTACGTCTATCCTTCGGAGCATTACCCCTTCTGGCGGCGGGAGCTGGAGTTGGACGATCTGCCCTGGGGCTCCTTCGGCGAGAACCTCACCACCGAGGGCTGGTGGGAGGACGAGGTCCATGTGGGCGACCGCTTCCGCATCGGCACGGCCGAGGTGGTGGTCACCCAGCCGCGCATGCCCTGCTTCAAGCTGGCCATGAAGTTCGACCGGGACGACATCCTGGAGCGCTTCCTCGCAAGCGAGCGCCCCGGCTTCTACGTGGCCGTGCTCCAGGAAGGCGAGCTGGGAGCCGGCGACGCCATGGAGCGCATCCACAAGGACGAGAACCGCGTCGCGGTCGTCGATCTCGTCCGCCTCTATCTGAACAAGGACGGCAGCGATCCGGAGTTGCTGCGCCGGGCGGTCAAGGTGGAAGCCCTACCGGAGAGCTGGCGGGGGCATTTCCGGAAGCGGTTGCCGAAAGCCGTCTTATAGTAGTCCCCATGCACGACAGCGCCCCTTTGGGTCCCGGGGACCGCTTCCCCCTCACCCGCCGGTCCGTTCTGCTCGCCGCCCACGATGCCGATCCCGAGGTGCGCCGGCAGGCGTGGGAGGCGCTCGTGGCCTCTTACTGGAAGCCGGTCTACAAGGTCCTGCGGGCGCGCTGGCGGATGGAGCGGGAGGACGCGGAAGACCTCACCCAGGAGTTCTTCGCCGCGGCGCTCGCCAAGGGGACGTTCGAGCGGTACGATCCAGCGAAAGCCCGGTTCCGGACGTATCTCCGCACCTGCCTGGACGGCTTCGCCGCCAACGAGCGCAAGGCCGCCCGGCGCCTCAAACGGGGCGGCGGGAGGGCGCCCCTCTCCCTGGACTTCGAGGGGGCGGAGGAGGAGCTGCGCCGCTACGGAGCCGGCGAGGGGCTGGACGTGGAGGAGTACTTCCATCGCGAATGGGTCCGTTCGCTCTTCGGCCTCGCCGTCGAGGACCTCCGGCGGTGGTGCGCGGCGTCCGGCAAGGAAGCCCACTTCCGGCTGTTCGAGCGCTACGACCTCGAGGGGCCGGACGCGCCGGAGCGGCCGACATATGCCCAGCTCGCGGCCGAGCTCGGCCTGCCCG
>DASWME010000034.1:0-18772 GCA_036399915.1 Thermoanaerobaculia bacterium
GTTCGCCGCCCATTACACCTCGGAGAACAACTTCCACCGCCACGCCGCGATCGATCCGCTGGGTATCGGGGATTACTCGCGGAGCTGGCTGGTCGAGGGCGCCTACACGCTCGAATTCAGCGACCGCAACACGCTGCAGACGGGCCTGCGCTACCGCGAGCGCCAGTTCGGCTATGACCCCCTGGACCGGCCGGGCAAGGCCTACGAGCAGCAGGCGCTCTCCAGCGTCGACCTGTTCAGCCGCGGCGGCGTGCGGGTGCAGCCGGCGGTGCTGATGGAGTACGGCCTCTACAGCACGCTCTCCGACGGCAGCCTGGCGCTGACCCCGCAGGGCGGCATCGTCCTCCAGCTCGGCCCCAACTGGCAGCTCGAGACCACCGCCGCCCACCGGATCTACACCGACGTCCCCGCCGGCCCCGACTTCCTTCCCACCCTCTTCGAGCAGCGCGACCTCTGCGAGCAGGGCAGCGAGTCCTGCTACCAGGTCAACTTCTCGCGCAAGGACGGGGACGACAACTCGCTCTCCTTCGGCGCCGTCCACCGCACCGTAGGCGACACCCTGCGCCTCTACTTCAGCGACGACTTCTTCGACCGGCTGGAGAGCCTCTACCTGGTGCGCGGCGACCAGCTCCCGGAGATCCGGTTCGGCTTCCGCCGCAAGCTCTCGCCCCAGGTGGTCACCACGCTCGACTCCAGCGTGGCCGCGGGCGGCGGCGGCACCTTCTTCTCGGCCAACGGCCAGCCGTACGAGAACCAGGTGCGCTACCTGGTGACCTCGCTCGACACGCAGCTCCTCGCCAGCTCGACGGGGATCTTCGTGGCCTTCCATCACCTGGAGCAGCAGCTCGATCCCGCCGGCCACCCCGGCCGGACCGCCGCCCAGATGGAGTTCGAGCGGCTCCAGCTCATGCTGAACCAGAACTTGGACTTCCTCGTCGACCTCGCCTCCGACTGGACCGTGCAGCTCAACATGGAGCTCAGCCGGGGCGGCACCGTGAACACCCCCGGCGCCACGCTCGACCCCCGCATCCGCCGCCGCATCCTGGGCGGGATCGCGGTGAAGTTCTAGGCTCCCCTCTCTCGACCTCACCTTCTGTACGACCATAACGGCGGTTCTGCGTGCCCGCCGCCCGCGCGTCCCCAACCGCTTGAATCCAAAAAATCGGATCGCATCCGCTTTTCTGGACCAAACCCTGAAAACCATGAGAAAATGGGCACTTAGGCGCGGTTCAAAATGCCGTTGCCGTGGCACAGAAAGTGCTTCTTGGGCCATCGGACCAGGAGTCCCTCTTTCACGTCGATGACGCGGGCACGAACTTTCCGACTGGCAGTTTCCCTGGCGCTCGCGTTGATCGCGGTGGGCCTGGGAGGCTTGAGCGTCCACAGGAAGGTCCAGACGTTCCAGCCGCTGGGCTTCGAGCCCGCACCCCGGGGCGGCGTCCTGGAGGTGGCGGCGGTCGATCATCCCGAGTCCGGCCTGCGGCGCGGGGACCAGATCGTCCTCGTCAACGGCGGCGAGGTCTCCACCCGCGACCAGCTCGCCGAGCGCCTCAAGGAGCGCCCCGAGAGCGAGCTGCTCGTCCAGCGCGGGGAGCAGCTCCTGCCGGTCCGCTACCACCGGCCGGACCTCGACGTCGACCTCCCGTACCTCATCCTCTGCCTCATCGGCGCGATCTACCTGGCGATCGGCCTCTACACGCTGCTGCGCCACGGCGGCGGCCAGAGCCTGCTGTTCTACCTCTGGTGCCTGACCTCGGCGTCGCTCTACCTGCTCACCCCCGCGCCGCCGTTGGACGCGGCGTTCAAGGCGATCACCCTCTTCGACACGGTCGCCGTCATCCTGCTGCCGGCCCTGACGCTCCACCTGTTCCTGGTGTTCCCGTCGCCGGTGTCGGCGGATCGACGGGTGCGGCGGTCGATCCCGTTCCTCTACCTGCCGGCCGCGGCGCTGCTCGCCCTCCAGCTCGACCTGATGCTGGGAGGCGGCCGCTGGATCTTTGGCAGCCTGAGCGAGGCGCGGGTCCGGATGCTCGACCGGCTCGCGCTGATCCACTTCGTGGTGCTGGCGATCGCCGCCCTGGCGCTCCTCCTCTGGCGGTTCCGCCGCGGCGCCGCCTGGGAGCAGCAGCGGCAGATGCAGTGGATGGCCTACGGCGTGACCGCCGGCTATCTGCCGTTCCTCATCCTTTACTACGCTCCCTACGCGCTCCACTTCCGGGTCCCGGAGCTGCTGACCTCGGCCGCGGTGGTGCCGCTCGCCCTGGTGCCGCTGACCTTCGCCTACGCCATCCTGCGCTACAAGCTGTGGGACATCGAGGTCATCGCCCGCGACACGATCTCCTGGACGCTGACCCTGCTGCTCGGCATCATCGGCTTCTCGCTGGTCAACCTGGCGATCACCCGCGGGGTCTCCGAGGAGCTGTCGCTCGCCCGCAACCTGCTGTCGTTCGTTTCGGGCCTGGGGATCGCCGGCCTGCTGGTGCCGACGCGGGGAGCGATCTCCTCGGCCCTGGAGCGGGTCCACTACGGCGGCGCGCTCGGCAAGCGCCGGGCCCTCGCCGGCTTCGGCAGCGAGCTGCTCCACGAGCGCGACCTCGCCCGCCTCTGCAGCTCGCTGCTCCAGCGCATCGAGGAGGGGGTCGAGCTGGAGAGGACGAACCTCTACCTGGCTCAGGGGGACTCGCTGCTGGTGGTGCGGCCGGAGCCGGAGCTGCCCGAGCGGCTGCCGTTCGACGCGCTGGGCGAGGAGTTCTGGCACCGCAACCTCGAGCGGCTCTCCGGAATGGCGATGCCGGCCGAGCCCTTGACTCTCCCCACCCGACTGTTCGTGGCCGGGTACCGCTACGCCTTCCCGCTCACCGTGCGCGGCCGGGGGCTCGGCCTCGTCCTCACCGGCCTCAAGGAGGACCACGCGCCGCTCAACAGCGAGGACGCGGAGCTGATCCGTCACCTGCTCAACCAGGTGGCGCTCGCCATCGAGAACGCCCAGCTCATGGGGCAGCTCCAGGTCCAGCTCGAAGAGGTCCAGCAGCTCCAGCGCTACACCGAGGGGATCTTCGAGTCCTCCCCCGCCGGCATCGCCGTGCTGGACGGCGAGCGCCGGCTGGTCTCGGCCAACGCGGCCTTCGGGGAGATTGTCCGCGGCAGCGGCAGGGACCGCGCCGCGCTGATCGGCCGCAGCCTCGAGTCGGTGCTGCCGGTCACGCCGCTGCCCGCCCCCGGCGAGGGGCCGGTCGAGGTGAGCTGGTGCGACGCCTCCGGCGCCGAGCGCTACCTCCAGCTCTCGCTCGCCGCCTTCGAGCGCGGCTGGCGCCAGGGGCTGTACGTGCTGGTGGTGCACGACGTCTCCGAGCGGGTGGCGATGGAGAACGCCCTGCGCGAGAAGGACCGCCTGGCGGCCCTCGGCATGCTCGCCGCGGGAGTGGCCCACGAGGTCAACACGCCGATCACCGGAATCTCGAGCTACGCCCAGATGCTGCTCGAAGACACGGCGCCGAGCGATCCGCACTACGAGATCCTGAAGAAGGTCGAGCGGCAGACGTTCCGGGCGGCCCGGATCGTCAACAACCTCCTGGAGTTCGCCCGCAAGCGCCAGAACGAGCCGAAGCCGGTGGCGGTCGCGCCGCTGCTCTGCGAGTGCCTGGACCTGCTGGGCGAGCGGATCGGCAAGCGGCGGATCGAGCTCGACTGGACCCCTCCCGCGGAGAAGATCCAGGTGATGGGCTGCGACGGCGAGCTGCAGCAGGTGTTCACCAACCTGATCCTGAACGCGATCGACGCGATGAGCGACACGGGCGGCCGCCTGTCGGTGGGCCTCGAGGCGGGCGACGCCACGGTGGCGGTGCGCGTCCAGGACAGCGGTCCCGGCATTCCGCCGGACAAGCTCGAGATGATCTTCCAGCCCTTCTACTCGACCAAGCTCAACCGGGGTGGGACCGGCCTGGGCCTGTCGATCAGCTATGAGATCGTGCGCCGGCACGGGGGAGACCTGAGGGTGGTGAGCCAGCCGGGTGAGGGCGCCTGCTTCCTGGTGGAGCTGCCAAGGTACAATCCCTCCCCCGTGGCGGCGGCATGAACATCCTGATCGTCGACGACGAAGAGGTCCTCCAGGACATCCTCACCGCGCTCCTCCGCAAGGAGGGGCACAAGCCGATCTCCGCCACCACCGGCGAGGAGGGGCTCGCCGCCCTGGAGCGCGAGGAGGTGGACCTCGTCCTTCTCGACCTCATGCTGCCCGGCATGCACGGCATGGAGGTGCTGCGCGAGATCCGCCGGCGCGACCCCGACCAGGTGGTGGTGGTCATCACCGCCTTCTCCTCCATCGAGAGCGCCATCGCGGCCATGCGCGAGGGAGCGTTCCACTACATCCCCAAGCCGTTCAAGAACGAGGAGGTGCTGCTCACTATCCGCAAGGGCCTGGAGCAGCGGCGCCTGACGGTCGAGAACCGCTCGCTCAAGGAGCAGCTGCGCCAGCGCTTCGCCTTCGACAACATCATCGGCAAGAGCAAGCCGATGCAGCAGGTCTACGAGCTGATCCAGCTCGCCGCCCCGGCCAAGAGCAACATCCTGATCCTGGGCGAGAGCGGCACCGGCAAAGAGCTGGTGGCCAAGGCCATCCACCACCACTCGCGGCGGGCGGAGGGCCCGTTCGTCACCGTCAACTCCGGCTCCATGCCGGCCGATCTCTTGGAGAGCAACCTGTTCGGCCACGTGCGCGGCGCCTTCACCGGCGCGGTCAACAGCAAGAAGGGGCTCTTCGAGCTGGCCAACAACGGCTCGATCTTCTTCGACGAGATCGGCAACATCCCGCTCGACACGCAGTCGAAGCTGCTGCGGGTCATCCAGGAGCGGGAGTTCATGCGTCTGGGCGGGCTCGAGACCATCCGGGTGGACGTGCGGATCATCGCCGCCACCAACGCCGACCTCGACGGCGCCGTGCAGCAGGGAGCGTTCCGCGAGGACCTGTTCTACCGGCTCAACGTGATCACGGTGAGCCTGCCTCCCCTGCGCAAGCGCAGCGAGGACATCCCGCTCCTCGCCCAGCACTTCCTCGCCCACTACGCGCTGGAGAACGAGAAGGCGATCCACGAGATCTCCCCCCGCGCCATGGAAATGCTGCTCGACTACCACTGGCCGGGCAACGTCCGCGAGCTGGAGAACGCCGTCGAGCGGGCGGTCGTGCTCTCGACCGGCGAGGTGCTGACCGAGGACCTCCTGCCGTCGTCCGTGCGCCAGCGCGAGGCGGCCGGGCTGCCGGCCCCCACGCTGCCGTCGAACGGCATCTCCTTCAAGGACGCCGTCAGCGAGTACGAGCGCCAGATCATCATCCGCGCCCTGCAGTCCTGCGGCGGCGTGCAGAAGCGGGCCGCCGAGCTGCTGCAGGTCAAGCCCACCACGCTCCATGAGATGATGAAGCGGCTCAACATCTCGTCCGAGAGCCTCGTCACGTCGTGAAGACTCGATCCTTCGCCTTCGATTCCCGCGCATCCGCGGGTTGGATGAGTTCGCTCACCTCGATGGTTCTCAGATCCGACCGGCTTGCCTGCGAGGCCATCGGAGGACTCCATGGCATCGTTGAGCAAGGAAAGGTTATCCCCATGCTCCGCAAGACCTCGCTCCTGACGCTCGCGCTCGCCTTCGCGGCGGCGCTCTCCCTCGCGCAGACATCGCAGACGCCGCAGGGCCCGGCCGCTCCTCTCGTCGCGCCGCTCTCGCGCGGCGAGGCGCTGGACCTGCCGGCCATCGACGAGCGGCTCCCCCGGCCCGACGCGGTGCTGGGCTACCCCCTCGGTGCCCGCTTCACCTCCTGGGACCGCATCGTCGCCTATTTCGAAACGCTCGACGCGGCCTCGCCGCGGGTGAAGATGTGGGAGTACGGCCGCACCGCCGAGGGCCGGCCCCTGAAGCTGCTCGCGGTCTCCGCGCCCGAGAACCTGGAGCGGCTGGAGGAGATCCGCGGGAACCTCCAGCGGCTCGCCGACCCCGCCCGGCTCGCCGCCGGCGAGAAGGACCGGCTCCTCGGCCGGACGCCGCTCGTGGTCTGGCTCGCCTACGGCGTCCATGGCAACGAGTCGTCCTCGGCCGAGGCCGCCATGGGAGCGGCCTACGTGCTCGCCGCCGGCCAGGGCGACGCGGCCGCGATGCTGCAGGACGTCATCGTGCTGATCGATCCCCTCCAGAACCCGGACGGGCGCGAGCGCTACGTCAGCGGCTACAAGCAGCGGCGCGGCGACGAGGCGAACCCCCGCCGGGTCTCCGCCGAGCACTGGGAGCCCTGGCCGGGCGGACGGCAGAACCACTATCTGATCGACCTGAACCGCGACTGGGCGTGGGCCAGCCAGCCGGAGACCCGGCAGCGGATCGCCGCCTACCGCTCCTGGGAGCCCCAGGTCTACGTGGACTTCCACGAGATGGGGAGCGACTCCTCCTACTTCTTCCCGCCGGCGGCCGAGCCGATCCACCCGCAGATCGACCGCCGCATCCTCTCCTGGCTCGACGCCTTCGGCCGCGCCAACGCCGCGGCGTTCGACCGCCAGGGCTGGATCTACTTCAAGGAGGAGAACTACGACCTGTTCTATCCCGGCTACGGCGACTCCTACCCGAGCCTGCGCGGGGCCGTGGGCATGACCTACGAGATGGCGGGCGGCGGCCGGGCCGGCCAGGCGCTCGCCCTGCCCGACGGCACCGTGCTCACCCTGGCCGACCGCGTGGCCCGGCACCTGACCACCTCGCTCACCACGGTGCGGACCGCGGCGCGCAACAGCCGGCGCATCCTGAACGACTTCGTCGCCAGCCGCGCCAAGGCCGGCACCGAGCCCGCGCGCACCTATCTCTGGCCCGCCGACCAGCAGGAGTCGCGGGCCTTGGCCGACCTGCTGGGCTTCCACGGCATCCGCGTGCGGCAGCTCGCGCAGGCCGCCGAGGTCCCCGTCCGCGACCTCGGCCGCGGCAGGTCCGAGCCGCAGGCGCGCCGCTTCGCCGCCGGCACCTACGCCGTCTCCACCGCCCAGCCGCTGGGCGACCTCGTCGAGGCGCTGATGGAGCTGGACTCGCCCATGAGCCAGTCCTTCCTCGACCGCCAGCGGCAGCGCCTGGAGCAGAACCTCGACGCCGAGTTCTACGACATCACGGCCTGGTCCCTGCCCCTCGCCTTCAACGTCCGCACCTGGGTGGCGGCGGGCGAGGTGCCGGCGGGGCAGCCGCTGCCGCAGTCGGCGGCCGCCGGCGGCATCCGCGGCGAGGGGGACCTCGGCTGGCTCGTGCCGCCGCAGGGGGTCGCCTCCTACCGCCTCGCGGCGGCGCTCCAGAAGCGGCAGGTCCGCTTCCGGGTGGCGCTCGGCCCCTTCTCGGGCGGCGGCGCGAGCTACCCCGCGGGCACCCTCTTCATCCCCCGGCGCGCCAACCCCGAGGGCGTCCGCGCCACCCTGGAGGAGCTGCTCCAGGACGACTCGCTGAGCGCGCAGGCCGTCTCCTCCTCCTACGAGTTCAAGGGGATCTCCCTGGGCTCGAACGACATGGCGGCGGTGCGCCCGGTGCGCGTCGGCCTGGTGAGCGGCGAAGGGGTTGATCCCACCTCCTTCGGCTTCCTCTGGTACCTGCTCGACCGGCAGATCGGGGTGGACCACGACCGGCTCGACCTCGCCCAGCTCCGCAACGTCCCCCTCTCCGACTTCGACGTGCTGATCCTCCCCAACGGCAGCTACGAGGACCGCATCGGCGACAAGCTCAAGGACGCCCTCGACGCCTGGGTGAGGACGGGCGGGGTGCTGGTGGGCATCGGCGACGCCGTGACCTGGCTGCAGGACAAGGAGCTGACCGCCATCAAGCGCTGGCAGCCGCCCAAGAAGGACGACAAGGAAGGCACGGACGACTCCGGGTCCGAAGACCCCGAAGGGGGCGAGAGCGATGTAGAGAAGCAGCTCGCCGAGCGGCCGATCTTCACGCCCGGCGCCGTGCTCGCCACCCGCATGCAGCCGCAGCACCCGCTCACCCTGGGCCTCACCGCGTCGCCGGACGTCCTCTACGAGGGATCGACCGTGCTCAAGACGACCGGCGATCCGCGGCAGGACGTGCTGGTGGCCCGCGACGAATCGCCGGTGGTGGCCGGCTTCGCCTGGCCCGAGGCCGAGCAGCGCCTGGCCGGCTCGCTCCTGGTGGGGACCGAGTCGCGCGGCCGCGGCAGCGTCGTCCTCTTCGCCCAGGACCCCGCCTACCGGCTCTTCTGGCGGGCCACGACGCCGATCTTCTTGAACGCCCTCCTCTACGGGCCGAGCACTGGGGTGGGCGGGAAGCTGGGGGAGTAGGGACGGTGGCCCGCCACGTCGAGCCCATCACCGTCCGCTGGGCAGACATGGACTCGATGGGAATGGGGTAGGAGCAGAGCCTACTTCGGCACCCGTTTGATTCCCGGCATTTGCAAGAAGTGGCGGTCGAAGGCGAAGACGAGAGGTATCTTCTCGCGGCGAGCCAGCGCCAGCACCGCGCAGTCGGTATATGACCAGTCCTTGTCGGTGAAACGCTGGAAGACGGCCCACGTCTCGCGTTCGGCTTCGATCCCGAGGACCAGCCAGGCATAAGCAGCGTTCTGACGGAGCTCCCGGCCGACTCGTAGAGCGACCTCCGGACCGACGCGCGCCTTGAGGAGGGTCATCGTCTCCGCAAACACCACATCAGGAAGGACGAAGACTCCCTTCTGTCGAAGCCATTCTCGGACGAAGCGCTTGGCCGCCTCGTGGTGCGGATCGGTGCGCGTCACGAAGGCGTAGATTGCGCCGGTATCGATGAGGATCCTGGGGCTGGCCATCCCCGGACCTGGGTCCTACGGGTTGTCGTAGTTCGAGGGGATTCGCGAGCTCGTGAGGTAGAGCTCGGGTTTTTCACTTACCGGCACACCCTCAATCAGCGGCCCGTGATCTTCAGCGATCCCGGCGATGTCCCAGATGGACGCGGTCTCCCTCTCCTGGGTCGCAGCCTTGGCTTCCCGCTCGATCAGCCGCCGAACAACTTCGGCCATGCTCATCCGATGCCGGCGTGCCTGCTCGGCAAGGAATTCGGTCTGCCATTCCGTGAGAGAGATCTGGAGACGATGCATGGTGGTGGGCATGGGGCTCTCCGATGAGTGACAGCACCAAGTTACATCACCATTCGGCTTCGGTCAACCTTGATCTGAAGGTTTTGACGCCTATGGATACCGCTTCGTCACCCGCCAGCCCTCGGGCACGCGCTCGTAGACGGTGCGGTCGTGGAGGCGGAAGGCGCCGGAGATCCAGAACTCGATCCAGTAGGGGACGATCCGGAAGCCGGACCAGTGAGGCGGCCGCGGGATGGGCCGGCCGAGGTAGTGGGCTTCCAGCCTCGCCACCTCGGCCGCCAGGTGCGCCCGCCCGCCGGGGAGCGGCCGGCTCTGCTGCGACGCCCAGGCGCCGATCTGGCTGCCGCGAGGACGGGTGGCGAAGTAGGCGTCCGCCTCCTCGTCGCTCACCCGCTCGGCCGTGCCCAGCACCACGATCTGCTTGCCGAGGTCGCGCCAGAAGAGGTTCAGGCTCACTTTGGGGTTGCCCAGGATCTCCCGTCCCTTGCGGCTCTCGAGGTTGGTATAGAAGACGAAGCCGCGCTCGTCGAAGCCCTTGAGCAGGACCACCCGCGATGACGGCTGCCCCGCCGCGTCCACCGACGAGACCACCATGGCGTTGGGGTCGGCCATGCCGGTCGCCTCGGCCTCCGCCAGGAACTCGCGGAAGCGCACGAACGGCTCGCCGTGCTCGGCAATGGTCTCGCTCATCCCGGGCGAGGATTCTAGACGAGCCGCAGGGGTCGCGGCCGGTCCCGCCGGAAATTTCACGGCTCGCTCCGGTCAATCCAAAGCCCGCGCCGGAAATTTCTTGGTCCGTTCCGCGGAACGGAAGGCCCGCTCCAATAAAACGTTGGTCCGTTCCGATAAAGAGTTGACTCGTTCCGCGTAACGGGAAGCCCGCTCCGCGGAGCGGAAGGCTCGTTCCGGCAAGAAGTTGGTCCGTTCCGCGGAGCGGGAGCCTCGTTCCGCGGAGCGAGAGACCTTTTGAGCGGAGCGGAAGGCTCGTTCCGCGGAGCGAGAGGCCAAATTAGCGGAGCGAGAGCCTCGTTCCGCGGAGCGAGAGGCCAAATTGGCGGAGCGGAAGGCGACGAAACCTCTCGCCGCCTCGGACGAGACCCGGCGGGAGCACGTAAAAGGTCTCGGAGACGCCATGGGACCCTTGCTGCACAGCGCCGTACGGATTCTCGCCGCCATCATCGTGGCCCTGGCGGTGCTTTTGGGTCTCGCGGCGGTCGCCCTCACCCAATGTACCTTCGCAACCCTGCCCGCCCAGGGCGGCCGGTCGGCAGATCCCGGGCGGTTACGGGCAAACGCCGTCTACTCCTCGATGTCCTCCAACCGGATTCCCCGGCCTTCCCGGAGTTCCTGACGGGCCTCTTCGATCCTGCGCAGGAAGCGCGGGTTGTTCTCGAGCTGGTAATCGAGCCAGTCGTCCTCGGATCTGAAGCCGATCAGGACACCAGCCGGTTTCCCACCCTCGGTGATGACAACATCCTCCTCTTCGGCGATCCGCAGGTACTTCGGGAGATCTTCCCTGACCTCTGAAATGGCGACCTTCTTCATAGGGGCTTCCCGGCCTCTTTGATCCACCGCTCTGCCATGGACTTGGAGAGGATGGCGAGGACCTCGACCTTCTCCTCTGTAACATCATAGAACACTCGGACCTCGCCGACACGTAGACGGTATTGGGGCTGAGCCAGACCTCGAAGCCGCTTGATCCGGCTCCGGCTCACCTTGGTTGGCTCGTGCTGGAGATGGACCTCCAGTGCATCCCGAACCTCAGCCCGGACGCGGGCATCCAAGCGGCGAAGGTCCTCAGCAGCCTTCCGCGAAAGGACAATCTGGTATCGCACTTTCGCGACAATACCGGCTCTCGATTCTGTACACAAGGGGTGAATCGCGACCGAGATCCGTCTTGACGTGCCCCGTAACGCATATTAGCCTTCGACCATGGGGAAGCGTACAGCCCAGAGCGTCTCCCAAACTCCAGAGACGGTCCGGGAAGCCGTCTTGGAGAAGCTCCGGAACGAGATCAAGCTGGGCTTGGATCAGGCGAAGCGGGGTGAGCTTCTGGACGGCGAAGAGGTCTTCGAGGATTTGGAGCGAGGCCGTTCTCGATAAGCCGCTTCGCCTGACACCTGCAGCCAAGATGTATTTCGCCGCATTCTGGAACTCTTGCGAGAAGAGCGGCTCCGCGCGGCGCCGCTCTTCGACCTCAAGCCTTACACCTGATCGTTAAGGACAAGGTTGATCCTCTGCTTGCGCTCCACCCAAGCAGCCTAAAGCATCGTAGATCCCAAACGTCGTACCTTCTGCCCGAGGTACGTAGCCCGCATAGTGGTAGTAGTTATAAAGCTCCAAGTGGAGGTGAGGGGCGTTCGAGCAGCCGACAGCGCTGTTATACTGACTTGTCACCTTGGCGAACCTCGTTGGATCCGCCAAGATCTCACCATTGTTTTTGAGGATGCCGTCAACGTGCGCATACCAGACCCACCCGATGGGAGTCCAAACCCCGTTGTTGTATACTTGGATCTCAAGCTGAACACGATAGCCACCATCGGAATATCTGCCGCTTGCACAAGCCGGTATAAGTGCATTCGCCCCGCCTTGGAGGACTTTCGCCCGGACAGCGGTAGCAGGGCCGATAGCTTGCCCGTCAAAGTAGACCGCATAGCCAGCGCTGCCACCCGCAATAGAGACATCCATCGACAGATCACCTAAATAAGGGGTGTGGTGGGTTGGAGCAGGTGACGTTATCTTGCCCGTCACGCCAAACGGGCTGATGAGGTATGCGGACAAATGATTCGGATTGCTGCCATGAGCCGCTGCTAGAGTCGGCAATAACAGGATGCAGGACACGACAACGGCTGCTCTACACAACTTTTCCACTGCTTGTCTCCTTAGCAATACAGATGTTGAAGTTTGGTCGCGAACCGTACAATCGTCGCGCCTTGCTTACTTACGCCCGCAACATCTCTTCACATACGTAAAATTCCAGGCAGGTCCACGGCAGCCGGATAATGAGGGTGGAGTTAATCGGCCTTTACAGTGGAAAAGCTCTCTCGGTAGCAACATCCATAATTGGCTGGTATAATCCACTAGAATCAGGCTTCTCCTACCCCGCCACCTGCTCCCCCTCCCGCAGCACCCGCAGGAAGTTGCCGCCCAGGATCAGCTTCACCCCGGTCTTGTCCACCCCCCGCTCCAACAGGGCCGCGGTGAGGTTGGGGAACTTGGAGGGATCTTCGAAGCCTTCGAGGGTATCGGGGATGCCGTCGAAGTCGGTGCCGATGCCGACGTGCTCTTCTCCCGCCAGCTCGATCAGGCGGATCACGTGGTCCACGAAGACGGCGAGGGGGACCTTGGGGAGGGGACGCTCGTCGAAGAGGCGCCGGTGCTCCTTCCAGAGCTTCTGGGGGTTGCGGAGGTACTCCTCCTCGCTCGCCTCGAGGATGGGCCTGAGCTCCTTGCCGCGCTCGGCGTCCACCCGGCTGGCCTCGGGATCCACGAAGGCCGGGTAGGAGTTGGCCATGACCAGCCCCCCCTTCTGCGCGATCTCGCGGACGAGGTTGTCCGGCAGGTTCCGTGGATGGTCACAGAGGGCGCGGGCGGAGCTGTGGCTCGCGATCACCGGGCCGGGGGAGGCGTCGAGGACGTGGAGGACGGCGGCGTCCGAGACGTGGGAGACGTCCGGCAGGATGCCCAGCCGGCTCATGCGCCAGACGATCTCCTCTCCCTGGGCCGAGAGGCCGTTGTGGCGGGGCTCGTCCGTCGAGGCATCGCACCACTCGTGGGTGGACCAATGGGTGAGGGTGACGTAGCGGACGCCGATCTTGGCGCAGTGCTCGAGCGCGCCGGGCACGGTGAGCGGCCGGCCGTTCTCCAGGCCGAAGAGCACGGCCACCTCGCCGCGCCAGGAGGCGCGCTGGAGGTCGTCCGCCGAGGCCACCTGGACGAGTTGGCCCGGGATCAGGGCCTCAGCAGAGATCCGGTACAGCTCCAGGGCGTGCTCCCAGCCCCGCTCGGCGTCGAGCGAGGCGGGCACGAAGAGGGCGAAGACCAGCGCGTCCACCCCGCCCTCCTTGAGGCGCGGGAGGTCGATGTGCCGGTCGGTCAGGCGTTGCGAGAGGTCCGCCGGCGTCTCCCAGAGGCGGGTGGGGACGTCGGTGTGGCCGTCGATGACGAGGCAGTCGCGGTGGAAGTCCATGGCCGGGGTAGTGTAGCGGGCGCGCTCCTTTCCTCAGGAGGCGATCCTCGCCAGCTCGCCAAGGCAGCGGTCGATCTCCTCCTCCGTGTTGTAGAAGTGGGCGGAGATCCGCAGCCGGCCGGCGCGGACGGCGACGATCACGTTCCGCTCGGCGAGGCGTTCGACCAGGTCGGAAGGGTCGTGGCGGGGGTGGCTGGCGGCGACGATGCTGGAGGTCTCGCCCGGGCGGCGGGAGCTGACCACGGAGAAGCCGAGGTTCGCGAGCCCCTGGGCGGCGCGGTCGGCGAGGGCCAGCACCCGTCGCTCGGCGGCGCCGGGGCCGGCTTCCAGCAGGACCTCGAGCGAGCCGCCGAGAGCGGCGATCCCATAGACGTTGAGCGTGCCGCTCTCGAGGCGCTTCGCCCCGTCGTTCCAGTCGATGGCGAGGTCGGTCCAGTGGGTCTGGTCGCGCATGGAGCGCCAACCCGAGCGGACCGGCCGCAGGCGGTCGATCGCCCGGTCGGAGACGTAGAGGACGCCGATCCCCTCGGGGCCCAGGAGCCACTTGTGGGAGGCGGCCGCGAGCACGTCGATGTTCTCCCGCTCGACGTCGTGCGCCAGAGCGCCCAGGCTCTGGATGGCGTCGACCACGAAGAGGACGCCGCGCTCGCGGCAGGCGGCGCCGAGCCGGGCGAGGTCGGAGCGGAAGCCGCTGGCGTACTGGACCGAGGAGAGGACGAGCATGCGGGTGCGGTCGTCCACCCGCGACAGCAGCTCGTCCGGATCGATCCGGCCGTCGCGCTCCGGCACCGTCCGGTACTCGACGCCGCGGCCGGCGAGCTGCATCCAGGGATAGACGTTGGAGGGGAACTCGAGGTCCGCTCCCACGACGTTGTCCCCGGTCTGCCAGTCGAACCCCTGGGCGACGAAGGAGAGGCCCGTCGAGGTGTTCTCGACGAAGGCCACCTCGTGGACCTCGCGGGCGCCGAGCAGCCGGGCGGCCAGGCCGCGCACCCGCTCGGCCTCGGCGTTGCGCTCCAGCCAGAGACGATCGCCGGTGCGCGACACGGTGTCGGCGAGGGCCGCCATCCGCTCGGCCGAACGGCGGGGTAGCGGAGCGATCGCAGCGTGATTCAGGTAGGCGTAGTCCGCGGTGACCGGGAACTCCCCGCGGAGACGCAGCAGAGGGTCGGTCATGAAGTCTCCTTGTCCATGAAGACGTCCTTCTCCCCTTCCCCGCCCGCCCGCCACTCCAGCAGCGCCAGGGCCGGCAGGCCGATCGCCAGCACCGAGGCGTAGTGGAGCCCGCGGTAGAGGAGGGTGCCCGCCGCCGCCAGGACCTCTTCCACTCCCATGAGCTCGAAGGACGCCATCATGGCAAGCTCCGTGGTGCCGAGACCGCCGGGGGCGCCGGAGAGCGTCCCGACCGCGGTGCCGAGGGCCACGACCGCCAGCACCACGAACGGGTCCACCGGCGCGCCAATGGCCAGGAACATCGCCCACTGGGCGGCGGCGTTGACGAGGAAATAGACCACGCCGAGGACGGCGGCCTGCCAGCGGAGCGGCGGGAAGGCGAGGAGCCGAACGAAGACTCCGACCGCCTCGTGCCCGTGGGAGAAGGCACGCTGCAGCCGCCCCTCGGCCCGCTCGGCCTGACGGGCCAGGAAGCGGACGACGGGGTTCGCCTCGAAGCCGCCCCCGCGGCGGCTCCACACGGCGAGCAGGACGGCGGACGCCAGCAGCGCCGCGAGGGCCGCGGCGCCGATGCCGTTGCGGCCCAGCGAGAAGGCGGTGGCGATGAGGGTGATCCAGGTGCAGATGCTCATCACGGTGTGATGGGCCACCTGGTCGAAGAGGACGACGCCGTAGAGGAAGCCGAAGGGGCGGCCGTTGGCGCGGGCGAAGTAGCGCGCCCGCATGAGCCCGCCGAGGACGCGGGCCGTAGGGGTGATGAGGTTGAGGGCCGCCGAGGCGAGGAGCACGAAGAAGCCGAGGACGGCCCCCGAGCTGCGCCCCACCGCGCGCCGCACCGCCAGCCGGAACCGCCAATCCCAGAGGGCATAACGGGCGAGGAGCAGCCCCACCCCGAGGGCCACGAACGGCGCCCGCGCCTCGGCCACCCGCGCGGCGAGGCGGGACCACTCGAAGCCGGTATGGGTGACGAACCGCCAGGTGAAATACAGTGCCACGATGGCCACCGCGCCCTTGAGCAGGCGCACTCCCCAGACCCGGAGGGGGGATTCCTGGATGGGCTCTTCGGAGTTCATGGCGCGATCCGTCCGCGGCAGGGCCGTCTAGGATATAGCGTACCCGGGAGATCCACCCCTCATACACATCTTGGCGTCCGGACGGGTCTGCCCCTTCGAGGCCTCACCCCCTGGCCCCCTCTCCCTGACGGGAGAGGGGGAACGATTCCAAACCGATGCAGCCCCTATCGGCAACACCGCCTCCTGATGGTCCTCCCTCTCCCGTCAGGGAGAGGGAGACAGAGGGTGAGGCTTCGGAGGGTAGACCGCCCCGCCAGCAAAAGGGTGAATAGGAGATGGGGATTGACGGCGCGCTTCTTGTAAGGGACGCTTCGGCGGGCATCGGGTCCGGCGGGCGCGCCGGCCTCTTCGTGAGGAGGACACCATGGCAGACTCCAAGATCACCGTAATGAAGAACGGCCCTCTCCGGCTGGAGGGGATAGACCTCCAGATCCTCGACCCGACGGGCCAGGCCTACGGCCTCGGCGGGCGCACGATCGTCTCGCTCTGCCGCTGCGGGCAATCCCAGAACAAGCCCTTCTGCGACGGCAGCCACAACCACCACGGCTTCCAGGACGACCCCCAGGCGCGGGATCTGCCGCCGAAGAAGGTGTGAGGCCCCGCTCCGCCCTTCTCGTCCTTCTCGCCGCGCTGGCGCTTGCGGGGCCGGCCAGCGCCCAGGGACCCGCCGCCGACTGGCGCACGCTCTCGACGCCCCACTTCCGGGTCCACTATCCCGCCGCGTCTGAGGCGTGGGCGCGGGGGGCCGCCGCCCGGCTGGAGTCGATCCGCGAGCGGGTGGTGGCCGAGGTCGGGTACGAGCCGCCCGAAGTGGTGGACGTGCTGGTCTCCGATCCCGTCTCGGACCCCAACGGCACGGCCCTCCCCTTCCTCGGTTGGCCGCGCATGGTGCTGTGGACGAGCCCGCCCGGCCCTTCCTCGGAGATCGGCCACTACACCGACTGGGCCGAGCTGCTCGTCGTCCACGAGGAGACCCACCTCGTCCACCTGCTGCGCCCGTCGCGCAACCCCGTGCGGCGGCTGCTCGCCGGGCTCGTGCCGGTGGGGCCCATCGCCCTCGGCGCTCCGCGCTGGGTGACCGAAGGCTACGCCACGGTGGTCGAGGGCCGGCTCACCGGCTCGGGACGGCCCAACGGCGACTTGCGAGCCGCTGTGCTCCGGCGGTGGGCGCAAGGAGGCAAGCTCCCCTCCTACGGGCGCCTCGCCTCGGACACCGAGACCTGGGGGGGCGGGTCCATGGCCTACCTGCTTGGCTCGGCCTACCTCGAATGGCTCGAGGAACGCGCCGGTCCGGGGAGCCTGCGCAAGCTGTGGGCGCGGATGACGGCCCGCGCGGCCCGGCGCTTCGACGACGCCTTCCGCGGCGTCTTCGGCGACTCGCCGGCCGACCTCTACGATCGCTTCCGGGCCGAGCTGACCTGGCGGGCCATCGAGGCCGAGCGCCGCAGCGGACCGCAGCGGGCCGAGGGCGAGTTGTGGCAGGACCTCGCGTGGACGACCGGCGCCCCCGCCGTCTCGCCCGACGGCCAGCGGATCGCCATCGTGCTCCGCGCCAAGGACCGCCCCGCCCGGCTGGTCGTCTGGTCCACGGAGCCGGACGAGGAGGCCGAGAGAAAGTTCCGCGAGCGCCAGGAGGAGATCCTCAAGCGGGACCCCGAGGACGTGCCGGCCGTGCGCACCAGGCCCCTGCCCCGCAAGGTCCTCCACAGCCTGGAGGGGCACGACGGCACGGACCCCACCGCGCCGCGCTGGATGCCGGACGGCAAGTCGATTCTCTTCGTCCGCTACGAATCGGACGGCGAGGGCTTCCTCCATCCCGATCTCTTCTTGTGGACTCCTGAGAACAGCGAGGTGCGGCGGATCACCCGCGAGGCCGACCTGCGCGACCCCGATCCGGCGCCTGATGGCCGCTGGGCCGTTGCCGTGCGCAACCGCGACGGCTTCTCCCAGATCGTGCGGGTGGACCTCGCCACCGGCGAGGCGCGAAATCTCACCGAGCCCTCCGTCGAGGAGGTCTACGACCGGCCGCGCATCGCGCCAGACGGCCGGCGGATCGCCTACGCCCGGCACCGGGAGGGCTCCTGGCGGCTGGTGATCCAGGAGGCGGACGGCGGCGGCACGGCCGAGCTGGCGCCGCCCGCGCAGGGGACGGTCTCCTCGCCCGCCTGGAGCGCGGACGGCCGCACGGTCTACGCCGTGGTCGGAGCCCGCGGTTTCATCGACCTCTACGCCTTCCCCGCCGACCCGGCAGCGGGCGCGCCCGTGCCCCTCACCCGCACGCAGGGGGCAGCGCTGGCTCCCGCCCCCGCGCTGGACGGCTCGGCCCTGTTCTTTCTCTCCCTGGAGCCGGACGGCTTCGACCTCCGCCGCCTGGCCCTCCCCGCGCCCGCCGCGCCGGCCCACGTCGAGCTTCCCCGCGAGCTAGCGCCGGCCGTGCCTCCTCCGGCGCCGGAGCGGCCGGAGCCGTTCGCCCGCGCCGAGGTGCCGCCGGGCCGGCCGTACAGTCTGGGGCGGCAGGAGCTGTTCCCCCTGCTCGGCGGCAGCGCCGCGTCCACCGGCGGCGTCTGGGAGTTGGGGCTACGCGGCGGCGACGTGGTAGGGCGGCTCGACTGGCTGGCCCTCGCCGCGACCGGCGAGCGGGGCTGGCCCGAGGGTGGCGCCCTCGCTGCGGCCTGGCGGGGCTGGCCGGTCGAGGTGGGCGCGCACCTCTTCCGCTCGGAGGAGCGGCCGACCGAGGAGGAGGATGTAGCCCGCCGCGGCAACCTGCTCGACCTCGACCGTCAGGGAATCGAGCTGTGGGCCGGCCGGGATTGGCAGTGGAGCGGCGGCTGGCTGAACCTCGCCGGCCGTGCGCTGTGGAACGAGGTTGAGCCGGTGCGGAGAGGAGAAGCGCTGGAGCAGCGGATCGCCTCCCTGACCGCCGCCTGGGGCGGCTTTCACCGGCGAGGGCTATGGCGGCTGCAGCCTGCCCTAGGCGTCCACTACGAGGCGGGCCGCACCGAGGGGGCTGGTTCCTGGAGCCGCTACGGCGGCGCGGCGCGGCTCGGGCTCGGCTACGACGAGACCCGCCTCGTCCTCACCTGGCAACGCGACTCGTCGCGGGATCTCGCCTACGGGTTCGACCTCTACCAGCTCGGCGGCCCGGAGGTCTCGCTGCTGCCCGAGTCGGCCCTGTCCGGCCGCATCGCCGTGCCCGCCCTGCCTGTCGGCGCGTTGCTCGGCGAGGAGCACGAGGGTCAGCGGGCC
>DASWME010000035.1:0-4406 GCA_036399915.1 Thermoanaerobaculia bacterium
CGCTGCATGAAGGCATTGCTTGAATGATCCCATACAACGGCCCGCGGTTCGCGAGCAACGTCCCGTTGCAGGCGTACAACGCCTCATTGCACGCGTACAACGCCCCGTTGCACGCGAGCAACGCCTCGGAGAACGTGTCCAACGTGACCGTCGACGCGTGCAACGGCACTGTACGCCGCTGAGATGTCGCCGCCCAGCGAAGCTGAGGGAATTGCCTCCCGGTCGCTGAGGAGAGCTCTGCGGTGGCGCTCCTCTCCGCAGGGCTGCCGGCGCTGCGCGCGGCGCAGACGGAGCCGACGACCGCGATCCACGAGGGGTGATCTCGTTCTTCGACGGTTCCGGGCTCGCCCTTGGTGCGTGCCGCGGCTGTCCTGAGCCGGTCGTCCGCAGCGACAGCATCGGATTTCGTGTCGTCTTGCTCCTATCTCCTCTGGCCTCTGAACCCTGTGGCCTCTTCAGGCCAGAAGCTGGTGATCTTGCAGCAGACGGTAATAGTCGCTCATCGAGAGGATCCGCAGTCCCTCGTAGGGAGAAAGCGACAGGAGATCGGTGTCGTTGGTGACGAGGAAATCTGCACCTGCCGCAAGAGCGGCTTGAAGAATAGGGCTATCGTAAGGATCTCCCGGCACCCGGTGGCGGGAGGGCGCGGGCTCTACGAGGGTGGCGCGGCGCCTGGCACGCTTGCGTGTGAGGACGGCGAAGCGACGTGAGAAGCCGAGGCGTTCCGCCATAACGCGCTCGATCTCGTCGAGTGCGTGAGGGCTGATGAAGATGCGCCAAGAGGCCCTGGAGGTTGCCTCGAGCATGCGTGCGGCGGCTTCACCAAGGAGAGCCTCCGCCACATAGACGTTGGTGTCGAAGAAGACCTTCATTCACCATGGCGCACGGCATGGACGGCGCGATCGATAGCCTCCTGGTCGATTCCCTGGCTCTGGGCCATCTTCCTCGCCTTGGCGGCTTCCTCGCGCCACTCCTGGTCTTCCTGCTGGGCGAGCAGTTCATCGAGCAGGCGGCGGTCTTCTTCGGGGAGCTGCCTGATCCGATCGAGGATGTCATCAACGGCTGCGCGGCTCATAGGCTCTCCTCGGCCATGCTTCCGCTCATTGTACTCTGTGGAGGTAGGACAAGACGCCTCATTTCGGGAATCCAGAGTGTGCGTGCCAGCGCGATAAAATCGGAGCCGCAGGAGCCGGAAAGGAGGCCCGCATGGACCTGAAGCTGCTCGCGGATGCCCTGGTGATCGCTCTCGCGCCGGTGCTGCCTCACCTGGTGACCGGCGCCACGGAGGCCATCAAGGCGACGGGAAAGAAGGTGGGAGAGGAGGCGTTCGAGCTCGGCCGCAAGCTTTGGGCGAAGCTCCGCAAACCGGTGGAAGAGAGCCCGCGCGCCCGCGGAGCGGCGGAGGAGGTCGCCGAGGCTCCAGAGGACGGCGACGCCCGGGCAGGGCTGCGCCGCCAACTCGTGAAGATTCTCGAAGCCGATCCCGATCTGGCGTCCGAGGTGGCGAAGCTTCTCGACTCCGCCGGCCGGGGCACCTCCTACCAGGCGAATCTCCACGGCTCGGGCGCGATTGCCCAGGGTCCCGGCGCGGTGGCGGCCGGAGAAGGGGGTGTTGCGGTGGGCGGCAGCGTAACCGGCGACGTCTCGGCCGGCCGGACCGGTCGGGGGACCCGGGACGATGACCGATCCTGACGCCGCAAGCGAGCTCGAGCGCCTGCGCGCCCAGGTGGCTGCCCTCGAGGCCAAGCTCCACGGCTCGGGCGCCATCGCCCAGTCCGGCGGCGTGGCGGCCGGAGCGGGCGGGCAGGCAGCGGGGCGCGACATCGTTACCACCTACGTCCAGCCCGGACCGGGGGCGGACGCGGCCACGCTGCGCTCGGCGTTCCTGCATCGCCTCGTGTGTCAGACCGAGGGGTTGGCCCTCTCGGGAGTCGATCCGGCCCTGGCGCACGACCGGGAGGCGCGGCTGCGGCTCGACGCCGTCTACACCGCCCTCCTCACCACAAGCGCCGAGGAGAAGTTTCCCAAGGGGCGGCCCGCTGCGGCCCCCCAAGATCGGCGCCCCCTCTCCGCTCTGGCACTGCTCGACCGCCACCCCCGCCTCGTCCTGCTGGGAGATCCTGGGAGCGGCAAGAGCACCTTCGTGAGCTTCGTCGCCCTCTGCCTGGCAGGGGAGGCCCTCGGCCGGACGGACGTGAACCTGAAGGTGTTGCGATCACCTCTGCCGGAAGAGGAGGAGGAAGAGGAATACCTTCGCTTCTCGGGGAAGAAGGGAAGGCCAAAGCCCCAGCCCTGGCGGTACAAGGCTCTCCTGCCGGTACGGATCGTGCTGCGGGACTTCGCGGCCACGGGGCTGCCGGAGCCGGGCGTGGGAGCCACGGCGCAGCACCTCTGGGCCTTCCTCGAACGCGACCTGCAGGCGTGCGGCCTCGGCGAGTATCTGCCGCACCTCAAGGAGGAGTTGCTCACGAAAGGCGGCCTGGTGCTGTTCGACGGGCTCGACGAAGTACCGGAGGCGGAGACGCGCCGCCAGCAGATCCGGCAGGCGGTGGAGAGCTTCTGCCAGAGCCTTGGAAAGTGCCGGGTCCTGCTGACCAGCCGCACCTACGCCTATCGCAACCAGGAATGGAAGCTGCCGGGCTTCGCCGAGGGAGAGCTCGCGCCGTTCAGCCGCGGCCAGATCCGCTGGTTCATCTCGCGGTGGTATGCCCAGATGGCCGCTCTCGGCCGGCTCCCGGAGGAGGATGCGCAGGGCCGCGCAGTGCTGCTCGAGCGCGCGGTCTTCACCGGCGACCGCCTGCTGGGCCTCGCCCGGCGGCCCCTGCTGCTGACCCTGATGGCGAGCCTCCACGCATGGCGCGGGGGCAGCCTGCCGGAACGGCGGGAGGAGCTGTATGCCCACGCCGTTGACCTTCTGCTTGACGCCTGGGAGAAGCAGAGGGTGCGGTTTGACGCCCGCGGCGAGCCGGTGCTGCCGCAGCCGAGCCTGAGCGAGTTCCTGAACGTGGGGCGGGAAAAGGTCCGCGCCGTGCTCGAAGAGTTGGCCTGCGAATGCCACGGTGCCCAGACGGATCTCAGCGGCACCGCGGACCTCGACGAGGGGCGCCTGGTGACCAGCCTGCTGCGCCTGAACCCGGAGGCGAAGCTCGGCCTCCTCGTCGAGTACCTGCGGGACCGGGCGGGTCTGCTGGAGCCTCGCGGGGTGGGGGTGTACACGTTCCCGCACCGCACGTTCCAGGAGTATCTGGCAGCCTGCCATCTCACCGGGGAGCGCTGGTGGCCGGACCGGGTGGCGGAGCTCGCGCGCAGCGATCCGGCCCGCTGGCGGGAGGTGGTGCTGCTCGCCGGGGCCAAGGCGGCGCGGGGAGCGGTGCCGAGCGTCTGGCAGCTTGCCGAGGCGCTCTGCTGGCGGGAGCCGGACGCGCCGGAAAACGATCTGGCCGACGCCTGGGGAGCCCATCTCGCCGGCCAGGCGGTGGCCGAGTCAGCGAGCCTCTCCCAGGTCAGCCCTGCCAACCTGCCTAAGCTGGAGCGGCTGCGGCGCTGGCTGGTCCGCCTCCTCGGCGACAGCCGGTTTCCCGTTGCCGAGCGGGCCCTGGCCGGCCGCACCCTGGCGAAGCTGGGCGATCCGCGCTTCGACCCGAACCGCTGGTTCCTGCCGTGCGATCCGCTCCTGGGTTTCGTCGAGGTCTCCGCCGGCCCGTTCCGGATGGGGAGCGGCAAGGACGATCCTAAGGCCTTTGAGGACGAGCACCCCCAGCACGAGGTGGTCCTGCCGACCTTCTACATGGCGCGGTATCCGGTGACGGTCCAGCAGCTCTCCGCCTTCGTGGCGGACACCTCTCATGAGCTGGGGAACCGCAGGGCTCTGGAAGGTCTCTCCAACCATCCGGCAGTCCTCGTCACCTGGTTCGAGGCCCTGGCCTATTGCCGCTGGTTGGGCGAGAAGCTGAAGGGCGAGGCGGCGGAGCGCATGGCCCGAGGAGGAAAGGCAGCGGAGCCGCGGGAGCTCTGGGAGGGTCTCGCCAGTGGACGCCTGGTGGTCACCCTGCCATCTGAAGTGGAGTGGGAGAAGGCGGCGCGCGGGGTTGACGGGCGGAGGTACCCGTGGGGTGACGATTTCGATCCGGACCGGGCCAACACCCTGGAAACCAGAGTCGGATGCGTCAGCGCCCTCGGCTGTTTTCCCGGAGGAGCCAGCCCCTGGGGATGTGACGAGATGAGCGGTAACGTCTGGGAGTGGACGAGGAGCGTTGTGAAGGCGTATCCCTACGTAAGTACGGATGGCCGGGAAGATCTCGGAGCACCTTCGCAATCCCTCCGTGCTGTGCGCGGCGGCTCGTACTTCCTCGACGCCGGGGTCGCCCGTTGTGCGTACCGCAGCTGGGACGGGCTGGGCAGCCGTC
>DASWME010000036.1:0-3918 GCA_036399915.1 Thermoanaerobaculia bacterium
GCTAACCAGCACCACCGGCTCTTTGCATTCGGAATCGCTTCCGCCCGCAACCCTGACCCCACCAAGGGGACAGGACGAGCTCGGAAGCAGGCCGCTGACTTACTCTCTCTTCCTCTATCTGGTTTTCAAAGAACCGACGCCAACACCGCGGCCCTCGGGCCGCCCCCTCGTTGCGAGGGGATGCGAAGTGTAGGGCAGGCCGGCCCGGGTGTCAACCCTCTCGCCGCCCCGCCTCGCTTCGCTTCGTCGTTCGCAGGGAGTTACAACCGTCCGCCCACGGCCCTTATTCCAGGCCGCGGGACCGAGGTTCGCTGTCAATCCCACCGCCCCGTCCCGACCGCATTGTACAACAGACCGACGCCATCCGTCATTCCCGCCCGCGGCGCCCTCTCTCCCGTCCTGTCAAAGCCCCCTTCCGCCATCGCGCGAGGAGGCACAACCGGCCCTCGGTCCCGCCTATTCCCGCCCGGACGGGGGACCGAACAGGAGCCGCCGCCCCTCGATCCGCCAGGGTTCCGTCAGCAACCTGCGCAGAGCTTCCGGGTAGGCCTGGTGCTCAGTCTCGAGGATGCGCGCCGCGAGGCTCTCCGCCGTGTCGGAGTCGAGCACCGGCACGGTCCGCTGCACCACGATGGGGCCGCTGTCGAGCCCCTCGTCCACCAGGTGCACGGTGCAGCCAGAGACCCTGACGCCGTGGGCGAACGCCTGGGCCTGGGCGTCGAGCCCGGGGAAGGCGGGGAGCAGGCTCGGGTGGATGTTGACGATCCGCTGCGGAAAGGCCGCGACGAACGCCGGCGAGAGCAGGCGCAGGTAGCCGGCGAGGCAGACCCACCCGGCCCCCGCCTCCTTGAGCGCCGCGATCACTTTCTCTTCGTGGGCCCGCCGCCCCGGCTCCCCCTGGTGGGGGATGGCGGCCGTCCGCAGCCCCAGCTCCCGCGCCCTGGCGAGCCCCGGCGCGTCCGCGGCGTTGCTCACGACCAGCACGATCTCGGCCGGCACCTCGCCCCGCGCGATGGCGGCGTGGATCGCCAGGAAGTTGCTCCCCCGGCCCGAGAGGAGGATGGCGATCGGGGTGGCCATCAGGTCTCGGCGAGAGCCTCTTGGGCCCCGAGGTCGTAGACCACCCCCGAGCCCCCCGACTGCACGGTGCCGATGACGAAGCTCTTCTGGCCTACGGAGCGCAGCAGCCCGAGGACCTCGGCCAGACCGGCGGGACCGACCGCTAGGACCATGCCGACCCCCATGTTGAAGACGCGGAACATCTCCTCGGTCTCGACCTCCCCCGTCTCCTGGAGGAAGTGGAAGAGGGCGGCGACCGGCCAGCTCCCCACCCGGATCAGCGCGTGCGTCCCCGCGGGCAGGATGCGCGGCAGGTTGTCCGTGATGCCGCCGCCGGTGACGTGGGCCATGCCGTGGAGGGCGGCGTGGCCGAGGAGCGGCCGGACGGGCTTGAGATAGGAGAGGTGGGGCGCGAGGAGCGCCTGCCCCACCGTCCGCTTCCTGTCCCAGGGAGCCTTGTCGGCGATGCCGAGGCCCGCCTGCTCGAAGACGATCCTGCGGGCGAGCGAGTAGCCGTTGGTGTGGAGCCCCGAGGAGGGGAGCCCCACCAGGACGTCGCCCGGCCGCACCTGCGAGCCGTCGAGCACCCGCGGCCGGTCCACGAGGCCGACGATGAAGCCCACCAGCTCGTAGTCGCCCGGCTGGTAGAAGCCGGGCATCTCGGCGGTCTCGCCGCCTAAGAGGGCGCAGCCGTTCTCGCGGCAGCCGTCCGCCACCCCGGAGACCAGCTCCACCATCTTCTCCGGCTCCAGGACCCCGGCGCCCACGTAGTCGAGGAAGAAGAGCGGCTCGGCCCCCTGGACCAGGACGTCGTTGACGCAGTGGTTGACCAGGTCGCGGCCGACCGAGGAGTAGTCCCCGGCCATGCGCGCCACCGCCAGCTTGGTCCCCACGCCGTCGGCCGAGGCCACCAGGACCGGCTCGGCCAGGCCCGCGAGGTCCGGCCGGAACAGGCCGCCGAAGCTGCCGATCTCTGAAAGGACCCCGGGAGTGAAGGTCGATCTCGCCAGCCTCTTGACCCGGGCGAGCCCCTGCTCCTGGGCGTCGATGTCGACGCCGGCGGCGGCATAGGCGCTCTTGGAGGTGTGCTTGCTCATCTCGACCCGGAAATATACTGGAATCCCGTGAGGGACTTGCGGGCCCCCTTTCGTTCAACTCCCCCGAAGGGCGCACACCGACGCCCACCACAACGAAAGGAGAATTCCGATGAAGCGCTCTCTCAACCTACTCGTCCTCCTGCTGGCCCTCTTCCCGCTGCTCGCGTCCCGTCCCGCAGAAGCCGTCGAACGCCCCTTCCACTTGAGCGGTGCGGGCACCGTGATCGAGGGCACCATCCAGGCCACGGGGAGAGCGACCCACCTCGGCCTGTTCACCGAGACCGGGACGCTCGCCTTCGCTCCCGACCCGAACGATCCCAACCGCGTGCTGGCCAGCGGGTCGGCCACGTTCACGGCGGCCAACGGCGATGAGCTCAACGGCGTGATCACGGACGCGTCGTTGGATCTCACCACCGGCATCGGCACCGGGGTCTTCAGCTTCACCGGCGGCACGGGCCGGTTCGAGGACGCGAGCGGCAGCGCCACTTTCACGGTGATGCAGAACCTGATCACCGGCGCCTTCGAGATCACCGCCGACGGCAGAATCGATTACTGATCCCCGTCCCAGCGAAGAAGACCGATCTTCCCGCCGGGGCGGCCCCATGGGGCCGCCCCGCGTGGCTTGCACGAGTTGTCAGTCAGGCAGCAGCGATCAGACCTGATAGAGCTGTATGAGGTTGCCGCAAGTATCATCGAATACGGCGATGGTGACCGGCCCCGTCTTCGTTGGCTCCGTACGGAACACCACGCCCGCCTCTTTCATCTGTTCGTACTCTTTCTGGAGGTCCTCAACGGCAAATGCCGTCAAAGGGATCCCTGCCTCGAAGAGAGCCTTCTGGTAGGTCTTGGCAGCCGGGAAGCCGGTGGGCTCGAGAAGCAACTCGATGTCATCTGGCCCTTCGGGGGAAACAACGGTCAACCATCTGGCGCCTCCTGCCGGCAGGTCTGTCTTCTTGACAAAACCCAGAACCTCTGTATAGAACTTCAGGGCCTTGTCTTGATCGCCCACCATTACGCTGGTCAGCTTGATCTTCATAAAGTCTCCGACTCCTCATCTGCCGTGCGCTCAGGGCCGCAGCGCCCACAGCTCCCACCCCGTCGCCGTATCATAAGCCGAGAAGAAGAGCCGATCACCGGCGCGCACCAGCTCCCAGGGGAAGGGCGGGTCGGCGCGGCCGCGCTGCACACGGGTGAGCGGCGTCGTGCCGCCGGGCGTGCCGTCGGACGCCCAGAGAGCCATGTCGCCGCCGTGGGCGGCGATGAAGATCAGCTTGCCGGCGAACTCGCGCAGCGCCTGGGGCGCGAGGATCGCCTGGCCCGCCGCGTCGAGCACCGGCGTGGTGCCGGCCGCCGTGCCGTCGCTCCGCCACAGCTCGGTGGCCGGGCCCGTGCTCATCGCGAAATAAACGTAGCCTTGATACGCGACCGGCTCGGTGATCAGGCCGGAGGCGTCCACCGCCGCAACGCGAGCGGTCCCCGCCGCGGTCCCGTCGGTGACCCAGAGCTCGTAGCCGGTGAACACCAGCGCCCGCGAGCCGAGGACGACGATGGGCGCGTTCATGTACGGGTTGCTCCATGCCACGTCGCCGAGGAGCGTGGTGCCGCCCGGCGTGCCGTCGCTGATCCAGAGCTCGCTCGACTCGCGCACGAACAGGAGCTTGTCGCCCATCGCGGTCAGCGCCTCAAGGTGCGAGTCCTCCTCGCCGGCCGTCAGGTCGGCCGCCAGGCGCGTGCCCGCGTCGGTGCCGTCGCTCGACCACAG
>DASWME010000037.1:0-10623 GCA_036399915.1 Thermoanaerobaculia bacterium
CATGTTGTAGGCCGTGGAGCCCGGTTGGAGCCGGTCGAGGAACCAGAGCCGCTCCTGCGCGAAGGAGAGGGGAAGATCGCCATCCCGAGGCACCGGCCGCAGAGGCGGAGCCTCCATGCCCCGGTCTGCCCGCATCGCCGCCTCAATCTCACCGGCCAGACGCGCCAAGGTCGGAGCCTCGAAGATCCGGCGTAGCGGCAGCTCCACTCCGAAGGCCCCACGCACCCGCGAGACCACCTGGGTCGCCAGCAGCGAGTGGCCGCCGAGGTCGAAGAAGCTGTCTTCGGCCCCCACGGTCTCAACGCCGAGCACCTGCGCCCAGAGGCCCGCCAGCACCTCCTCGATAGGCGTGCGCGGCGCTGTCGAGGTCCTCAGCTCCACCGCCGGAGCCGGCAGCGCCTTGCGGTCCACCTTGCCGTTCGGCGTCAGCGGCAGCGTCTCGAGCTGCACCCAGGCCGACGGCACCATGTACTCCGGCAGGCTCCGCCGCACCCAGGCGCGCAGTTCGCCCGCAAGGTCCGCGCCGGTCCGCCGCGGCACGACATAGGCCACCAGCCGCCGGTCGCTCGCGGCCTCATCCCGCGCCACCACCACGGCCGCGGTAACCTCCGGGTGCCGGCAGAGCGCCGCTTCGATCTCTCCCAGTTCGATACGGAAGCCCCGCACCTTCACCTGATGGTCGATGCGCCCCAAGCACTCCAGGCGGCCGTCCGCGCGGTAGCGGGCCAAGTCGCCCGTCCGGTACAGCCGCGAGCCGGGAGCCCCGAACGGGTTCGGCACGAACTTCTCCGCCGTCAGCTCCGGCCGGCCCAGGTAGCCCCGGGCCAGCCCGGCGCCGCCCAGGTACAGCTCGCCGGCAGCCCCCACCGGCAGCGGGTTCCCCCAACCGTCGAGCACGTAGGCCTCGGTGTTGGCGATCGGCCGGCCGATGGAGATCAGCCCGCCCTCCCGGATCTCCTCGACCGTCGACCAGACCGTGGTCTCGGTGGGACCATAGACGTTCCACAGCGAGCCCACCCGCTCCAGGAGGCTCTTGGCGAGCGCTGGCGGCAGCGCCTCACCGCCGCAGAGCGCCTTCAGGCCTTCGCCTCCC
Source organism: Thermoanaerobaculia bacterium (assembly GCA_036399915.1). Taxonomy (GTDB): domain Bacteria; phylum Acidobacteriota; class Thermoanaerobaculia; order Multivoradales; family UBA5704; genus DATARR01. The sequence continues at coordinate 1,094 of DASWME010000037.1, forward strand.
TGCCGATCCGACTCCAGAAGCAGGCGCCAGGTGGCTGGAGTCGCCTGCAGCACCGTGGCGCCCGACGAGTCGATCAGCACCTGAAGCCGCCGGCTGTCAGTCCCCTCCTCGCGGCTCGCCAGCACCACCCGGCCGCCCATCATCAGCGGCAGGTAGAGCTCCAGCCCGGCGATGTCGAACGACAGCGAGGTCACGGCCAGCAGCGCGTCCCGCGCCCCGAGCCCCGGCCGCTCGGCCATGGAGACGAGGAAGTTGGCGAGCGCGCCGTGGGGGATCTGCACCCCTTTTGGCCGTCCCGTCGAGCCCGAGGTATAGATCACGTAGGCCGCGTTGTCCGGCCCGACCCCACTGCGCGGCGCGCGGGCGAGCTTCGCCTCCTCCCGGGCGCCTGGCGACAGCAGCACCCACGCGCCGCCGAACTCCGGCAGGCCCGGCCGTACGGACTCCTGCGTCAGCACGACCGCCACTCCGGAATCCGCCAGCATGAAGGCCAGCCGCTCCGCTGGATAGCTCGGATCGAGCGGCACATAGGCACCCCCGGCCTTGAGCACCGCGAGCAGACCCTCCACCATCTCCAGCGAGCGCTCCAGGGCCACGCCCACCCGCACCTCCGGACCTACGCCGAGCACGCACAGCCGCCGCGCCAAGCCGTTGGCCCGGCGCTCCAATTCGCCATAGGTCAGTGACTCCGCACCGAAGACCACGGCCACCGCCTCCGGAGCCCGCGCCGCCTGCGCCGCGATCCATTCGTGGACGCACCCTCCTGGCACCTCGCGACCCGTGGTATTCCACTCCACCAAGAGTTGATCGCGTTCGGCCTCGGTCAGCAGGGACAACTCGGACAACCGCGCCTCGGGCTGCGCCGCCATTCCCTCCAGGAGGATTGCGAAGTGGTGCGCCAGACGCTCCACCGTCGGCGCCTCGAACAGGTCCGTCGCGTACTCCCACGCAGTGGCGATCCCCTGCTCCGTCTCCGTCAGATACACCTGCAAGTCGAACAGCGCCGTGCTGCCCGGCGACTCCAGGCGCGACAGCGACAGGTCCCCAGCCTCTACCCGCTCGGCCGGCGCGCTCAGCAGATTGAACATGAGCTGGAACAGCGGGTTGCGCGACAGGTCCCGCTGCGGCTGCAGCTTCTCCACCAGGTGCTCGAACGGCAGATCCTGGTGGGCATAGGCCCCCACCGCCGTGTCGCGCACCCGCGACAACACCTCCGAAGCCGGCGGATCGCCGCCGAGGTCCGTGCGCAGCACCAGGGTATTGACGAAAAAGCCGATCAGCCCTTCCAACTCCGCCCGGGTGCGCCCCGCCACGGGCGTACCCACGACAATGTCCTCCAGACCCGTGTAGCGGCTGACCAAGGCATCGAATCCGGCGAGCAGGACCATGAACAGCGAGACCCCATGCTCCCGCGCCAGGGCCGATAGGGACGAGGAAAGCTCGGCGGAAAGCGAGGTCCGCCAGGTGGCCCCCCGGAAGCTCTGCACCGGCGGGCGCGGCCGGTCCGTGGGTAGTTCCACGACCGGCGCCCCGGCCATGCGCTCCTGCCAGTGGTCCAGTTGGCGCTCCAGGATCTCGCCTTGCAGCCAGCCCCGCTGCCAGGCGGCAAAGTCGGCGTACTGGACCGGCAGCTCCGGCAATGGCGAGGGCTTCCCCTCGGTGAAGGCCGCATAGAGACGGGCCACCTCCCCGATCAGCACGCCCATGGACCAACCGTCCGAGACGATGTGGTGCATGGCATAGAGCAGGACGTGCTCCGCCACGCCCAGCCGCAGCAGGCTCGCCCGCAGCAGCGGTGGCCGGCCGAGGTCGAAGGGATGTCTGGCCTGCTCGGCCGCGAGCCGTCGAGCCTCGGCCTCCCTTTCACTGGCAGGCCTGTCGCTCAGATCGACAACGGGTAGCTCGAAACCGAGCGCCGGTGCGATCCGCTGCACCGGCCGGCCGTCCACGCTGGCGAAGCCGGTGCGCAGCGTCTCGTGGCGTCGTACCACCTCCCTCACCACGCTCGCGAGCACTCCGGCATCCAGCGCGCCGTTCAGCCGCAGCGCGCCCGAGAGGTTGTAGAACGGGTTGCCCGGCGCGAGTTGGTCCAGCAGCCAGAGCCGCTGCTGGGCGAACGACAGAGACAGATCCCCATCCCGGGCCACGCGCACGAGCGGCGGACTCTCGACCCCAGCGGCCCACTGACGCTCCACAGCCGCTGCCAGACCAGCCACCGTGCGCTCCTCGAAGAAGGTCCGCAAGGGCAGCTCCACCCCGAGCGCCTCGCGCATGCGGGACGCCATCCGGGTAATCAGGAGCGAATGGCCTCCGAGGTCGAAGAAGTCGTCGTAGACGCCGATCTCGGCGATGCCGAACAGATCGCGCCAGACGGCGGCGATCTCCCGCTCGGCATCGGTGCCAGGCGGCAGGTAGGCTGTCTTAAGGTTGGGTCGCGGATGGTACGCCTCCGCGGGCTGGCGGGCCTCTTTCCGCTCCGCCTCTCCCGGGCCGGTCCGCTGCCAGCGGTGGCCTTCCCGGTAGGCGATCAGGGCACCGGTCTGACCCACGAGCAGTTCGGTCAGCAGGAGATCGGCCGCACCGTTTTGGGATGCTCCCACTTCCAGGTCGACCAAGGAGAGCGCCAGGCGCGGGTTCTCCCGCGGCAGCTCCTCGCAGGCGGCAAGGAGCGGCGCGTTTTCCGGAAGGACCCGCTCGCGGCCGGTCACCGCCTGGACACCCTCGGCCACAAGGGTGACCGGGACCGAGCCCTCCCTGTCCAGTTCGCCGAGTGCTTCCGAGAGACCCAGCAGGCTCTCCGTAGCGCGTACCTGAGCCGCCAGACGCTTCGTCACGGAGCCGTTGCCGTCCAGGTTCCAGAGATGGACGATCCGCAGATCTGCTCCGAGCCCTACCTGGCGCAGCAGGGTACCGTAGTCCCTGGCATGCTCGACGATCACCGCCTCCTGCCCCTGGGCCTCCAACCGGCGGGTGAGGTCGACTCCGAGGCCGCTGCCGTCCGCGAAAACCAGCCAACGGGCTCGACCCTCTGCGGGCGCGGGGAGAGGGGCGGAAACCCACTCCGGCGCGGAGGCCGGGGCGGCGGGGCGCGTCTCCAGCCCGGGCTCGATCCAGTATCGCCGGCGCTCAAAGGGATAGGTGGGCAGCGGGAGGCGCCGACGCCGCTCGCGCGCGTAGTAAGCCCGCCAATCCACCGGCACGCCGGCCAGCCAGAGCTGTCCCAGAGTCCGCAGCAGAATCTCCTGATCCGGCCCCGCGTCCTGGGGGTGGCGGTGGCGGAGCGTGGAGAAGGCCGGCCGGCCCACCATCGCGGGGTGCTGGCGTGCCAGAGTCGTCAGGGTGCGTCCCGGGCCGACCTCGAGGAACACCCCATCCAGCGAGGCCGCCGCGAGCGTCTGGAGCCCCTCCGCGAAGCGCACCGTCTGCCGCAGGTGCCGTGCCCAGTACGCGGGATCGGTGGCTTCGTCAGCCGTGATCCAAGTCCCGGTGACGTTCGAGACGAAAGGCAGGGATGGGGCTTGCAGGCCGATCCGCCGGACGCCCTCGGTGAAGAGGGCCAGGTTGGGCTCCATCGCCGCGGAATGGAAGGCGTGCGAGGTGTGGAGCAGCCGGCACTCGAGGTCCGGAGCAAGCAGCGACTCGGCATCCCGCCGCAGCCGCTCGACATCCTCCCGGCTTCCCGAGACCACGCACATCGCGGGGCCGTTGACGGCGGCCAGCGAGAGCCGGTCGCCGAGCAGCGGCGCGATGCGCTCCTCAGGCAGGGGCACGGCAAGCATGGCGCCGCCCGGGAGCTCGTCGATGAGCCGGCCGCGGAGGGCCACCAGCGCCAGCGCATCCTCCAGGCTGAAGACCCCCGCCAGGCAGGCTGCTACGTACTCCCCGACACTGTGGCCGATCATCCCCTGGGGCCGGATGCCCCACTCTACCCAGAGCTTCGCCAGGGCATGCTCGACCATGAAGAGGGCTGGCTGGGTGACCGCCGTCCGGCCCAGCCGTTCCGCTGCGGCGGCGGCCCGCTCCGGACTCGGGAACAGCACCTCGCGCAGATCGAACCCCAGCCGGGGGTGCAGCAGATCCGCGCAACGATCAACCTCCTCGCGGAAGACCGGCTCGGCCTCGTAGAGTCCGCGGGCCATATCAACGTATTGGGAGCCCTGCCCGGGGAAAAGAAAGTAGACGGGCTGCTCGCGATCGCCGCCCGCAGCAGTGAGGACGCGCCGCGGATCGCGCTCGGCAAGGGCGCGGGCGGCCTCCTCGCGCGAACGGGCGAGCACCATCCGCCGGTAGCCGAAGCCGCGCCGCCCGACGTGAAGGGTATGGGCGACCTCGGCGAGGGCCTCTTCCGGATGCGCTTCCAGATGCGCGACCAAGCGGTCCGTCGCGGCTTCCAGGGCCGCGGCGCTACGCGCGGAGAGGACCAGCATCTGGACGGGACGCGATGGCGTCGTGGGCTCTGGCTCCGGAGCCTCCTCCAGGATCACATGGGCATTGGTTCCGCCCATGCCGAAGGAGTTGACCGCGGCGCGGCGCGGCGCGGCTCCACCTTCCCATACAAGAGGCTCAGCATTGACAAAGAACGGACTGGAGGCGAAGTCGATCCGCGGGTTCGGTTTCTGGAAGTGCAAGGTGGGCGGGATCGTCCGATGCTCCAAGGCGAGCACCGCCTTGATGAGGCCAGTCACCCCCGCCGCCGTGTTGAGATGGCCGAGATTGGTTTTGATCGATCCCAGGGCGCAGAAGCCTGTACGATCCGTCCCCGCGCGGAAGGCCTCTATCAGCGCCGTGACCTCGATGGGGTCGCCCAGAGACGTGCCGGTGCCATGGGCTTCCACGAAACCGAGGGTGTCAGGTTCCACTTCAGCCATGAGTTGGGCAGCCCGGATGACTCGCCGCTGACCCTCCAGGTTCGGTGCCGCATAACCCACTCGGTCCCCACCGTCGTTGTTGACTGCCGAGCCCTTGATCACGGCGTGGATGGCGTCACCATCGGCGAGGGCGTCCTCCAAGCGTTTGAGAACAACCACGCCCACGCCGCTGCCAAAGATCGTGCCGCACGCCTCCGCGTCGAACGCTCGGCAATGACCGTCGGGCGATGTGATTCCTCCCTCGGTCCACAGGTAGCCGCTCCGCTGGGGGAAGAGGATGGAGGCGCCGCCCGCCAGAGCCATGCCGCACTCTCCGTTGAGCAGCGCCTGGGCTGCCAGGTGCACCGCCACCAGAGAGGTCGAGCAGGCCGTCTGGACAGCGAGGCTGGGCCCCCCCAGGTTCAGCTTCCAGGAGACCAGGGTCGTTAGATGGTCCTTGTCGGCTCCCGCCAGGCCACCCGGGGATGCGAGGTAACCACGGTTCGACCAGACGTTGAGCAGGGCGTAGGTGCTCAGGCCCACGCCGCCAAAGACGCCGACAGACCGGCCGCAGGTATCAGGGTCGTAACCAGCCGACTCCAGGGCCTCCCAGGCACACTCCAGGAAGAGACGGTGCTGCGGGTCGATGAACTCGGCCTCCCGCGGGGTCAGGCTGAAGAACTCGGCGTCGAAGAGGTCGGCGTCCTCGACGACTGCCCCCGCCTTGACGTAACAGGGGTCCTCCAGCATCTCCTGCCGTACGCCGGCCGCAGTCAGTTCCTCATCCGTGAAGCGGACGATGGACTCGACCCCGCCGAGAAGGTTCCGCCATAGCTCCTCGACGCTCTTTGCGCCCGGGAAGCGGCCGCTAAGGCCGATGATGGCAATCTCGAGTCCCGTGCGCTCGCTCACCGGGCACCTCCCGCAATCCCGCGGCTCTTCTCCAGCCGCTGCCGCCGGCGGGACTTGCCCTGCTCCATCTCGCTGATGCGCTCGTTGGCGCGCGCGGACGGCGCGGGCAGACTGCGCGTCAGGTGCTGGGCGAGCGAGCTGATGTCGGGATACCTGAACAGGTCCATCATCGACAGTTCCTGTCCGAACCGCTCGCGCAGCCGGGCATGCACCCGGACGAGGAGCAGGGAATGCCCACCGAGGTGGAAGAACTTGTCGTGGATCCCCACGCTTTCGAGTTGGAGAACCTCCTGCCAGATCTCTGCGATCGCCCGTTCCACGTCGGTGTGGGGGGCCACGTAGGAGGCAGCGGCAGCGGGCCGGACCGACTCCGGCTCGGGCAGCGCCCGGCGGTCCAGCTTGCCGTTGGGCGTCACGGGCAGCTTCGCCAGCTCCACCCAGGCCGGCGGCACCATGTACTCGGGGAGCCGCTGACGCAGGAAGTCCTGCAACTCGCTGGCGGACGGCAGCAGCGGCGCCGGCTCGCCCTGGGGAACGACGTAGGCTACCAGCCGCTTCTCGCCGGAATGATCAGAGCGCGCGATGACCACCGCCTCGCGCACCGCCGGATGGCGGGCCAGCGCCGCTTCGATCTCTCCCGGCTCGATGCGGAAGCCGCGGATCTTCACCTGGTTGTCGGCCCGCGCCACGAACTCGACCTCGCCGTCCGGCCGGTAGCGGCCCAGGTCGCCCGTGCGGTAGATCCGGTCGCCCGGCCCGGCCTCTCCGAACGGGTTCGGCAGGAAACGTTCGCGGGTCAGATCCGGATCGCCCAGATAACCGGCGGCAAGATGCGGGCTGCGCACCGCGATCTCCCCCAACTCGCCAATCCCTGCCAGCCGCCGGTCGCGGGTCAGCACCAGGAGCTGGACGTCCTGCATGCCGCGGCCCAGGGGCAGGATCTCCCGCGCCTCGGCACTTCCTCCATCCTCATGGCAGACGTGGTAGCCCACCGCTCGCTGGGTCTCAGTCGAGCCGTAGAAGTTGACGCAGGTCACTCCCGGAGCGAGGCGGCGCAGGCGCGCCACGTCGACCCGCGTCAGGACATCGCCCACCAGGAAGGCGTAGCGCAGCGAGGGGACCTCGACGGCCGGGGTCCCCGGCGCGGTCTCCGTCAGGAGCTGTCCCATGGCCGGAGTGAGATGGGCGACGGTAACCCGCTCGCGCCGCATCCACTCGGCCATGCGGCCCAGCGCGCCGATCTCCGCCGGATCCGGGATACAGATCGTGGCGCCGAGCTGGAGCGGGGTGAAGATGTCCCGCTGCAATGGGTCGTGAGACAGGCCGGAGAGCATGCTGAAGCGGTCGTCCCCATGCAGGCCAAACCTCTCCACCTGCCAGGGCAGGAAGTGGGTGAGCGGTCCGTGCCGTCCCAGGATCCCTTTCGGCAGCCCCGTCGAGCCGGAGGTGAAGGCGATCACAGCCAGGTGGTCCGGGCCCACTTCCACGGCCGGCGGCTCGCTCCCCTCTCCGGCGAGGGTCCGCTCCTCAGGCGTCGCTGGATCGAGATCGAGCCGGATGCACCCGGGCAGGGAGGTCCCGAACTCTTCCAGCTCCGCGGGCGGGCGGTCCGCCTCGGCCAGCCGCAGCCAGACCCGAGGCGAGGCGAGCTTCAGGATCTCGATCAACCGCGCCGCCGGATAGGTCGGGTCGAGGATGATGAACGCGCCGCCCGCTTTGAGCGTGCCGAGCACGGCCCAGACCAGACTGGCGCAGCGGTGGGCGTAGATGACCACCGGATCCTCGGGCCGCAGACCCGCGGCCACGAGTTGGTGCGCCAGCCGGTTGCTCCGGGCCTCGAGCTCGCCGTAGGTCCAGTCTTCATGGCGGTCGCGCACCGCCAGACGCCCGGGGTCCCTACGGGCATGGAAAGTGAGCTTCTCGTGGATCGCGCCCCACCACTCGTCGCCCAGCGAAGACCGGGGATCCGGCAGGACGGCCGCGGCCTGCGGTGTGAGCAGGGAGAGGGAACCGATCCGCGCCTCGGGGTCTTCACCGAAGCGGATGAGAAGGCCGGCGAGCTGCTCCAGCATGATCTCTATCCGCTCCCGGTCGAAGAGGTCGCCGTTGTAGGCCATGTCGAAGCGGAGCCCGTCGGGAAGGGGCTGGACGTAAAGCGTGAGGTCGAACTTGGTCGGCAGGTTCGGCACCGGGAAGGATTCCATGGTGAGGTCCGGCAGACGGACCTCACCAGCCGGCAGATTGAGCATGTTGAAGAAGACCTGGAACAGCGGCGTACGGGAGAGGTCACGCTCCGGCTTCAGCTCGTCCAGCAGCATCTCGAAGGGGACATCCTGGTGGGCATAGGCGTCCAGAGCAGTGTCCCGCACCCGGCTGAGCAGCTCGCGCACGGCCGGATCGCCTGCCAGGGAGGTGCGCAGCACCAGGGTGTTGAGGAACATGCCGATCAAGCCTTCGAGCTCGCTACGGCCCCGACCGGCGATGGGAGAGCCGACCAGAATGTCCTCCTCGCCGGCGAGCCGTTGGAGCAGGACCTTGAAGGCGGCCAGCAGGACCATGAACAATGAGGCGTTCTCGCGTCCACCCAGGGCGAGCAGGGGGTCGACCACGCCGGCCGGAATCCAGCGGGAGGCGTAGCTGCCGCGGTGGGTGCGGACCGCTGGCCGGGGACGGTCGGTGGGCAGCTCCAGGGACTGCGGAGCGCCGGTGAGGCGCTCGCGCCAGTAGGCGAGCTGGGCCTCGCGCTCGGCGCCGCTCAGCCAGCGCCGCTGCCACGCCGCGTAGTCGACGTAGCGGACCGGCAGGTCGGGCTGCGGCGCGGGCCTCGCCTCCCGGAACGCGGCGTATAAGGCCGCCAGCTCGCGCACGAGCACGTCGAGCGACCACCCGTCCGAGACGATATGGTGCATGTTGAGCAGCAGGACGTGCTCGGCCTTCCCTTCCCTCACCAGCAGCGCGCGCAGTAGCGGTCCCTGACTCAGATCGAAGGGACGCAGGGCTTCCGCGGCCATGCAGCGGTCCACCTCACGGCGCCGATCCGACTCGGGCAGCGCACCCAGATCGACGCGCAGCAAAGGGCAGGAGGCGGTCTCGGTGATCCACTGGACAGCCCGGCCGTCCTGGCTCGCAAAGATGGTCCGCAGCGACTCGTGGCGCTCGAACAGGGCGTCGAGGCTGCGTTCCAGGGCGGAGACATCGAGGTCCCCGCGCAGCCGCACGGCGACCGGTATGTTGTACGCCGGGTTGCCTGGCTCGAAGCGGTCGAGGATCCACAGCCGCTCCTGGGCAAAGGACAGCGGGTGCTCACCGGTGTCCGTACCCCGCTTCAGCAGCGGTGCTGCGGAGCGCCGGGCACCCCCGTGGAGAGTCTCGATCTCGGTGGCCAGCCCCTCGATCGTGGAGATCTCGAACAGCCGCCGCAGGGGCAGCTCCACGCCGAAGGACTGGCGAAGCCGCGAGATGAGCTGGGTGGCCAGCAGCGAGTGGCCCCCCATTTCGAAAAAGTCGTCCTGCACCCCCACCCGCTCGCGGCCGAGCACCTCGCACCAGATCTCCGTCAAACGCACTTCCAGAGGCGTCCGGGGTGCGACATATCCACCGTCCACCACCGTCGGGTCCGGCTCGATGCGCGCCAGGGCCCGCCGGTCGACCTTGCCGTTCGGCGTCAGCGGCAGCGCCTCCAGCACCACCATCGCCGAGGGCACCATGTACTCCGGCAACTTCTCCTTCAGATGGCTCCGTAGCGCCGCGAACTCCGGCGCCTCCTGCCCC
>DASWME010000038.1:0-1826 GCA_036399915.1 Thermoanaerobaculia bacterium
GGGGCAGGAGGCGCCGGAGTTCGCGGCGCTACGGAGCCATCTGAAGGAGAAGTTGCCGGAGTACATGGTGCCCTCGGCGATGGTGGTGCTGGAGGCGCTGCCGCTGACGCCGAACGGCAAGGTCGACCGGCGGGCCCTGGCACGCATCGAGCCGGACCCGACGGTGGTGGACGGTGGATATGTCGCACCCCGGACGCCTCTGGAAGTGCGTTTGACGGAGATCTGGTGCGAGGTGCTCGGCCGCGAGCGGGTGGGGGTGCAGGACGACTTCTTCGAAATGGGGGGCCACTCGCTGCTGGCCACCCAGCTCATCTCGCGGCTTCGCCAGTCCTTCGGCGTGGAGCTGCCCCTGCGGCGGCTGTTCGAGATCTCCACGATCGAGGGGCTGGCCACCGAGTTGGAACAGTTCGGGGCGGGCTTCCGCTCCTCGTCGGAGCGGGCGTTGCGGTCCACAGCGGACGCCGAGGACCTTCGGCCCCTGTCCTTTGCCCAGGAGCGGCTCTGGTTCCTCGACCGGTTCGAGCCGGGAAGTCCGCTCTACAACATCCCGATGGCAGCGCGGCTTTTGGGGGGCCTCGACGTGGCGGCTCTGGCCGCTGCCGCCGGCGAGATTGTGCGCCGCCATCAGGCGTTGCGGACCATCTTCGCCGAGATTGAGGGCCGGCCGGTGCAGCGGACTGCCCCCTGGGCACCGTTCCCCCTGCCGGTCGTGGACCTCTCCGCTCTGCTCATGGAAGCCCGCAACCCGACCGCGAAGGGGCTGATGCGGGAAGAGGTCCGGATACCGTTCGACCTGACTTCGGGCTTGCTGATCCGGGGGGTGCTGATCCGGCTGGGAGCGGACGAGCATGCCTTTGTCCTGAGCTTCCATCACATCGCCGGGGATGGTTGGTCCAGCGAGGTCTTCCTGCGTGAGATGTCGGCCCTCTACGGCGCCGCTATCTTAGGCCAGCCCTCGCCGCTGCCGGAGCTGGCGATGCAGTATGCGGACTTCGCGGTGTGGCAGCGGGAGTGGCTGCGGGGTGAGGTTCTGGAAAGCCAGCTCGCCTGGTGGCGGAGCGCGCTGGCGGGGCTGCCGCCGGCCCTGGACCTGCCGACCGACCGACCCCGACCGGCGGTGCGCAGCGTCCGGGGAGCGTGCCTGCCGATCTCGCTCACCGGCCACCTGGCGGATTCGGTACGGTGGGCGGCGCAGCGCGAGGGGATTACGCCATTCATGGTCCTGCTGGCGGGCTTCCAGGCCCTCCTCTCCCGGGTGAGCGGACAGGAGGACCTGGCGGTGGGCTCGCCGGTGGCGAACCGCAACCGGCTGGAGACCGAGCCCCTCATCGGCTTCTTCACCAACACGCTGGTGCTGCGGGGCGAGCTTGCCGGAGACCCGGCGTTCCGGGAACTGCTCCGGCGGACCCGGACGGTGGCGCTAGGGGCCTACGCGCACCAGGACCTGCCCTTCGAGAAACTCGTCGCGGACCTGTCGCTGCATCGCGATCCGAGCCGGACGCCGCTGTTTCAGGTCTCTCTGGCGTTGCACAACGCACCAGCGACTCCGCTCACCCTCCCGGGCCTCAAGGCCGAGTCGCTGGATACCAATACGGGGGTGTCCCGGTTCGACATGACCCTGCTGCTGCGGGAGTCGCCGGAAGGCTTCCTGGGACCGGTGGAGTACGCGGTGGAGCTCTTCGACACCGCCACGGTGGAGCGGCTGATGGAGCACTTCGAGGCGCTGCTCGCCGCGGCGGTGGCCAATCCCGAGCGGCGGATCTCGGAGCTGCCGCTGATGAGCGAGCAGGAGGCCCGCCAACTGCTGGCGGAGTGGACCCCGGACC